>RXJC01000051.1 GCA_003963435.1 Bradyrhizobiaceae bacterium | reverse complement strand
GCGGTCGCGCGATGGACGAGGCGTTACATCGCCTCGCTGATCCATCTGCAGAGGCTTGAATGCATTCGTCGCCTTCGCGGCCAGGCCGGGCCCGCAACGAGATTTCTGGGAGATCGTGTCGTCGGGCAAGCCGGCTTCCATGCGCTCGAATCGTCGGCCGGACATATCTTCCGCTGGAGCGAGCCGCAGGCCGCCATTCGCATCCAGGGAAGCGCAGGCCGCAACATCGTTCGGATCCGAAGTCCGGCCTTGCGCGCATCGCTGCGCGAGATCAATCCGCATTTCTATCTCGACGGCGTGCGCGTGGATCGCGCCGCGATCGCAACCGGCGCCGACGTCTATGAGATCGGGCTCGATCTGCCGGCCTCGGGCATCGCCATTCTCGCATGGTCGTGCCCCCTGCTCAGGGGCATTGGTGATGCCCGCCGGCTTGGCCTTGCCGTGGCATCGATCGAGGTGAGCCGGGATGCCGGGTCTTCGATTCAGCCCGGCCCAGGCGACGACGAAGTCGAGCTGCCCCTAGTCCGCTGACACCGGATCGAGATTGCAAGGGCTCTACTTCGCTGCGGAGCCGCTCCCGACGGGAACGGCTCCAGCTTGTCGGGTTGGGGCAAACGAGGAGAGCTAGCCTCCGGTTTCGGCGCTGATGACGTCGCCGAACAGGTCCCATTTGCCGCCCTTGAACTGCATCATCTTGAGCTGCTCGATCGGAGCAAAGTCGTTCGGGCTGGTGTTGATCTTGATGCCGGGGATCAGCGTGTCGGGCGCGAAATCCTTCAGGCTCGCGGCCTGCTTCATCACGTTCTCGCGCGTCAGGTTGTCCCCGCACTGCTTCAGGGTCTGCACCAGCGTCTGGGCGGCGGCATAGCCGTAGACCAGGTTGGTGTCGGTGACGTCGGCGCCAGGCATGTACTTGCCGACGAACGCCATGAACTTCTTCATGCCCTCGTCGTCCTTCCACTGCGGGTCGGCTGCATCCTTCAAATAGCCGGCGGACAGCACGCCTTCCGACGCGTCGAGGCCGGCGGGCTTCATCACGGCGCCGATCGAGATCGAGACGTCGGTCATGACGTGCATCGGCCTCCATTCGAGCTCGGCGATCTTCTTGATCGCCTGGGCCGCGAATTTCGGCGTCGAGATGTTGACGAAGACGTTGGCGCCGGTGCCCTTCAGCTTGACGATGTGGGAATCGATCGACGGCTCGGTGGTCTCGTAGCTCTCTTCGGCGACGATCAGCGAAGAGGCCTTGGCGCCGAAGATCTCCTTGATGCCGGCGACGTAGTCCTTGCCGAAATCGTCGTTGGCATAGAAGATCGCAACCTTGGCGTCAGGCTTTGTCTGCAAAATGTACTTGGCGAAGATCCGTGCCTCGACCCGGTAGCTCGGCTGGAAACCCATGGTCCAGGGGAAATTCTTCGGGTCGTTCCACTTGCTGGCGCCGGTGGCGAGGAAGAGCTGCGGCACCTTCTTGGCGTTGTGATATTTCTGCACGGCGGTCTGGGTCGGGGTGCCCAGCGCGTTGAAGACCAGGAACACCTCGTCGCTCTCGATCAGCTTGCGGACCTGCTCCACCGTCTTGGGCGGCGAATAGCCGTCGTCATAGGAGATCCAGTTGATCTTGCGGCCGTTGATGCCGCCCTGGTCGTTGATCATCTTGAAATAGGCTTCCTCGGTCTTGCCGATGATGCCGTAGGCCGAAGCCGGACCGGAATAGGCCTCGACGTTGCCGATCTTGATCTCGGTGTCGCTGGCACCCGTGTCGTACTTCTTCTGCGCCAAGGCGCCTTGAACTGAGAGCAACGTCAGGGCCGTTGCCGCGGCCAGCAGGGTGAGTTTCTTGTTCTTCATGGAAATTCCTTGGAGTTTCTTGTGGGTGGGGCAGGCACGTGGAAAAAAGAAGCGCCCGCAAAGGGCGCTCCGGTCAGGCATTGGCGACTTTCTTGTCGACCTCGGAGGCGACCGAGAATTCCTTGCGCAAGGTCGGCTTGTGAATCTTGCCGGTGGCATTGCGCGGCAGCGCGTCGACGAAGCGGATCTGGCGCGGGCATTTGAAGCGCGCCAGATTGGCCGCACAATGCGCGAAGACGTCGGCCTCGGTCAGCTTCAGCCCGGGCTTGACCGCGACGATGGCAAGGCCGACTTCGCCCCATTGCGGATCGGGAACGCCGATCACGGCAGCTTCGGCGATCGCATTGAGCTGATGCAGGACGTTCTCGACCTCCGCCGGATAGACGTTCTCGCCGCCGGAGATGTACATGTCCTTCCAGCGATCGACGATGTAGTAGAAGCCTTCCTCGTCGACGCGTGTCGCATCGCCCGTGTGCAGCCAGCCGTCGGTGAAGGAGGTCTTGTTCGCCTCCGGCCTGTTCCAGTAACCGGGCGTGATGTTCGGCCCTTTCACCCACAACTCGCCAAGCTCGCCGACATCGGCATCGCTGCCGTCGGGGCGCACGATGCGGACTTCGGTATGCAGCACCGGCTTTCCGGCGGAGCCCGCCTTGCGCGCCGCGTCCTCGCGATCGAGCACCAGGACGGCCGGCGAGGTCTCGGTCATGCCGTAGCCCTGTTGAAGCGCGACGCCGCGCGCCTCCCACACTTTCAGCAGCGGCACCGGCATCGGCGCACCGCCGACACCGCCGACGATCAGGCGGCTGAGGTCGGTCGTGGCGAAGGCCGGGTGCTGCGCCATGAACTGGTAGATCGCAGGCACGCCGAAGAACACGTTGATGCCTTGTGCGGGATCGTTGATCAGGCCGAGCGCCGTGCCGGGATCGAAGGCGCGCATGATCATCACGGTGCCACCGGCATGCAGCACCGGGTTGGTGTAGCAATTCAGCCCGCCGGTGTGGAACAGCGGCAGCACGGTGAGCAGGACCGAGGAGGGCCCGATGCAGGCGGGGCCGCCGAGATTGACGCAATTCCAGAAGGTCATGCCATGGGTGATGGTGGCGCCCTTCGGATGGCCGGTCGTGCCCGAGGTGTACATGATGGTCGAGACGTCATCGAGCGTGACCTCCTCGGCGCGCTCGAGCGGCTTTGCGGCGGCGATGCCGGCCTCATAGGACCCGCCGGGGCCGAGCAGCAGGCTGGTCGCGATGCCGCACAGCTTTGCGACGGCAAGCGCGGTCTCGGCGAGATCGGAATCGTGGATCATCACCTTCGGCGCACAGTCGCCGGTGATGAACTGAAGCTCGGGAACGGTGAGGCGGGTGTTCAGCGGCACGAAGATCGCACCTAAGCGCCCGCAGGCGAACTGCACCTCCAGCGTATCAGTCGTGTTCAGCGCCAGCACGGCGACACGATCGCCGCGCGAGACGTCCAGCGTGTGACGCAGCAAGGAGGCGAGGCGCGAGACGCGGGCGTCGAGCTGCGAATAGGTGAAGCGGCGCTCGCTCGCGAGGTCGATCACTGCAACCTTGTTCGGCGTGCGGCGGCCGTGATGGACGATCCAGTCGTAGTAACGAACGGCCAAAAATACCTCCCTCGGCGCACCATGCCCGGCGTGGCCCTGGGGCCAGCCGGAGTCTGTGCAGCAACTTTTTTTGCGCCGGAGTTGGCCTGCGACCGGGGAAAATCGTCTTGCGTCCAGTTGCTAGGTGATTGCCTTGTCCGGAACTCCGGCTGCAGCCAGCCACTCCGCGCAAGTGAGCCGTCCAGGTTCCAGCCATGGTGATGAAACGAATCCGTCCGCGAGCATGTGCGATGAAGAGCCCGTTTTATACCGCCGAGCACGACGCCTTTCGCGAAATGATGCGCCGCTTCGTTGAGAAGGAGATTGCGCCCTTCGCCCATGAGTGGGACGAGGCCGGCGAATTCCCGCGCGCGCTCTACCGCAAGGCCGCCGAGATCGGCCTGTTGGGGCTTGGATTCCCCGAGGAATATGGCGGCATCGCCGCCGATCAGTTCATGAAGATCGTGGCCAGCCAGGAGCTGGCGCGGGCGGGCGCCGGCGGTGTCAGCGCCAGTCTGATGAGCCACACCATCGGCTCGCCGCCAATCGCGCGTGCGGCGCGGCCCGAGGTGAAGGCGCGCGTGCTGCCGCAAGTGCTGTCGGGTGAGAAGATCTCCGCGCTCGCGATCACCGAACCCGGCGGAGGCTCGGACGTCGCCGGCCTCCGCACCAGGGCACGGCGCGACGGGGATCACTACGTCGTGAGTGGCGAAAAGACCTTCATCACCTCAGGCATGCGCGCTGATTATCTGACCGTTGCCGTGCGTACCGGCGGCGAGGGCGCCGGCGGCGTCAGCCTGCTCCTGATCGAGGGTGACACGCCCGGCTTGTCACGGACGAAGCTCAAGAAGATGGGCTGGTGGGCCTCCGACACCGCGACGCTGCATTTCGACGAATGCCGTGTCCCGGCCGAAAACCTGATCGGCGAGGAGGGCCAGGGCTTCAAGATCATCATGCAGAATTTCAACAGCGAGCGCATGGGCATGGCGGCAGGCTGCACCGCCTTTGCCCGGGTCTGTCTCGACGAAGCGATCGCCTATGCCAAGGAGCGCAAGACCTTTGGCAAGCCGCTCGCCCAGCATCAGGTCATCAGGCACAAGATCGTCGATATGGCGCAGAAGGTCGCGGCCTCCCAGGCGATGCTGGAAATGCTGGCCTGGCGGCTCGAGCAGGGCGAAAGCCCGGTCGCGGAAATCTGCATGATGAAGAACCAGGCGACGCAGACCATGGCGTTCTGCGCCTCGGAAGCCGTGCAAATCTTCGGCGGTGCCGGCTTCATGCGCGGCATCAAGGCCGAGCGCATCTACCGCGAGGTCAAGGTCAATGCCATCGGCGGCGGCACCGAGGAGATCATGAAGGATCTTGCAAGCCGGCAGATGGGGTTGTGAACCCCGTCATTCCGGGGCACGCGAAGCGTCGAACCCGGAATCTCGATATTGTGGGACTCATCTCTGGATTCCGGGTTCGCGCTTCGCGCCCCGGAATGACAAAGGGGACAAAATGCTATTCACCGCCGACCACGACGACATTCGCCGTAGCTTGCAAAAGTTCATCGCCAACGAGATCAACCCTCATGTCGATGACTGGGAGAAGGCCGACATCTTCCCGGCGCACGAGCTGTTCAAGAAGATGGGCAGCCTCGGCTTTCTCGGCCTCAACAAGCCGGTCGAGTTCGGCGGCTCCGGCCTCGATTACTCCTATGCGCTGATGATGGCCGAGGAGCTGGGCGCCATCACCTGCGGCGGCGTGCCGATGGCGATCGGGGTGCAAACCGACATGGCAACGCCGGCGCTGGCGCGGTTCGGCTCGGACGAGGTGCGTCGCGAGTTTCTGGCGCCCTCGATCTCCGGCGATTACGTTGCCTGCATCGGCGTCTCCGAGCCCGGCGCCGGCTCCGACGTCGCCTCGATCAAGACCCAGGCACGCTCGGACGGCGACGACTACGTCATCACCGGCGGCAAGATGTGGATCACCAATGGCACCCAGGCTGACTGGATCTGCCTGCTCGCCAACACCGGCGACGGCCCCGTTCACCGCAACAAGTCGCTGATCTGCGTGCCCATGAAGAGCAAGGGCGTCACGGTCGCGCGAAAACTCGACAAGATGGGCATGCGCTCGTCCGACACGGCGCAGATCTTCTTCGACAATGTCCGCGTGCCCAAGCGCAACCGAATCGGCGAGGAAGGCAAGGGCTTTACCTACCAGATGATCCAGTTCCAGGAGGAGCGGCTCTGGGGCGCGGCGGCCTGCCTGAAGGCGCATGAATACATCATCGACCAGACCATCGAGTACACGCGCAACCGCAAAGCCTTTGGCCAGAGCATCCTCGACAACCAGGTCGTGCATTTCAAGCTTGCGGAGATGCAGACCGAGGTCGAGCTGCTGCGCGCGCTGATCTATCGCGCTGCCGAGCAGCTGGTCGCCGGCGAGGACGTGACACGGCTCGCGACCATGGCCAAGCTGAAGGCTGGCCGGCTCGGCCGCGAGCTCACCGACGCCTGCTTGCAATATTGGGGCGGAATGGGCTTTACCAACGAGACGCCGGTCAGCCGCGCCTATCGCGACAGCCGCCTGACCTCGATCGGCGGCGGCGCCGACGAGGTCATGCTGATGGTCCTGTGCAAGATGATGGGCACGTTGCCCGGCAGCAAAGGAAAAGCTTGATGATCACGCTCTATCATTGCGACGCCGCGCGCTCGTTTCGTCCGCTCTGGATGCTGGAGGAGATGGGGCTGCCTTATGAGCTGAAGATGCTGCCGTTCCCGCCGCGCGTCTTTGCCAAGGAATATTTGGCGCTCAATCCGCTCGGCACCATTCCCTTCATGATCGACGGCGAGACCAGGATGACGGAATCCTCCGGCATCTGTCATTATCTCGGCGTCAAGCACGGCCCGACGCCGTTGATGGTCGGGCCCGAAGATCCCGCCTACGGCACTTTCCTGAACTGGATGTATTTCAGCGATGCCACGTTAACCTTCCCGCAAACGCTGGTGCTCCGCTACACCCAGCTCGAGCCGGAGG
>RXJC01000503.1:8962-23133 GCA_003963435.1 Bradyrhizobiaceae bacterium | reverse complement strand
CGACGAAGCAATCCAGACTGCGTCCGCGGAGACAGTCTGGATTGCTTCCGCCTTCGCCAAGGCTTCGGCGGACAGGTCGCTACGCTCGCAATGACGAGTTGAGAGAGACGCGAACTTAGTCGCCTGTCTACCGCCTGGGCGCTGCCGCCGGTTTCGGCGGTTCGGGCGGCGGCGGCGGTGGCGCGCTGCTGTTGCTGGCGCCGAACAGCACGCGGGTCGGGTTGCGGTCGAAATTGTTCACGGCGCGGCTGATGTCGCCGAGGGTACGGCGGCCGTCGGCCATCAGCGCGCCGGAGCGCTTGTCGAAATCGTCGGCGAGCTCGCGGATCGACTTCACCGCCTGAAACAGCTCGCCGCCGTCCTTGCCGCCGGCGAGCGTGTTGAGGCCGAGCATGAGATTGTCGGCCTTGAGCATGACGCCGTCGACCTTGGCCATCACGCCGTCGATCTTCTCGGAATTGCGCGCCAGCGACGTGGTGAAGGTCTCCAGATTCTTCAGCGAGTTCTTCACCGATTCCTGGTTGTCGGCGACGATCTTGTTGATGTTCTGCAGCGTGCCACGGATCGCCTCGGTGACGTCCTGCAGCTTGTTGGGGTCGGCCGTCAGCGTCGGAATGCCGTCCTGGTCGAGCGGCGGCGGGGGCGCGGCCTCGTCGCCGCCCTTGAGCGAGATCGCGGCGACGCCGGTGAGACCCTGGAATTCGAGACCGACGAGGGTGTCCTTGCGGATCGGGGCGTTGTTCTCGATCATCGCGAGTGCGACAACCCGCCGCGGGTTGTCGAGCTTCACCGAGACCACCTCGCCCACCCGGATACCGTTGAAGTTGACGCTGCCGCCGTTGCGCAGGCCCGCCGCCGGGCCTTCGAACACGACCCGCAGAGGGCTGCGCTGCTTGGTGGTGTGCAGCGACTGGAACCAGAGCACGAAGCCGATCGCCGCGGCGATCACCGCCAGCGTGAACGATCCGATCAACACGTAATTCGCCCGCGTTTCCATCAGGTGCTCCGGCTACTCATCCCAGCTACTCAAGCCATGACCGCGCGGGCGCGCTTGCCATGGAAATACTGCCTCAACCAGGGATGCTGCGAGGCCTGCATGTCGGCGATCGACCCTGCCGCAATGATCTTACCGTTCCCTAAAACGGCGATGCGGTCACATGCTGTATAAAGGCTGTCGAGATCGTGGGTTACCATGAAAACCGTCAGCCCCAAAGTGCGCTGAAGCGTCCTGACCAGATCGTCGAAGTCGCCGGCGCCGATCGGGTCGAGGCCCGAGGTCGGCTCGTCCAGGAAGACGAGATCGGGATCGAGCGACAGCGCACGGGCGAGCGCCACGCGCTTGATCATGCCACCGGAGAGCTCTGACGGAAATCGCTCGGCGACCTCAGGCTTGAGGCCGACCATGGTGAGCTTGGCCATGGTGATCTCGTCCATCAGCCGCTGCGAGACGCGAAGATATTCGCGCATCGGAAACTGGATGTTCTGCCGCACCGTGAGCGAGGAGAACAGCGCGCCCTGCTGAAACAGGACGCCCCAGCGCCGCTCGACGTTGCGCCGCTGCGAGGTGCTCGAGGAATCCAGATCGACGCCGAACACCTCGATGGAGCCTGCAACCTTCGGCACGAGGCCGATGATGGTACGCGTCAGCACCGACTTGCCCGCGCCGGAGGGACCGACGAAGCCAAGGATCTCGCCGCGCTTGACGTCGAGGTCGAGTCCGTCGAGCACGCGCGTCGACCCGAACTGCACGGTGACGTTACGGACGCGGATGATGGGATTTTGGACCTCGGCTGCCATCGTCACATCCCGATCGAGGCGAAGAAGATGGCGAAGATGCCGTCCATCACGATGACGAAGAAGATGCCCTTCACCACCGAGGCCGTGGTGTGCTGGCCGAGCGATTCCGCGCTGCCCTGCACGGCAAGGCCCTCGACGCAGGCGACGATGCCGATCACGGCGGCCATGACCGGAGCCTTGACGATGCCGACGATGAAATGGTCGATCGAGATGGCGTCGCGCAGGCGCAGCAGGAACGCCTCCGGCTCGACGCCACCATAAAGCCAGGCGACGAGGCCGCCGCCATAGAGCGCCGCCATCGCGCCGAGGAAGGCCAGGATCGGCAATGCCAGCACCAGCGCGATCATGCGCGGCAGCACCAGCACCTCGATCGGGTCGAACCCCATGGTGCGCAGCGCGTCGATCTCCTCGCGCATCTTCATCGAGCCGAGCTCGGCGGTGTAGGCGCTGCCCGAGCGGCCCGCGACCATGATCGCGACCAGCAGCACGCCGATCTCGCGCAGCACCAGCACGCCGAGCATGTCGACCACGAAGATGTCGGCGCCGAAGCGGCGGAAATGGAAGATGCCCTGCTGGGCGATGATGCAGCCGATCAGGAAGGTGATGAGCACGATGATCGGCACCGCGCGCCAGCAGACCTGCTCCATGTGATGCACGGTCGAGGTCAGGCGGAACGAGCGCGGATGGATCAGGACGCGGAACCATGCTGCGAGCACGGCACCGAGCATGTCGACGAGGCCCGCGATCGTCCCGCCGACGCCGGCCACGGCCCGGCCGATCTGCTCCAGCATGCCGGCGATGGTGATCGGGCTGCTGTCGACCACGGCCGTGGCCCTGACCCGCCGCACCTCGTCGACGAGGCTGGAATAATTGGCGGACAACCCCGCGATCTGCGCCTCGACCGGCCCTTTGGTCAGGCTGCGGCGCAGCCGCTCGATCAGCCAGGCGCCGAAGGTGTCGAGCTTGGCGACCTCTGAGACGTCGATGAAGATGCTCTGGGGAGTGCCGGCGAGCTTCTCGGCGTCGGCCACCATCCGCTCCAGGACCGGCGCGAAGCTCGCGGTCCAGGTCCCGGTGGCGCAAAGTGCCAGCGCGTTGCCCTTGGCAATCCGTTCCAGCTTCGGATCGCTGCTCAAAATGTCCGCTCCCGTACCGGGGCGGAGAAAATCAGATGGTTGCGCACGCGCCCTTACCCAGAGAAGGTATCCCCAAGTGGTTAACGTTAGTTGCTAGAGGTAACTAGCAGGTTCAGATTTCGCCAGAGTTCAAAATGACTTCCATGAAATTTGCGTCCCTGGCGGCCCGAATCGAGCGCTTCCCCATCGCGGGCAGCTTCACCATCAGCCGCGGGGCCAAAACCGAGGCCGTCACTGTCCTGGCGGAGGTCAGCCGGGACGGGCTGACCGGCCGCGGCGAGTGCGTGCCCTATCCCCGTTATGGCGAGACGCCTGAGGCGACGCTCGGCGCCCTCCAGGCCATGCAGCAGGCCGTCGCCGAAGGGTTGACGCGGCAGGCGCTCCAGGCCGCCATGCCGGCCGGGGCGGCCCGCAACGCCCTGGATTGTGCCCTGATCGACCTCGAGGCCAAGGCGGCGGGCCAGCGGGCCTGGAACCTGCTCGGCCGTCCGGTGCCGGGCGAGCGCACCACGGCCTACACGATCTCGTTGGGGACCCCCGAGGCCATGGCGGCGGCGACCGCCAAGGCGGCGCACCGGCCGCTGCTCAAGATCAAGCTCGGCGGCGACGGCGACCCGGAGCGGATCGCGGCGGTGCGCAAGGCCGCGCCCGAATCCGAATTGATCGTCGATGCCAACGAAGCCTGGACCGAGGCCAATCTGGAAGCCAACCTCGCCGCCTGCGCCGCCGTCGGCGTCACCCTGGTCGAGCAGCCGCTGCCGTCAGGCAAGGACGAGGCGCTGGCGCGGATCAGGCGGCCGCTCGCGGTCTGCGCCGACGAGAGCGTGCACGACCGCGCTTCGCTCGCGCCGCTGCGCGGCCGCTACGACGCCGTGAACATCAAGCTCGACAAGACCGGCGGCCTCACCGAGGCGCTCGCCATGGCGGACGCGGCGCAGGCGCTCGGCTTCGAGATCATGATCGGCTGCATGGTCGCAAGCTCGCTGTCGATGGCCCCGGCGATGCTGGTGACGCCGCAGGCGCGCTTCGTCGATCTCGACGGTCCCTTGCTGCTGGCGCGCGACCGCGATCATGGGCTGCGCTACGACGGCAGTCTGGTCTATCCGCCGGACGCCTCGCTGTGGGGCTGAGCCTTCAGGCGGCGCCGCGCCGACCAGATCAAAATCGCGCCGGCGCCGGCCATCGCAGCCATGACGTAATAGAGGCCGTCGCCGATGCGGGCATAGATCGCGCCTGACGCGATCGAGGTCGCCGCGCCGAGCAGCCCGTTGCAGGCGGCGTAATAGCCCTGCCCGCGCGCGATCTGATGCGAGGGCACGCGCTGCACCAGGAGATTCATGGTGCCGAGGATGGTCATGCCGAAGCTGAAGCCGTGACCGAGCTGGGCGATTGCGAGCAGCGCGAGCGGCGGCTCGTTGGCGGTGACGATCCAGCGTACCCCGGCGGTCACGCCTCCGATCGCCATCAGCGTCGATGGATGCAGCGAGATGCGCGGCGACAGCGCGAACACCACGATCTCGGCGATCACGCCCAATGTCCATAGGCCGGCGATGGTCAGCCCACTCAGGCCATGGAGCTGCCAGTTGATGGCCGAGAAGGTGTAGTAGGCGACGTGGCTGCCCTGGATCAGCGCCGCCGAGACGATGACGGCCCAGAAGCCGGCATCGCGCAGCAGCGCCGTGTCAGCACGCGCCTCGACGCTCCTGCGCCTGACATCGTCGAGCGGCTGAAGCTGCAGGCTGGCAGCGACTGCAACGACCGCCCACGCAACGATCACCCAGATCAGGTCGCGCGGCGCGATGACGTCGACGAGATAGCCGCAGGCGAGCGATCCGGCCGCGAACGCCGCCGAGCCCCACAGCCGCACAGGGCCGTAATCGATCCCGTAGCGGGCGACGCCGCGCAGTGCATAGGCATCGGTCAGCGGCATCGTCGGCGTCCACATCACGCAGGTCAGCGCATAGATCAGGAACAGCGCCAGCGGCTGCTGCTGCAGGCCGACCGCCGTAAACCCGATCGCGGTGGCCAGCACCGAGACCATCATGGCACCGCGGATGGCCTGTCGCTTCTCGGCAAAGGCGGTGACCTGCGGCAGCGTGGTGAAGCGCGTGATCGCCGGCAGCGCGTTGATGAGGCCGATCCAGGCCGCGTCGATGCCGATCGCCTTCAGCCACACCGGGAAGAACGGCAGATGCGTGCCGGAAACCGCGAAGACCGCCGAATAGAACACCGCGAGGCTGACGGCGAATCGTCGCTTGCTGGCTGCCGCGATGGGGATTTGTGATTCGGACTGCATCAAACCAATTGCGATTCGGTCGATATCGTGGTGATCGTTACAATAACGCGTAGTGATTTGCGCGAAGAGATCGCCATGGCCAACGAAGCATTTGCCCTTTCGCCCATGTCGGCCCGCGCGGCCGAGCCGAACGAGCAGGATTACGACGCGATCCGCGAAGCCTTCATGGAGACGGCGCGCGGCCGCTGGTTCCTCGGCGAATACGCCAAGCGCAACCGCAATGCCGACACGCGCATGGTGCTGGACGCGGTCGCGAAGATCGAAGAAACCCTTGCGGCGCAGCGACAACCCGTCGTCGAGGACCGTCTGCCCGAAGCGCTGGTCGAGATCCGGCGCGCGATCCGCGAGGCCGAGACCATTGCGCTTGCAGCGTTCGACCCCGGGGCGATCGAGGCGAGCCTCGCGGCGATCCCGCGCGGGGTGCGCATCATCAAGGAGATCTCCTGGCGCTGGCGCGAGATCGGCGCCGACGGGCGAATCTGCGACCTGATTGATTCGCAGCTCGCCTCGATCGAGGCCGCCTGCGGACAGGCGCAGGCGGTCGATCCCCGCGTCGAGCTCAGGATCGCGTTCGATCTGCTCAAGGATCGGGTCGACCAGACCGAGGGCGGCGCAACGCCGCAGGCCGTGGCGCCGGCTCCGGTGCAGCAGGCGGCTTCAGCCGTTGCCGAAGCGCCAGTCGAGACTGCGCCCGCTGCGAAGGCGAGCGAAGCACCCGTGGCTTTTACGGAGCCGCCGCAGGACGTCGCAGCAGCCGCCGAACCGGAAGCCGCCACGGACGTGGCCGGAGCTGCCGAGGCGTTCGCCGCAGCCGAGCAAGCACTCGATATCGCCCCCGCGCCGGAGATGGCGGCCGAAAGCCAGATGGCTGTCGAAAGCCGGACCGCGGTCCAGGACGTCGCACTCGACCAGGCCGCGCCGGAGGCGGTCGCGCCTGAGATTGCCGCGCATGACAACACATCGTTCGAGGCGCCGGCCGCCGAGCCCGCCGCCGTCGCGGACGCCGCTGACGCTTTCGCGCTCGATGCAGCCGCGCAGGCCGAGGACGAGGCCGTGCTCGAAGCCATCGCGCTGGAGATGGCCGCGCCCGATCCGGAGTTCGACGAGATCGTTGCAGAAGCCGAGCCTCACGCGGCCGTTCCGGAGCCGATGGTTGCTGAGGCTGCAGCGGCCGTCGCTGCCGATCAGCCCGAGCCGGCGTCTCGGCCGTTCGTCGCTCCCGTGGCGGAAGAGCACGCCGCCGACGCGCCAATCGCGTTGGACTCGCTGGCGCGCCTCACCGACGCCATCGCCGAGGCCGCGGCCGAAGTGATGGAGCAGCCGGCCCCGGTGATGGCAGCGACGGCCAATTTCACCGCAGCGCCGGTTACGCCGCTGCCCACGCCCTCGCCCCTTCCGGAACCCTCGCTCGGCGCCACCATCCTCGCCAGCGGCATTCTGCAGAAACCCCGCGCGCCGGCCAACGACCCCCTCGGCCCGATCCGCCGCATGACCCAGGCCGAGAAGATCGCGTTCTTTTCGTAAGGGCAACCATGCCCCCGAGCGAAAACACCCTCACACTCTGGCGCCCGGTCGGACCGAAGGAGCTTGAGCTGATCCAACAATCCGGCATGCGCACGTTTCCGCCGCGCCTCCCGGACCAGCCAATCTTCTATCCAGTGCTGACCGAAGACTATGCCATCAAGATCGCACGAGACTGGAATGTGCCGGCGAGCGGAGCGGGATTCGTGACACGGTTTGAGGTCAGGCGCGACTTCATCGCGAGGTACGACGTGCAGGAGGCCGGCGGACGCTCACACCTCGAATATTGGATTCCGGCCGAAGAGCTCGACGCCTTCAACGCCGCAATCGTTGGCCTGATTGAGGTCGTTCGCAGCTTCCCCTAGCCCATCACCCGCAATTCCACACCGCGCCAATCGGCGTGCGCGTCCAGCACGGGCCGAAGCTGCCGCCATTGTAGCGGCCGCCGTTGAAGCCGGGGCGGCCGAAATAGTGCCACTCGCCGTCCCAGCGGTAATATTGCGGAACCGGATCGATGTACCAGTGGCGGCGGTCGTTGCGCGCGAGGCGCCGCATCGCGTCCTTCTGCTTGTAGAGCGGAATGCTGTTGCTCAGCGGCTGGCGGTAGCCCGGCAGGAAACCGTAGCCGTGCCAGACCGGCTTGGGACGTTTGTGAGCTGGCGCGGCGGACGCGATGGTCGGCAGCAGCGATACGATGATGGCAACAGACAGAAACATAATGCGGGACATGCAACGACCATAGCCAGTCAGTTGCCGCTGTGCCATTCAAATTCGAGTGCGGGACGTTTGGTCGCTTCTGCTGATCGGCCGCGCTCGATAAGCTTGCCAGACGCAGCGTGAACGCTGCGTGGAACGCCCGCATCTTCCGGAGTGAACGAATGTCCGAGTCCCCGCGCGTCGGCGCCTTCGCCATCGTTCCAAGCAACGATCTTGCTGTCGCGCAACCGTTCTGGGAGCGCCTCGGCTTTGCGCGCACCGGCGGCGATGCCGGCTATGTCATCATGACTGGTTGGGGATGCGAGGTGCATCTCACGCAGGCCGGCGACGGTCCATGGCGCGTGCCCGAGCACAATCCGTTTGGCGTCTTCATTCGCACGCCCGAGGTCGAGGCCATTGCCGCGCGCGTGGACGATCTCGTCATCCGTCCCGGCGGCGTGCTGCGTCACCGTGAGTGGGGCATGTATGAAGTCGGCATCAACGGCCCCGATGGCCTCCTCGTCCGCATCGGCTGGCCCTCGGGGCTGATGCGGGCCTCTGTCGTTCGAGCATGATCTTTTCGGAAAACCGCTGCACACTTTTCCGGATCATGCTCTAGCCGACCACGCCCTTCCGGATCAGGAAGCAGCCATAGCCCCTGCTGTCGCCGACCTGCACGACGCCGAAGCCCGCCGCCGCCGCGCGATAGAAATCGGGCCGCGAGAGTTTTCCGGGTGTGATGGCACTGCCGACCGCGCGCTCGATCTCCGCGAGCACCGCGCGCTGCACCTCGGGCACGCGGTCGGGATCGTCGACCGGCGCCATCACGCGCACCGGATCGGGATCGAAATCGTCGAGCGGATAGACCGACATGATGGCGCGGACGGCCGTCTCCATCGTCATGCCCGGCAGCTGGATCAGGCGCTGCGACGATGTCGCGCGGGCGATGTGCGTCGCGGGATGGTTGGCGTCGACGACCACGAGATCGTCGCCGTGGCCCATGGAAGCCAGCAGCCAGAGCAGGTCGGGCGTGAGGATCGGGTCGATTGATTTCAGCATGGGACGGCGGTTCCTCTCAGCGTTCGCTAACCATAGCAGGTTCCAAGCGTGATTCAGATCACGTCCGTGGCGATGGTGATAGGGATCACGGTCTACATGCTCGAACGCGGTCAGGCTCCCCCGCAACCAATCTCGCATCGAGATCAGTGCCAAAGGAGCACGCCATGTTCCGCCTCAAGCCTCTGCTGATGACTGCCGGCCTCGTGGGAAGCCTGTTCGGCTTCGCCTGCGGCCCCGTTTCCGCGCAAGTCGCCCCGGTCCAGCCTGCCCCCACTGCGCTGCAAGGCCCGGAGCAGCGGGTTGCGCTTGTGATCGGCAATGCGCACTACCAGAACGCCCCGCAGCTTGCGAACCCCGACGATGATGCGCAATCGATGGCGCAGTTCCTGAACTCCGCCGGCTTCGAGGTGGTCGCCGCCACCGACCTGACCCAGAACGACATGCTCCGCGTGGTGCAGGACTTTTCCGCAAAAGTCGCTTCGCGCGGTCCCAACACGGTGGCGATGGTCTATTACGCCGGCCACGGCGTGCAGCTCGCCGGCGAGAACTATCTCGTTCCGGTCGACGCGAAGGTTTCGAACCCGACCGAGCTCGTCAACAATTCGGTGCGCCTCGTCGACGTGATGTCGACGCTGGAGACGATCCCGAGCCGCATGCGCATCGTCATCCTCGACGCCTGCCGCAACAACCCGTTCCCGAGCGTGAACGATGCCGGCCGCGGCCTTGCCATCGTCGACGCACCCAACGGCTCGATCGTCGGCTACTCGACCGCGCCGGGCGCCGAAGCGCTCGACGGCACCAATGGCCACAGCCCCTACACGCAGGCCTTCCTCAACGTCGCGCGCGAGCCCAACGTGCCGATCGAGCAGCTGTTCAAGCGCGTCCGCCTGCAGGTGAACCAGTCCACCAGCGGCGCGCAGATCCCGTGGGAGAGCTCCTCGCTGACGAGCGACTTCACCTTCTTCGGCGACACCGCCGTTGCCGCCAACCGCGCGCCGGTGAATGCGCCGGTGGTGCAGATGGCCTCCAACCTGCCGAGCCGTTCGACGCGCCAGGCCTATGACTATGTCGTGTCCGAGGGCCGGCCTGAATATTATCAGGAGTTCATCCAGATGTATCCGCACGACCCGCTGTGCGACCACGTCCGCTGGCTGCTCAACAACCTGCTGCTCTCGCAGGCCTGGCACAAGGCGGTGCTGGTGAACTCGCCGGTCGGCTACAAGACCTTCTATGACAGCTACGGCAACAGCCCCTATGCGCAAATGGCGCTGAAGCTCCAGGTGCAGCCGAAGCAGATCCCCTTGATGCAGGCGACCAAGTTCCTGGCGCCGCAGAACATCGCTCCGACCTTCAAGATCGGCAATCTCGGCCAGCCGAAGTACATGCCGCTGACGCAGCAGGGCAATGGCGGCGGCCAGATCAACGGCAACCTGCCGATCGTGCAGAAGCCGGTCGATGGCAACGTGATCGGCAAGCTCGGCAATGGCGGCCAGGTCGTCAACCTGCCGGCCGGCAACAACAACCAGCCGGGCCAGCAGAACGGCACGCCGTCGTCCACCCCGGGCAAGATCGTCACCCTGCCCGCGCCGACCAACACCACCAACAACAATGGCGGCATCGGCAAGATCGTGACCCTGCCTGCGACCAACAACAAGCCGGATAGCGGCAACGTCAACGGCAAGCCGGGCAAGATCAAGAGCATGCCGGTGAACGTCGGCAAGGGCGGCACGAATGTCGAGACGAAGCCGGTCAATGTCCAGACGCAGAACAACCCGATCCGCGTCAACAACGGCAACACCGGGATCGTGAAGCTCAAAAACACTCCGGTGAACAAGGTGCAGGTGCAGAACAACGTGCAGACCAACCGCCCGCAGTTCAACACGACGCCGAACCGCATGGTCAACAGCAACAACAACTTCCGGCAGTCGATGAACCAGGCGCCGAGCATGGGCGGCGGCGGCAACAACCATCGCGGCTTCATGCACTGATCGCGCGGAAAAGAAGGTGCGCTCCCTCCCCCGCCTGCGGGGGAGGGTTGGGGAGAGGGTCTCTCCACAATGGGACAATCCCCAAGAGGAAGAAGCCCTCACCCGGCACTACGTGCCGACCTCTCCCGCAAGCGGGAGAGGTCGCACCGAGCAAGCGGAGAGTTCGTTCTACAAGATCGACAGACACAGAAGGGGCAGAGCGGTGACGCTCTGCCCCTTCTTCATATCAGCGCTTGAACGTCGTCATTCCGGGATGCGCCGAAAGGCGCAGGCTCGGAATCCATTGTGCGGCAGAGACGGAGGTGAAATGGAATCCGGGTTCTCGCTTCGCGGCCCCCGGAGTGACGATCAGGCCACCAGCTCGGCGAACAGATCCGCATCGACGTTGCCGCCGGAAAGCACGATGACGACGTTCTTCCCAGTGACATCGAGACGTCCCGCCAGCAGCGCGGCAAGGCCCACCGCGCCGCCCGGCTCGACCACGAGCTTCAGCTCGCGATAGGCGAACGCCACGGCGGCGCCGACCTCCTTGTCCGACGCCGTGACACCGCGGGCGAGCAGCTTGCTGTTGATCGCAAAGGTCATCTCGCCGGGGATCAGCGCCATCAGCGCATCGCAGATGGTGCGGCCTGCCGGCGGATGCGGCTCGCGATGGCCTGCGCTCAGCGAAATGCCGTGGTCGTCGAACGCCTCGGGCTCGGCCACCACGATCTCGGCGCGCGGATAGCGCGCCTTCACGGCCGTCGCGACGCCCGCGATCAGGCCGCCGCCGGAAGCCGGCGCCACCACGATGTCGGGGCTGAGGCCAAGCGTTGCCATGTCCTCCGCGATCTCGCGGCCGGCGGTGCCTTGCCCTGCGATCACGAACGGATCGTCGTAAGGTCTGACCAGCGTCGCGCCGCGCTTCTCGGCGATGCCGCGCGAGATCGCCTCACGGTCGTCCTTGTCGCGATCATAGAGCACGACTTCGGCGCCGTAGGATTTGGTGCGCTCCCGCTTCGACAGCGGCGCATCCGCCGGCATCACGATGGTCGCCTGCATGTCGAGGATCTTCGCGGCGGCCGCCACGCCCTGGGCGTGGTTGCCGGAGGAGAACGCGACGACGCCGCCGGCGCGCTTGTCCTGCGGGATCGAGAACACCTTGTTGAAGGCGCCGCGGAACTTGAAGGAGCCGGTGCGCTGGAGCATCTCCGGCTTCAGGAAAACCTTCGCACCGACGCGCTCGTTGAGCACGGGAAAAGACAGCAGCGGGGTGCGGATGGCGTAGGGCGCGATCACGCGCGCTGCGGCATCGATATCGGCAGGGCCGATCGGGAGGAGCTGTTCGGTCATGGCAGAATGTTATCGTGGCCCGGGAGGACCGGGCAAGACACCTTTGCGACAAGACACCTTCGCGGCAAGACACTGCGCGAGAGGAATGACCGGCTCAGGCGGCCCGGCGGGGCGGTTCCGCGCCAGTCCGACCCGGCAGCACCGCCCCGACCGCCAAAATGCTGTCGATGAAGACCCGCGCCGAGGCCTCCCAGGTGTAGTTGGCGGCAAATTCGACGCAGTCCTGCCGGGAGACGCCGAGCGCTGCGAAGCAGGCGCTGCGCAAATCGTGGTCGAGCGCGCCGACCGGGGCATCGCCGATCACGTCGCGGGGGCCCTTGACCGGAAAAGCCGCAACCGGCAGGCCGCTCGCGAGCGCTTCCAGCAGGACCAGACCGAACGTATCGGTCTTGCTGGGGAACACGAACACGTCGGCGGCCGCATAGATGTCCGCCAGCTCCTCGCCATGCTTTTCGCCAAGGAAGATCGCATCGGGATAGGCCTCCTCGAGCGAGGCGCGTGCGGGACCGTCCCCGACGATCACCTTGGTGCCGGGCAGATCGAGGTCGAGGAAGGCCTCGAGGTTCTTCTCCACCGCGACACGGCCGACCGACAGGAATACCGGGGCCGGCAGGCAGAGATCGACGGCGCGGGGGTGGAACAGGCCGGTATCGACGCCGCGCGGCCACAGCACGACATTGTCGAAGCCCCGCTCGGTCAGCTCACGGGCGAGCGCCGGCGTTGCCGCCATCACGGCGCGGCTCGGGCTGTGGAAGCGGCGCAGCGCCCGCCAGATCAGCGCGCCCGGCACCGGCACGCGGGCGCGGACATATTCGGGAAAGCGGGTGTGGAAGCTGGTCGTGAACGGCAGCCTGCGCTGGCGGCAATAGCGGCGAACCATCAGGCCGATCGGCCCCTCGGTCGCAATGTGGATGCTGTCGGGACGCGCCTCCTCGATCAGCCTGGCGATGCGCGCAGGACGAGGCATCGCCAGCCGCACGTCGCGATAGCTCGGCATCGCGAAGGTGCGGAACGATTGCGGCGTCAGGAACGTGAACTCGCCGCCGAGCGCCTCGGCCGCATCCGCGAGCTTGGTCAGCGTCCGAACCACACCGTTGACTTGCGGGTGCCAGGCGTCGGTCGCGACCAGGATGCGCATCAGGCGGCCTCTGTCATGCAGCTCTGGCTGCGACCTGCGGAACGGTTGCCGGCTTCTGCAAATGGTCCGCCCAGGTGATGATCTCGAAGCGGCCGTCGTCGTGCTCCACGAGCGCGGTGCAGCTCTCGACCCAGTCGCCGCAATTCATGTAGCGGATGCCGGCCTCGTCGCGGATCACGGCGTAGTGGATGTGGCCGCAGATCACGCCGTCGGCGTCGTGACGGCGCGCCTCGGCCGCGAGCGCCTGCTCGAACGCGCCGATATAGTTGACGGCGTTCTTGACCTTCTGCTTGGCCCATTGCGACAGCGACCAATAGGGCACCTTGAACAGGCGGCGGAAGAAGTTCACCAGGCGATTCATCTGGATCGCGAAATCGTAGGCCTTGTCGCCGAGATGAGCGAGCCAGCGCGCGTTCTGCACCACGAGGTCGAAGATGTCGCCGTGGATGACGAGATAGCGCTTGCCGTCGGGTCCGGTGTGGACCGTGTTCTCGACCACGTCGATGCCGCCGAAATGCGTGCCGTAATAGTTGCGCAGGAACTCGTCGTGATTGCCGGGGATGTAGATGATCTTGGCGCCCTTGCGCGCCTTGCGCAGCAGCTTCTGGACCAGGTCGTTGTGCGATTGCGGCCAGTGCCAGCTCGATTTCAGCGCCCAGCCGTCGACGATGTCGCCCACCAGATAGATCGTGTCGGCGTCGTGGTAGCGCAGGAAGTCGAGCAGAAGGTCGGCTTGAGAACCGCGGGCTCCGAGATGAACATCGGAGATGAACAACGTGCGAAAGCGCCGCTCCGGGCTCTCGTCACTCACATCGTAACTTCCCATGCGCCAACCCGTAACAATGTCCCGTGACAGGGAGATGACCGATTGAACCCTTGAGGCACCCTCAGATACGAATCACGCCTTGCCTCGCCCTCCTCGCGAATATCAGCCGCATGCGACAATCAGGCGACATGGCGCCGCAGAGGGGCTCAGAGATCAGATTGCCGCTAGAGCCACGCAGTAAGTGCGCTCCCTCCCCCGCTTGCGGGGGAGGGCTGGGGAGAGGGTGTCTCGACAACGAAGACTCCCCCAGTGGAGAGAACCCTCACCCGCGCCTTCGGCGCGACCTCTCCCGCAAGCGGGAGAGGTTAGAGCAAGCTCCGCGTCAGTAGAACCGATGGAAATGATGGATCGGGCCATGCCCCTGGCCGACGCTGAAGCGGTC
>RXJC01000503.1:0-8912 GCA_003963435.1 Bradyrhizobiaceae bacterium | reverse complement strand
CGACGCTGAAGCGGTCGGCGGCGCCGATCGCGGCGCTGATCCAGGTCTTGGCGCTGCGCACGGCGGTTTCCAGATCCTCGCCCTTGGCAAGGCCCGCCGCGACCGCCGAGGACAGCGAGCAGCCGGTGCCGTGAGTGTTGCGGGTCGCCACGCGCGGCGCGGCGAGCGCGATCGTGTTACCGGCATCGATGAGATAGTCGGTGCTCTCGGCGCCCTCGCCGTGCCCGCCCTTGATCAGGACCGCACGGCAGCCGAGCGCCAGCAGGCGTCGTCCCTGATTTTCGATCTCAGCCTCGCTCGCCGCGACCGGCTCGTCGAGCAGCGCCGCGGCCTCCGGCAGGTTCGGCGTGATCACCGACGCCAGCGGCATCAGCCTGCTGCGCAGGGCATCGACGGCTTCGGACGCCAGCAGGCGGTCGCCGGAGGTCGCAACCATCACGGGATCGAGCACCACATGCCGCGGCTTCCAGTGCGTCAGCGCGGATGCGATCGCATCGATAGTGGCGGCCTGGGCCACCATGCCGATCTTCACGGCACCGACCTCGAGATCCGAGAACACCGCATCGATCTGCGCGGTGACGAAGTCGGCAGGCACCGCATGAATGCCGGTCACGCCGCGGGTGTTCTGCGCGGTCAAGGCCGTGATGACGGAGGCCCCATAGACGCCGAGCGCAGCAAACGTCTTCAGGTCGGCCTGGATGCCGGCGCCGCCGCTTGAATCGGAACCGGCGATGGTGAGTGCGACCGGGGTCGTCATCGCCGGACGCATTTGCTGGATACGGACGCCATGGTTTGTCCTAGCGCGACCGTGGAACTCCGGCAAGCGCCGCCCAGCGCGCGTCAGGCCGTGATTCGCGATACCGTGGCGAGCACTCCGAATCAGGTGAATATTCGCGCGGCCTTGGCCCCGCAATGGTGCGGGCTTGAAAATGCAACCGCAGCGAGCCCTTGGTATAGTCGCCAACCTGCTTCGCCGATGCGTGAGACGTCAGGCGGTGGAACTCGTCATCGACGGCGCGGGCCGCCCCGGTCCGCAAGCCGCCTGAACTGAATCTTGGGGTGGAAGAATGTGGGCCTTCTTTGAACGTCTCCTCGACTCGTCCATGCTTTCGCCGCACGGCATCTGCCTGTTGTGGGAGCCCGAGCTGATCTGGCTTCACGTCGTTTCCGACGCCTGCATCGCCGCCGCCTATTTCTCGATCCCGTTCGCCCTCGCGATCCTGGTCACCAAGCGGCGCGACCTCAAATTCGGCTGGGTCTACTGGGCTTTCGCGATCTTCATCACAGCGTGCGGCCTCACCCATTTGCTGTCGATCTACACGCTCTGGGTTCCGGTCTACGGCATCGAGGGTATCGTCAAGGCGGCGACCGCGGTGGCATCCGTGGTCACGGCGGGCGCGCTCTGGCCGCTCTTGCCGAAGATCCTGACGATCCCCTCGCCGTTCGAGCTGCGGCAGGTCCAGGCCGCGCTCGAGGAGGAGGAGATCAAGAGCCGCGACGCCACGCTGCTGCTGCAGCAGGTCCGGGACGCACAGCGGGCGATGCGCGACAGCATGGCGCGCCTCACGGCCATCGTCGAGACCGCGGTCGACGGCGTCATCCTGTTCGATGCGCAAGACCGCATCCTGCTGTTCAATCCGGCCTGCGAGCGCCTGTTCGGATACGCCGCCGACGAGGTGATGGGCCGGAACGTCAGGATGCTGATGCCCCAGACGGGCGCCGCGCCCGACGACCAGGCGAGACAGTTCGCGACTGCCGGCGAGGCCATCGGCCTGCGCAAGGACGGATCGACCTTTCCGATGGACGTATCGGTCGGCCAAGCCCGGCAGGACGGCGAATTCATCTTCGTCGGCATTGTCCACGACCTGACCGCGCGCAAGCTGACCGAGCGGCAGCTTCAGCAGGCACAGAAGATGGAGACGGTCGGCCAGCTCTCCGGCGGCATCGCTCACGACTTCAACAATCTGCTCACCGTCATCATCGGCAACGCCGAGCATCTGAGCGAGCAGCTCAAGGCCCGGCCCGACCTGTGGCGCTTTGCCGACGACATCTGCCAGTCGGGCGAGCGCGGCGCCGAGCTGACGCAGCGACTGCTCGCGTTCAGTCGCCGCCAGTTGCTGCAGCCTCAGACGATCGATTGCCGGGGCCTGCTCGAATCCATGTTCAAGCTGCTCAAGCGCACCTTGCGCGAAGACATCGAGATCAGGACGGCGTCCGGGCGCGGCACGATCCTGGCCTTCGCGGACCGCACGCAGCTCGAATCCGCAGTGCTGAACCTCGCGCTCAACGCACAGGATGCCATGCCGGCCGGAGGTCAGCTGACGCTGAGCACGGAGTTGACGACGCTCGACGACGACTATCGCGCCCTTCACCCCGAAGTCGCGTCCGGGGCCTACACGTTGATCTCGATCACCGACGACGGCGAAGGCATGACGCCGGAGGTCGCTCAGCGCGCCTTCGAACCTTTCTTCACCACCAAGGAGGTGGGCAAGGGCTCGGGTCTCGGCCTCAGCATGGTCTATGGCTTCGCCAAGCAGTCCAATGGCCATGTCTCGATCTACAGCGAGGCGGGCCTTGGGACGACGGTCCGGATCTACCTGCCGCGCGCGCACACCGGACAATCGCAGGCCGACCTTTCCGATGGCGAGGACGCGGCGCCGCGAGGATACGAGACGATCCTGATCGCCGAGGACGATCCGTTCGTTCGCTCCTCCGCCATCCGCAGGGTGGAAGCCCTCGGCTATCGCGTCGTCGCCGCGGTCAACGGCAAGGAGGCCCTGCAGCAGCTGCGCACCGACCCCAGCATCGACATGCTGTTCACCGATATCGTGATGCCCGGCGGCATGAGCGGCTGGGAGCTCGCCGACCAGGCGCGGCGGATTCGGCCCTCGCTGCCGGTCCTGTTCACCTCGGGCTACGCGCTGGAGACCCTGGTCGAGCAGGGCCGCGCGCAGGCACAGGCGATCGTGCTGACCAAGCCCTATCGCAAGGTCGAGCTCGCCCAGCGGCTGAGGGATGCATTCGCCGCAGCCTCCGTGACCTCCTGAGCATCTGGCGGCCGGCAAGCCCGCTTGCTAAATCCGGCCGGTTTTGGCCTATTAGCCGCCAGATATGCTTTCGGAGTGTCCGCGATGGTTCCTTTCTTCGTCCAGATCAAATGCAAGCTCGGCCAGTCCTACACGGTCGCCAATGCGCTTGCCGAAGCCGAGATCGCCTCCGAGATCTACTCCACGGCCGGCCAATACGACCTCCTCGTGAAGTTCTACGTCGACAAGGACACCGACATCGGCCATTTCGTCAACGAGAAGGTGCAGGTGCTGCCGGGCATCCAGGACACCCTCACCATCATCACCTTCAAGGCGTTCGGCGCGAGCTGAGCTAACCGGCGTCTTTGCCGGCTTCCTTGCGCTTCGGCCGCGGCGGACCGTCCACCGGCGGCAGCGACTTGAGGTACTCCGCCATCGCCGCGATATCCTGGTCGGACAATTGCGAAGTGTTCTTGATCACGCGCGTCATCGCGCCGCCGACGCTGTCGCCGTCGGGCAATTCGCCGTTCTTGAGGAAATAGGCCAGATCCTTCACGCTCCACTCGCCGAGGCGTTTCTGGGTGATGTTGGGCACCCAGCCCTCGCCTTCGGGATTGGGCCCGCCGGCAAAGCGCTGGCTGGAGATGATGCCGCCGAGCGCGTTGCGCGGGCTGTGGCATTCGGCGCAATGGCCAAAGCTGTTGACGAGATAGGCACCGCGATTGAATTGCGGCGACTTGCTGGCGTCGGCCACGAACGGCTTGTCGTCCGAGAATAAGAATTTCCAGATGCCGACGTTGCGCCGGATGTTGAAGGGAAAGCGCATGTCGTGGTCGCGCACCTTGCCGGCGACGGGCGGCAGCGTCTTCAGATAAGCGAACAGATCGAGCACGTCCTCGCGCCTGGCATGCTGATAGGACGTATAGGGAAAGGCGGGGAAATAATGCTGCCCGCCCGGCGACACGCCGTACATGACCGCGTTGACGAAGTCCGCTTCCGTCCATTTGCCGATGCCGTCCTTCGGATCGGGCGAGATGTTCGGCGCGTAGAACGTTCCGAACGGCGACTTGATCGCGACGCCGCCGCCGAGCTTGAGGCGATCGGGCTGGTCGGGCGTGGCATGGCAGGACGCGCAGCCCCCGGCGTTGAACATCACCTCGCCGTTGGCGAGGTTGGCCACATGGGCCGGCGCGTTGGCTGCGGCTGCGACCTTCGGCGCGCTGAGCCACCAATAGATGCCCGCGGCAGCGACCAGCGCGAGCAGCCCTGCAAGAATTGTTCGTTGCAACATGGAGATCCATTCACTCGTCGCGGCGAACCTAAGACCGATGTCGTCGCGGCTCCAGCCACGAAGAATTTAGCCCGCCCCCGCCGCAGACGGGAATAAACTGAAATGCCGGCTGTTGGAAGGTTGGCAGCCCGAACGGGTTCAGCAGGGAGACCATCATGAACAAGACCGTCATTGCCGCCTTGGCGCTCGGTGCCGTTGCCTTTGCAACTCCCGCCAGCGCCGAAAAGCTGAAAGCAACGCTCGACGGCAAGTCCGAGGTGCCCGCTACGACCAGCAGCGGCACCGGAACCGCCGATCTGAACTATGATGCCGCCAGCAAGAAGCTGTCCTGGACCGTCACCTATTCCGGGCTCTCCGGCCCCGCCACGGCCGCCCATTTCCACGGTCCCGCGGAGGCCGGCAAGAACGCCGGCGTCGCCGTCGCGATCCCGAATGCGGCCGCAAGCCCCGTGAAGGGCGAAGCGACGCTGACGGACGCGCAGGCTGCGGATTTGCTCGCTGGCAAGTACTACGTCAACATCCACACTGCGGCCAACCCGGGCGGCGAGATCCGCGGTCAAGTGACGAAGTAAGCTGTAACGCTGCTTCGTGGCGCGAAGGCCGGGCGCAGGAGGGGCGTCCGGCCTTTTCGATTCTCATCGCCCTTTAAGCCGCGTTCAGCGCCTGCGTGAGGTCGGCGATCAGGTCCAACGGGTTCTCGATGCCGATCGACAGCCGGATCGTGGAATCCAGCACGCCGATCTTCCGGCGGATGTCGGCGGGAACGCCGGAATGCGTCATGGTCGCGGGCAGGCTCGCGAGCGACTCGGTGCCGCCGAGGCTGACCGCCAGCTTGAGGATCTGCAGCGCGTTGAGGAATTTGACCGCCGCGTCCTTGCCGCCGACGATGTCGAACGAGAACGTGGATCCCGCCCCCAGGCATTGCCGCGCGAACACGCGGCCCGCCGGCGAGGTCTCCTCGTGATGACCGAGATAGTGGACCTTGGCGACCTTGGGATGATCGCGCAGGAAGTCCGCAACGAGGCGCGCGTTGCTGTTAGCCTTCTCCATGCGCAGGCTCAGCGTCTCGAGCGAGCGGTTGATCATCCAGCAGGAATGCGGATCGAGCTGGGTGCCGATGGCGCCGCGCAGCGCCTTGATGCCCTTCATGATCGCCTTTGAGCCGAGCGCGGCCCCCGCGATCAGGTCGGAATGACCGCCGACATATTTGGTCAGCGAGTACAGCGACAGATCCGCGCCATGCTCGATCGGCCGTTGAAACACCGGGCCGAGCAGCGTGTTGTCGCAGGCGATGATCGGCGTGTGTCCCTGCGCCTTGCCGATCGCGTCGGCAATGCGCCGGATCATGGCGACATCGACCAGACCGTTGGTCGGGTTGGCCGGCGTCTCGATCAGGATCATCGAGACGCGGCCCTTGGCCATAGCCTCTTCCGAGGCCTGCTTGACGGCGGCTTCGTCGATCCCGTCGGCAAAGCCGACGGCGCCGATCGACAGACGTGCCAGCGTGTTGGTCAGCAGCGTTTCCGTCCCGCCATAGAGCGGCTGCGAGTGCAGAATGACATCGCCGGGGCGCACGAAGGCGAGGATCGTGGTCGCGATCGCCGCCATGCCGGACGAGAACAGCGCGCAGCTCTCGGTGCGCTCGTAGATCGAGAGCCTGTCCTCGACGATCTCGCTGTTGGGATGATTGAAGCGCGAATAGACCAGGCCCGCGCCCATGCCCTCCGGCGGCTCGCGCCGGCCGGCGACGTAATCGAAAAAGTCCTGCCCGTCATCGGCCGTCTTGAACACGAAGGTGGACGTCAGGAACACCGGCGGCTTGATGGCGCCTTCCGACAGTTGCGGGTCATAGCCATAGGTCAGCATCAGCGTTTCGGGATGCAGCATGTGATTGCCGATGTACGTCTTCGACGGAAACGGTTTTGCCATTTGGCGTGTCTCGCTGTTGATTTGAGGTACTCGCCGTGCGTTGGAACTCCTGACGTCATGAACGATCGGGAAAGATGAGCCGACTCACATCAACGCCACGGCCGCTGCTGCGAAGATAACTGCTCGAATGGGGATCCGTCAGACCTCGCGGACAGAAAAAGGGCGGCTGCTTTCGCAACCGCCCTCTTCGATCGATTCTTGTAGCCCGGATGGAGCGAAGCGCAATCCGGGACAGACTTTCAACTTGGTTAGACCTTCCCGGATTGCGCTTCGCTCCATCCGGGCTACGAAGCTCTATCCGGGCGACAAATCTCAGCCGTTCTTGACGCGGTAGGTCTCGTGGCAGCCGCCGCATTCCTTGCCGACCGCAGGGAAATTCGCCTTGAGCGAGTCCAGATCCTTGATCTTGCCCTTGGCCTCGCCGACGACCTTGGCGAAGCTTGCGATCTTGGCGTCGAAGCCGGCCTTGTCCTCCCAAACCTTTGGCGAGGTCGAGTAGTCACCGTCGAGCTTCACGCCCTTGGCGCTGGCCGGAAACAGGTTCGGCAGCTTCTTGGCGGTATCTGCGAACTGCGCCAGCGCGCTGTCCACCGTGGCCTGGTCGTAGGGCTTCTCGCCCTTGATCATCGCCGACATCGCGCCCGCGTTCTTGCCGTTGCCTTTCATGAGCGTCTGGACCTCCTTGAGAGAGTCCTGCTGTGCCCAAACCGCGCCCATCCCGAGCAGCAGCGCGCCCCCGACGATCAACACTCGCTTCATTCGCAAAATCCTCTTTCCTCGATGTTAGGATCGTGCCGACCCCTGAATGGGCCAACACCGATTGGCAGATTTCATTCCGTCCGGAGCGCGGCGAAAAATCGTCGCGGCTCCCGATGATCGGCTCGGCGGACGCTCGGGCGTCTGCTCGATCTTACAGGCTGTGGCGGCGATGGTGCTCGCTGATCGCGATCCACACCCGCTCAGGCGTCGCCGGCATGTCGATGTGGTCGATCTTGTATTCGCGCCAGAGCGCATCGACAATGGCGTTGACGACGGCCGGACATGCCGACATCGCGCCCGCGTTCTTGCCGTTGCCTTTCATGAGCGTCTGGACCTCCTTGAGAGAGTCCTGCTGTGCCCAAACCGCGCCCATCCCGAGCAGCAGCGCGCCCCCGACGATCAACACTCGCTTCATTCGCAAAATCCTCTTTCCTCGATGTTAGGATCGTGCCGACCCCTGAATGGGCCAACACCGATTGGCAGATTTCATTCCGTCCGGAGCGCGGCGAAAAATCGTCGCGGCTCCCGATGATCGGCTCGGCGGACGCTCGGGCGTCTGCTCGATCTTACAGGCTGTGGCGGCGATGGTGCTCGCTGATCGCGATCCACACCCGCTCAGGCGTCGCCGGCATGTCGATGTGGTCGATCTTGTATTCGCGCCAGAGCGCATCGACAATGGCGTTGACGACGGCCGGACATGAGCCGATCGCGCCCGCCTCGCCCGCCCCTTTCACGCCCATCGGATTGGTCTTGCAGGGGACGTTGGCGGTCTCGAACACGAAGGCGGGCCCATCAGCCGCGCGCGGCAGCGCGTAGTCCATGTAGGTGGCGGTGATGAGCTGGCCATCGGTCGGCCCATAAACCACCTGCTCCATCAAGGCCTGGCCGATGCCCTGCATGGCGCCGCCATGCACCTGGCCGGCCAGCAGCAGCGGATTGAGCGTCTTGCCGAAATCGTCGACGATCACGTAGTTGACGATTTTGATGATGCCGGTGGCCGGATCGATCTCGACCTCCGCGACATGCGTGCCGTTGGGATAGGTGCCGTCGGCGCTGGCAAAGGTCGCGCTGCCGTTCAGCTTCGACGGATCGACGCTCGCGCGCTTGGCGAGATCGGCGAACGAGATCGAACGGTCGGTGCCGGCGATGCGCACCACACCTTCGGAAATCTCGAGGTCGCCGGCACCGGCCTCCAGCGCCTGCGCCGCGATCTCCTTCAGCTTTTGTCCGAGCTCGCGCGTGGCCCGCTCGACGCTGACGCCACCCGAGGGGATCGAGGCCGAGCCGCCGGTGCCGAGACCGGTCTTGATCTCGTCGGTGTCGCCCTGGTGGACGTGGACGCGCTCCGGCGCAACGCCAAACTGCTCGGCCACGATCTGCGCATAGGCGGTCTGGTGGCCCTGCCCGCTCGACTGCGTCCCGATCAGGACGGTGACATCGCCGTTGGGATCGAGCCGCACATTGGCGGTCTCCTCGCCCATGGTGCCGCAGACCTCGACATAGCTGGCAAGGCCGATACCGCGGATCAGGCCGTGCTTCTTGGCGAGCTTTGCCCGCTTGGGAAATTCCTTCCAATCTGCGATCTCCATCGCGCGCTTCAGATGCGCGGCGAAGTCGCCGGAATCATAGACCTTGCCGGTCGCAGTCTTGTAGGGCAGCGCTTTCGGCGGGATGAAGTTCTTGCGCCGGACGGCATCCGGCGTCATGTCGAGCTTGCGCGCGCAGGCGTCGACGAGGCGCTCGATGACGTAGGCTGCCTCAGGCCGGCCCGCGCCACGATAGGCGTCGACCGGCACGCTGTGGGTGAAGACGGTGCGCACCCGGCAATGGAACGCCTGGATGTCGTAGAGGCCCGGCAGCATGCCGGCGCCGCCATGCGGGATGTAGGGCCCGAAGGTCGACAGATA
>RXJC01000401.1:1954-2666 GCA_003963435.1 Bradyrhizobiaceae bacterium | reverse complement strand
AAGGCGACATACCGGTCGAGCGTCAGAGGCGGTGGCGGCTCTTCGATATGGGCCGCCAATGCTTCCGCGAGACGACGCACGGCGGGGAAATCGCCCGCCTGAGCTCGCCGGATGCTCAATTCTCCACTCACCATGCCTTGCCTCTATTGCGCTTCTGCCGGGCAAAGAGCGCCCGCACGGTCATCTACGCGCAAGGCCGGCGGGTCGTTACGCCGGCAGGTGAAGGATCTTGTCGTGCCCGTTGCGGCACCTGCGATCTCGTCCTCAAGCATGATCCGGAACGTGCGAAGCGGTTTTCCGGAAAGACCATGCGCAAACAACAGCCTGTAGCGCGATGGCGATCAATCCAAATCTCATCGCGCTTCAGGTACGCTCGCTCGTGATTGGCTGGTCCGGCCGACACTGGTTGCTGAAATAGCCGATGGCGCCACGAACGAGCGGAACATGGCAGAAGAAGCCGGTCGGGCGGTAACGCACCCGGATTCGGTCCAGCTGTGACATGGTCAGCGTCATGAACGCGTCGAGCCGGCGCGCCTGAAGCTGCAACCTGTGCTCGCTGCTGTCCTGCGGCTTCATGCCGTCGGGCTTGCGGTTATGGGGGACTTCGCTGCCCAAGCCTTGACCGTCCAAGACTTGACCGCCCAAGACTTGACCGACCGAGACTTGACCGATCGAGGCCTGGGCTTGTAGCGGATTCAACTGGCTCCGGAGC
>RXJC01000401.1:0-1904 GCA_003963435.1 Bradyrhizobiaceae bacterium | reverse complement strand
GAGCACCTCGAAGCAATGGTGCATCACCAGGACGTGGTGCTTGGCGCTCCACCAGTTGATGGTCACGACCTTCTGCAACGGATCGATCTCGCCGTTCGCGCGCCGGGCACAGAGGTCGACATAGGATTTCAGCCCGTCGGACGTTGGGTCGTTGCAGAGCTCTTCGCTGGGGCGCTTCGCCTGGCCTCCGTTGTAGACGGCTCCCTTGAACTGCGGGAGATTGGCTTCGGCGTCGCAATCGAAGTTGTATTTGGTGAGCAGCGTCGCCGTCAGGGGATCCTGGTCGAGCGTGTGTTCCGATGCCGCATCGCGCCCGAGATCGCTCGGCCAATCGATGTAGATTTCCGCCTTGCGCGCGAAGATGGCGCCGTTCCGGCGCAGCGCCGTGCGCGCCTTCCAATAATCCGAGAATGTCTCCAGCGTGCTCGTGTCCACCGGGATGAAGGCAGGACCAGCCTGCGCCTTCAGCGAACCGGATTGTTCGGGCAGCATGCTCTCCTGCTGCGTTTGCACCTCGGCGAAAGCGTCCGAAATCTCCAGAAAGGTTCGCGTCGCCATGTCCATGTCGGCCTTGGCTTGCTCACCCATCTTCTGGTCGTAGGAGCTCATGTACTGGAAATATCCACCAACCAGGCCGGTCAGCAGGGTGACGGCTGTCAGGCCCTTGGTGACCGACAGCCGGCTGTCCCAGAATTGAACCTTTTGCCATATGCCCGGCGCGTCGGTCGCCGGTTGCGTGCGCGCTGTCTGCTTCGGAAGGTCCTGCTCCATCGCTGCCTCCAACTCACCACGCCCCATGGTGGAAAGGCTACCGCAATCCGGGATTGCGGCTTGTGAAGCATTTCACGTCAACCGAGGCAGGCGGGCTGCCGGACATTGCGCTGGACCGTTTCGACGGTCGCACCGCGTCCCTGTTTTGCCCGACGGATCAAATGCTGTTTAACGGGGCACGTGCTGTTTCGTGAAATCCGTAAGCCCTTGATCTTGCAGGGGCCGTCTACTGTGCATGGGGTTGTTTTTCGACTTTTTGCTGGGCGCGCCCCGCTTCAGGAGCGGTCCGGCACCAGTTCGGTCAGCGAGCGGATGATGCGGTCGGGCTTGACGGTCGAGCCCTCCGGCAGGCCGTCGCCATGCACGTCGATCCAGATCGAATAGATGCCGAGCCGCTGCGGCGTCACGACTTCCCATTCCAGATTGTCGCCGATCATCCAGGTATCCTCGGGCGTCACGCCGAGCGCCTCCATCGCATGCAGATAGGCGCGCTCCTCGGGCTTGCCGAAACCGTGCTCGCCCTCGATCTGGATGTGGTCGAAGCGATGGGTCAGCTCGAACCGCTCGACCTTGGCGCGCTGCATGTCGGCGGCGCCGTTGGTGACCAGCGCGAGCCTGACGCCGCGGGCCCTGAACGCGTCGATCGCATCATGCGCGCCGGGGAAGACGAAGATCGCTTCCTCGCGATAGGTGGTGAAGCGATCAGCGATGCGATCGGCGAGATCGTCGGGCAGGGCGCGGTGGCCCTCGGCGGCGAGCGCGGCGAAGCCGCCGCGCACCGTCAGCCGCCGGGCCTCGGCGAGCTTCATCCGCCAGGCAGCTTCAGCGTTCGCCCAGAAGCTTCGTGCGAAGGCGAGCACGGCGGTCGCGACCTGCGGCGGCGGCAGCGGCGCAAGCTCCTCGGCGAATTCGGCCGCGATCGTGTTCCAGGCGATCTCGGGCCGGCCATAGGCGGGCAGGATGGTGTCGTCCATGTCGATCAGCATGGCGCGGGGCAGCGGCTTCAGGGCTTGCTTCAACGTCGTCACGGCCATTTCACCTCGGGCGGCATCGACGACAGGATCGACTCGACATTGCCGCCGGTCTTGAGCCCGAAGATGGTGCCGCGATCATAGAGCAGGTTGAACTCGACA
>RXJC01000670.1 GCA_003963435.1 Bradyrhizobiaceae bacterium | reverse complement strand
CGGCGCGCGGCGTCCCGATCGTCGGCCTCGAGCCGAGCTGCCTGTTGACGCTGCGCGACGAGCTCGCGTCGCTGCGCAAGGATAGTGACGCCAAGGCGGTCGGCGCCCATGCGTTGACCTTCGAGGAATTTCTGGTGCGCGAGGCTGAGGCCGGCCAGCTGCAGCTGCCGCTTGGCAGCGTCACTGAAAAGGCCGTCGTGCACGGCCATTGCCATCAAAAATCCTTCGGCGCCTTCAAGCCGGTCGAGCAGGTGCTGCGGCTCGTCCCCGGCCTTGAGGTCGAGACCATCGAGTCGAGCTGCTGCGGCATGGCCGGCGCCTTCGGCTATGGCGCGGACACCTATGACGCCTCGATCGAGATGGCCGAGCTGTCGCTGCTGCCGGCCGTGCGGCGCGCCGACCAGAACACGCTTGTCATCGCCGACGGCACCTCCTGCCGGCACCAGATCCACGACGGTGCGGGGCGCGAGGCGCTTCACGTCGCGCGCGTGCTGGCGATGAGCCTCGATCGCACCGAGACCAATTCCACCTCAACCGCACCAAAGGAACCCCGCCATGGCTGATCTCACGCTCGACACCGCCCGCAAGATCCTCGACGCCGCCTTTGCAAAATCCACCGAGCTGAAGCTGAAGCCGCTGGTCGTCACCATCCTGGATGCGCGCGGCGTGCTCAAGCTCGCCGCCGCGCAGGACGGCACCAGCCTGATGCGCGCCGAGATCGCCCACGGCAAGGCCTATGGCGCACTCGCGATGGGCATGGGCTCGCGCGCCCTGTTCCAGCGCGCGCAGGAGCAGGCTTATTTCATCGACGCCGTGAACACGATCGCCAAAGGCGCGCTGGTCCCGGTCCCCGGCGGCGTCTTGATCATGGACGGCACGACGCTGCTCGGCGCGGTCGGCGTCTCCGGCGACACCTCCGACAATGACGAGGCCTGCGCGGTCGCGGGCATCCAGGCGGCGGGACTGAAAGCGAACGCGGGGTAGCGCTCGTCATTCCGGGGCGCGCGAAGCGCGAGCCCGGAATCCATCGTGCAGCAAGCTATATCGAGAAATGGATTCCGGGCTCGCGCCAAGTGGCGCGCCCGGAATGACGGTGGAGAGTGTGGTTGCATTCTCTTTGAAAATCGAATGGAGCTGGTGAGCCCGCTCTCGTGCCCCGGACGCAGCGCAGCGCCCTGGCGGTGCGCTGCAGAGCCGGGGACCATCTCACCGGATGTTCCACTGGTGCTTCCGGGTCCCGGGCTCGGCGCGGCAGCGTTGCACGCCGCAGCGCGTCCGGGACACGAGCGTGGCGCTCTACCTCCCCGTCCAGACCGGCTTCCGCTTCTCGCTGAACGCCTTCAGGCCCTCCTTGGCGTCTTCCGTCATCGCCAGCAGCGCGATCTGGCTTTCGGTGTAGGCGATGCTCTCGTCGAACGACATCGCGGCGATGGCGCGCATGGCGTACTTGCCGCGGCGGATCGCGGTCGGCGATTTGTCGACGATACGGCCGATCAGCCAGTCGACCTTGGCATCCAGCTCGGCGGCGGGCACAACGTAGTTGAGGAGACCCGCTCCTAGCGCGGCCTTGGCGTCGAACGGCTCGCCGGTGAGCGCCCATTCGTTGACGAGGCGCGGCGGCGCGATGTTCTGCAACAGGCTCAGCACCTGCATCGGGAAGACGCCGACCTTCACCTCGGGCAGGCCGAATACGACGTGATCGGACGCAACCGCCATGTCGGTCATGCACAAAAGGCCCATGCCGCCGGCCATGCAGACGCCGCCGACCCGCGCAATCGCCGGTTTGGTGGCGTTCTGTGACAAACGTAACAGATCGGCATAGTCGACATTTGGTTTGGAATGGTCCATTGCGAAAGCCGCGCCGGAATTCTGCAAGTCGGCGCCCGCGCAGAACGCCTTGTCGCCCGCGCCCGTCAGCACGATGACGCGGACGTCCTTGTCGTCATGAGCGTCGCGATAGGCTTTGGTGATACCGGCGATGACCTCGCCGTTCAGCGCGTTGCGTTTCTCCGGCCGGTTGATGGTGATCCAGAACGCCTGCCCGCGCTTCTCGGTGATGATTGCTGTGGTGTCGGTCATGGTCCACTCGCTTCCTTGCCTTTCGTTCTGCAGCCATTTGCGGCAGGACGGGCCGCGCGCGCAAGGGCAATCTGCGACGCTGTGTCAGCGCAGCGTGTGGGCACAAATTCGCGTTGCGTTGGACGACGGGTTATGGCCGCCATCCTCACTGGAGATCGGAATCCCCCAATGAGCCTTCTCATGCGCACTGCGATGATTTCGTTGCTGGCGAGCTTGCTCGCGCTAAGCTCGGGCCCGCCGAGCCGCGCGGCCGACGCAGCGAAGCTCGCGCTGGTGATCGGCAATGCAAGATATCCCGACAATGAATTCGTGCTGAACGACGTCGCCAACGACAGCCTGGATGTCACGGAGGAATTGAAGCGCGAGGGCTTCGTCGTCGACCGGCAGAGCAATCTGACCGGCGATACCATGCGGCAGACGCTGGATCGCTTCTATGCCCGGATCGACCGCGGCGCAGTGGCACTGATCTTCTTCGACGGCTTTGCCATTCAGTCCAACCGACAGACCTATCTGCTTCCGGTTGACGCGCAGATCTGGACCGAGCCGGACGTGGCGCGCGACGGCTTCAGCCTGGACAGCATTCTCGCCGAGATGAACACGCGCGGCGCGGCGATCAAGATCGCGCTGATCGACGCCTCGCGCCGCAACCCGTTCGAGCGACGCTTCCGCCGCTATTCGGCGGGCCTTGCGCCGGCGATCGCGCCAAGCAATTCGCTCGTGCTCTACTCCGCCGCGCTCGGCGCGGTCGCGGCCAGCGGCAAGCCCGATCACGGCCTGTTCGTCGCCGAGCTGCTGCGCGAGATGCGCGCGCCGAACATCGGCGCCGAGCAGGCGCTCGCCAACACCAAGAACGGTGTGGTCGCCGCGACCAACCGCGAGCAGGTGCCGTGGCTGTCCTCCTCGCTGACCACGGAATTCTCGTTCGCAGGCTCGGTGCCCCGCCCCGCCGGCGGCAAGGCCAGCGACGCGAGCCCGGCGAAGCCTCAGAAGCCGGCCTGCGAGGCACCACAAGCAGAGCCTGCCCCGAGCACCGACGTTCTCGCAAGGGATCCGGTCATCGCCGATCTCAGCCGCAAGATCGCTGCCAATGCCAACGATGTCATCTCGCGCTACAAGCGCGGCCAAGTCTACGCGATCAAGCGCGCCTATGCGCTCGCCAGGCAGGATTTCGACGCCGTCATTCGCCTCGCGCCCGGGGATGCGCAGGCGCTCAACAACCGCTGCTGGGTGCGCGCTGCGACCGGCGACCTGCAGGGCGCACTGGCCGACTGCAATCTGGCACTGCAGATCGATCCCGGCCTGAGCGACGCGCTCGACAGCCGCGGGCTGGTCAACCTCGGGCTCGGCCGAACCGCCGAGGCGATCAAGGACTACACCGACGCGATCCAGCGCAACCCGCGCTCGTCATCGTCGCTGTTCGGCCGGGGCATCGCCGTCCGCAGGAGCGGCGGCGACGGTGCCACCGATATCGCGCAGGCGAAGTCGATGAACCCTGATATCGCCAAGGAGTTCGCGGGCTACGGCGTCACGGAATGCGTGCCCTGAGCTGCAGAGGCCTTCCGGATCCAGACCTTGTTGTCATGGAATGCGGCCCCACCGATCGGGGCGACGGTTTCGGCTCCCGTCAGCATGTTGATGCCGCGGCCGCCGATGTGATTCTTGTTGGGGTGAACGGATTCCGCAATCAGCACGCCGCGTCGCACGCCGTCGAACAGCGTCGCAACCAGCGTGGTCTCGCCGCGGGTATTGCCGAGCGTCACCGCGTCGCCGTCGGCAATGTCGAGCGCGGCGGCATCCAGGGGATGGATCATCACGCTCGCCTTGCCCTCGCGCGCCTGCGAGGACGACGTCTCGTTGAAGGTGGTGTTGAGGAAGCTGCGCGAGGGGCTGGTCGCAAGCCGGAACGGATGCGCCTGGTCGGCATGCTCGATCACCGCCCAATGGTCCGGGAGAGACGGCATGTTGTCGACGTCGCCCATCGTCACGCCGAACGGCGGATGCGCCCAGTCAGCCTTGAAGTGGAATTTGCCGTCGGCATGCGCGAAGCCGTCGAGATAATGCGAGGTGCGGAAGTCCGGTTGCAGGTCGCGCCAGATATCGGCTTCGAGGCCGCCGATGTCGCCGTGGCCGCTCAACTTCAAGGTCGCGTCGATCAATTCGCGCGGCGTCATCTCGAAGCCCGGGTGCTTGGCGCCGAGCCGCAGCGCCAGCCCCTGCAGCACCCAGTGGTTGGAGCGGCATTCGCCGGGCGGGTCGATCAGCTTCGGCCCGACCGAGATGTGCTGATGGCCGCCGCCGTAATAGAGATCGTCGTGCTCCATGAACATGGTCGCCGGCAGCACGATGTCGGCCATCTGAGCCGTCTCGGTCATGAACTGCTCGTGCACCGCGACGAACAGATCCTCACGTGCAAAGCCCTGCCGGACCAGCGCCTGCTCCGGCGCCACCGTCATCGGGTTGGTGTTCTGGATCAGCATCGCCTTGACCGGCCCCTTGCCGCATAAGGCCTCAGCGTCACCGGTGAGGATGCGGCCGATCTTGGACTGGTCGAGCGCGCGGACGCCCGGGTCGATTGCGTCGTGGCCCTCGATGATGGATTCGTTGAAGCGCCAGAGCGCGTAATTGTTGAAGAAGGCGCCGCCGCCTTCATATTGCCAGGCGCCGGTCACCGCGGGAATGCAATTGGCCGCGTGCATCTGGGTCGCGCCATTGCGGCTGCGCGTAAAACCGTAGCCAAAGCGGAAGAAGGTGCGCTTGGTCTCGCCGACGGCCTTGGCGAAGGCCTCGATCTCCGCCACCGGCACGCCGCAAATCGCGGAGGCCCATTCCGGCGTGCGCGTCTTCAGATGCGCCTCAAGCTCGGCCGGACAATCAGTATATTTGTCCATGTAGGCGCGATCGGCGTGACCGTCGCGGAACAGGACGTGCATCACCCCGCAGGCGAACGCGCCGTCGGTGCCGGGCCGCAGGATGATCCTGATGTCGGCCTGCTTCATGGTCTCGTTGTCGTAGATGTCGACCGCCGCGATCTTCGCGCCGCGCTCCTTGCGGGCACGCGCGGCATGCGTCATCACGTTGACCTGGGTGTTGACGGGGTTGGTGCCCCAGATCACGACGAGATCGGACAGCGCCATCTCGCGCGGATCGGCGCCGGCGATCTTGCCGGTGCCGATGGCAAAGCCGATGCGCGCGACATTGGCGCAGATGGTCTGATAGAAGCGCGAATATTTCTTCACATGCGTGAGGCGGTTGAGCCCGTCGCGCATCACGAGACCCATCGTGCCGGCGTAGTAATAGGGCCAGATCGATTCCGCGCCGAAGTCGCGCTCGGCCTGATTGAAGCGTTCCGCGATCTCGTCGAGCGCCTCGTCCCAGGAGATGCGCGCGAACTGGCCCGAGCCCTTCGCACCGGTCCGACGCAGCGGGTACATCAGCCGCTCAGGATGATGAATGCGCTCGGCGTAGCGAGCAACCTTGGCGCAGACGACGCCGGCCGTATAGGTCTGCTGCTTCGAACCTCGAACACGGCCGATGCTGCGGCCTTCGACCACCTCGACATCGAGGGCACAGGCCGAGGGACAATCATGCGGACAGGTCGAATGGCGGATTTCGATCTTGGTGTCGATCTTGGCGTGCTGGTTCATGCCCCATGCTCGTAACACCAAAATACCTGTCAGCCGAGGGGGTTTATCCGGCAACGCCCATGCGATTTGCTCAAACCGCGCGCGCCGCGGGTTCCTGCTGCGACTGCGAAATGCGGACCGGCCACACCGAAAGCGGCCTGGTATTCCCGGCCCGCGCCGTTTTGTAAGGCGTCGACAGTCCGTATTCCCTGCCGTTACAGTGCCGGCCAACAAGAACGACATCAGGGAGGTGGGCATGGCTGCCCGAAGCTTCATGCTGGCGCTGGCCGCCAGCCTGCTCGCCGTAGTCCCGGTCACCCCATCCTCCGCGCAGGATTATCCCACCCATGCGGTCCGGATCGTCGTGCCCTTCGGCGCGGGCGGGCCGGCCGACGTCGCGGCCCGGCTGATCGGCAACGTGCTGCAGGAGAGTTTTGGCCAGCCTTTCGTGGTCGAAAACCGCACCGGCGCGGGCGGCGTCATCGGCACGATCGAGGCGGCGAAGTCGCCGGCGGACGGCTACACGCTGCTGATGATGTCCAACACCCAGACCGCGAACGAATCGCTGCTGACGGCGGACAAGCGCAAATACGTGCTGATGCGCGACCTCGCGCCGATCGCGCCGGTGAACTATTCCGATCTCGTCATCGTGGTGAACCCGGGCGTCCCGGCGACGACGCTGGCCGAGTTCATCGCGCTCGCCAAGGCACAGCCGGGCAAGCTGAACTACGCCTCCTCCGGCCAGGGCACGCCCTATCACATGGCCGGCGAGCTGTTCAAAGCCATGGCCGGCATCGACATCGTCCATGTGCCTTACCGCAACAGCGGCGAAGCGCGCAGCGGCGTGATCGGCGGGCAGGTGCAGATGATGATCGACGCGGTGCCGGCGATGGCGCCGAACGTCGCCGAG
>RXJC01000258.1 GCA_003963435.1 Bradyrhizobiaceae bacterium | reverse complement strand
TACCGCGCCGACCAGGTGCAGACCTTCCTGCCCTCGCCGATGGCGACGGCGACCGCGATGTACCACACCGGCGTCAATCCCTTGCGCGGCGTGCGTCATGGCGGCAGCGACAAGGTCGAGGCCATCAAGGGCCTGCGCCAGCGCCGCCTGCACAAGGCGTTCTTGCGCTATCACGACCCTGATAATTGGCCGGTGCTGCGCGAAGCCTTGATCGAGATGGGCCGCCGCGACCTGATCGGCTCGCAGCCGCACCAGCTGGTCCCGGCGCATCAGCCGCCCGGCACCGGCAAGGCCGCGGGCACGCGGCGCCCCGTTCGACCCGGCGGCAAGACGCAGAAGTTCACGACCAAGGGGCTGCGGGTGATGAAGTAGGCGGACGCGATCCGGCTCGGCTTCGCGCCCCTAGCCTGAACTCTAAAATGTCGAAAACAACCCCATGCACAGTAGGCGGGGTTAGCAAGATCAATGGCTTAACACCCGTGCAAACGGGCCGGTCGATCGCGCAAGGAAATGTTGCTCCGTCGGGCAAAACACGAGCAGAATGCCATCATCGGGCGGTGGATGGATTTCCGTCCCAGCGCTGCTCAGCGCCAACGTGCTCGAGCCTGTCACTACATCACGCCACCTGCCTCGCGCTTGTCGCCACGCCTCTGCGCAAGACCGCGGACGAACCTGGTTGACTTCGCGCCATCACGTAACATATAAAGTTACATGAAACGAGACAGCCGACTTTCCGGCGTGCTGCACGTGCTCTTGCACATGGCGCAGCAGCCTGGGCCGTTCACGTCCGAGACGCTGGCGAGGGCGATGGAGACCAATCCCGTGGTGATCCGCCGCATCATGGCGGGCCTGCGGGATCTCGGTTACGTGCGCTCCGAGAAGGGCCATGGCGGCGGCTGGACGCTGGCGTGCGACCTGTCGAAAGTGACGCTGCGCGACGTCTATGCCGCGCTCGGCAGTCCGTCGCTGCTGGCGATGGGCAACCGGACGGAGGCGCCGGGCTGCCTCGTCGAGCAGGCCGTCAATGCCGCGCTCAACCAGGCCTTCGCCGATGCGGAGGCGCTGCTGCTGGCGCGACTCGGCGAGGTGACGCTGAAAATGTTGAGCGAGGATCTTCGCAAGCGGCTCGGGTCTCGAAAAATTCACGGCATCGGCGCGCATCGCGCCTGAACGGCTGCATTCACGAGGACAACATCATGACCGACATTCAAGCCGCATTCTCGGATCCGCAATTCGTGGCGCGATACACCGAAGGGCCACGGCGGTTCGTGCCGGGCTATGACGCCATGCAGTCCATGGCGTCCATTCTGCTGGCCGAAAGCGTCCCCAGCGACGGGCAGGTGCTCGTGCTCGGCGCCGGCGGCGGCCTGGAGCTCAAAGCGTTTGCGCGGGCGCATCCCGGTTGGCGCTTCGACGGCGTCGACCCGTCCGGGCCGATGCTGGCGCTGGCCGGGCAGACTCTCGGAGAGCTCGCACCACGCGCGCGCTTTCACCAAGGCTATGTCGATGACGCCCCGGAGGGACCGTTCGACGGCGCGACCTGCCTGCTGACCCTGCACTTCGTCGATGTCGCGGAGCGACGCCGGATCGCCTCGGAGGTCCGCCGCCGGCTCAGGCCGCGCGCACCGTTCGTGGTCGCGCATCTGAGCGCGCCCGATGGAGAGAAGGAACGTCCGCTGTGGCTGGCGCGGTATTCCGCCTTCCTGGCCGCATCCGGCGTCGAGCCGGAGCAGGCCGCGGCCGCACAGGATGCCGTCAGCAACCATCTGGAAATCCTGGAGCCCGCGCAGGATGAAGCGATCTTGCGCGAGGCGGGTTTCTCCGACCCGACGCTGTTCTACACCGGCTTCGCGTTCCGCGGTTGGGTGGCCTACGCGTGAGACGGCACGGCCCTCACCGATCCACCGGCGCTCCCGCGCCGCGATGATAGCGGCTTGAAAAGAACACCAGCGGAGTGGTGTCGCGATGATCGCAAGCCGAGACTTCCGCAATGATCAGGGTGTGGTCGCCGACATCGACGTGGCGCGTGACCTCGCAGGCGAACCAGGCGATGCAGCCTTGAAGGCGCGGCAGGCCGTTGACGATGTCGTAGCCGGGCGTCGCGCCGGCGCTCGGCTGGCTCGCAAAGTGCCGCGACAGGTCGCGTCCGTGATCCGGCAGGACGTTGACGCAATAGCGGCCCGTGGCCGAGATCGCCCGGTGCATGCGGCCGGACATGACCGAGACCAGCACGGTGGGCGGCGACAGGCTGACGGTGACGAAGCTGTTCGCCGTCATGCCGCAGACGTTGCCATTCTCGTCGAGCGCCGTCAGCACCGTGACGCCCGTGGCGAAGCGCGAAGCGGCTTCGCGGAAGGCGGCGGGATTGACTCGCGGCATCATCTGTCTCCGGCGGCGAAGTGAAACAGGCTCGCGCCATCAGGCGAGTAGTTCGGCACGTCGGCGGCGACCTTCGCGCCGATCTCCGATTGCAGCGCCGCCCCCATCGCCGCAGCGTCCGCAAACCAGGCCTGGAAGATGCAGAACGGTGCGGTGGACGGGCCGAGCGGCTCGGGATAGGCGTAGGCGCAGGAGATCAAACCCGGCAGTTGCTTCGCGAGCGGGACGTGGGTCTGTTCGTAATAGCCCTTGAAGCGAGCGGGATCGGACGGCCTGGGATAGAGCACGGTCAGGCAATGCATCGGCCAATCCTCACGCGATCGCCCTGATCGGCTCGGCCGGCACCGACATGCGCGCGATCCAGGCCTGGATACGCTGCGGCGTCGAGATGCGGTCCCATTGCCGATCGGGATAATTGAAGTTCTCGGTGAACTCGTTTGCCAGCGCCTGGTTCTGGCTCATCGCGCCGATCAGCATGCCCAGCGATTCACTCGGCGGCTGCAGCATGACATTGGTCCAGCGCGAGGCCGCCAGCACGCGATCCTGCCGCTTCAGATCGATCTTCTCGCACAGGCGCGCATCGAGCGCCTCGGCGTTGACGATCTCCTCGCCCAGCACGAAGGCCGCATAGGAGGCGACGTTGGCGCCCTGCCCCATCATGGGATCGACGACCGCATGAACGTCGCCGAGCGCAAGGGCGCACTTGCCGTCGTCGAACTCGACCATGGTATTGCGCACGGTCGGGACGACGCCGCCCTGCAGCAGATCCTGCGGCTGCGCAAGATCGAAGCGCGCGGTATCGATGCGGTCGTAGGTGGTCGGATGATGTTTCTCGAGCTTGCCGAGCAGCACCTTGAGAAAATGCTTCGGGTTGTCGTCATAACTGAGCGTCGCGAGCTCCTCCATGTCTCCCCCGGGCACGTTCTCCATCAGGAGTGCGTTGGCGATGCCGCCGAAGGTGACGGTCGGGATCACGATCATCTCGCCGTGGCCGGGTGACACCGAAAGCGTGACATTCATGGGATCGGGCTGCCGCACGCCGGTGTAGAGCCCGACGCACAGCCGCCGCTGCGGCTGCGAATAGGGCGTGTGCTCCGGCCGGTAGGTGAAGAGCTGTCCGAGCGGCCCCTTGCCGGTCGAGACGACCAATAGGTCGAACCGCGCGACCAGCGGACGAATGTCGCGCTCCTCGATGCGGCGATACTCGATCTTGCCGCCGCGCTTCATAAAATCCTGCATCAGCGCGGGAAGATAGATCCGGTAGTCGACGGCGCGGCTCGGCTTGGAGAAGTCGCCGCGAAAGCTCAGCGGCTGCGGGAAGTTGAAGACATGGTCGTGGTAGTAATAGTGATCCTTCGGATCGCTCCAGTGGTTGACGCCGAGATAGTCTTCACGCGCGAGCGTCACGTGGTGATGCGCCACGGTGTTGATCAGCCGGATATCGCGATAGTCCTCGGGCGGACGGTCGGTGATGATGGTGGCGTCCACGCCATGCTTTTGCAGATAGAGCGCGAGATGCAGGCCGGCGATGCCGGCGCCGACGATTCCGACGTTTCGTGCCACGTGGTCTCCTCCCCGTTTGCGGCCCCTGCGAGGGCTTGTTTTGAGGAATGCTAGCCAGCAGCCGTGTTGCACGCTACGGAATATATGGGATATGAATCATTCCAAAATGGAATGAATGATGGACCGGATCGATTGCCTGCGCGCTTTCGTTCGCACGCTGGAGGGCGGCAGCTTCTCGGCGGCAGCCAAGGAGCTCGGCATCGGCCAGCCCGCGATCAGCAAGCGCATCGCAACGCTGGAAGCCGAATTCGGCACGCAGCTGTTCTCGCGCACGACGCGCACCCTGAAGCCGACGGCAGAGGCGCATCGCATCTACGATCTCGCGCGCCAGATCCTCGACAGCTTCGACATGGCGCGCTCCAGCGTCGAGCAGGCCGCGCCGCGCCCCAGCGGCACGCTTCGGATCGGCGTGCCGTCCTCGTTCGGACGGCGCTACATGATGCCTGTCATCGCCGACTATGTGCGGCACTATCCCGAAGTACGGCTCGACATCCGCTTCAGCGAACGCTTCGTCAATCTCGTCGAGGAAGGCATCGAGCTGGCACTTCGGATCGGGAATCTGGAGGCGAGCACCCTGGTGGCGCGCCGGCTCGGCACCGTGCAACGCTATCTGGTGGCGACACCGACCTATCTGCACGACCGCCCGCTGCCGCGCACACCCGACGATCTCGCCGCCCATCAGTGCATCGTCTACTCCAGGATGTCGCCGGCGCACCAATGGGCCTTCGAATCCGAGCATGGCCGGCACGTCGCCTCGATCAACGGCCCCATTCACGTCGACGATGCCGACGCCATGCAGGAAGCGACCATGCATCATCTCGGCATCGCCATCCTGCCCGAATGGAATGCCGCGGAGGGCCTGCGCAGCGGCGAACTCGAGCACGTGCTGCCGGACTACACCATCGCCGCACTGCCGCTGCATGCGGTCTATCCCGAGACGCACTGGATGTCGCTGCGTGCGCGCAGCTTCCTGGATCTGCTGATCGCGCGCGCCGACCATTTCTCGCCGGCCTCGCCGCATGGCCCACCCGCGGGCAGGACAGTCGACGCCGGTTCTGCCGTCATTAAATCACGCCCATGAAATAGATCGGATTTCTGTCCTTTGGGCACTGGACGCCCTCGCCGCAATCGCAGACCCGCGTGAATCGGCACGGCACGGCCACACGACCGGGCTTGCATGCCCGATACGCACTGGTGCGCAGTCACGATTCATTGGCCCGCAAGCGACCGAAGCCGTGCCGGGGGCAGTGCTTCCTATCCCGGCGGTGAGCCCTGGCAAATTCGAATCGAGAAGCTGGGCAAATTCCACTAACGCTAAGGGACAGCGCCGCTGAGGCATCTCGTCATCAGGCCCAGAATAGTTCTTGCATCGCGTGCACAATGAGTGGCTGATGTCAGCCTGAGCGCGCCACGCTGCTGAACTGCCGGAGGCCGCAATGACGAGCTACGTAAACCACGAAAACATCAGACGGTATGAGAAGCTCATCGCCATCAGCGAAGGTGATCCCTCGCGCGATGAAGCACGGTATCAGACGCTGTTGCGCCTCATGGCCGAGGAAAAAGCTAAGGACGCGCGGCCGGACGAGTGGCCAAGTATCTGATCGGGACCGCCGAAGCCGACGCAATCCAATTCGCTCCAAGTCCGTACGGGCCATGGCGGCAATTTGCCGTTGACCCGCAGCGGAGGAGTTTCTTTTGGCGCTCGCGGAACCATTGTTCCGCGAGACCATTGGCTCCCTGACACAAACTTATTTTTGGGAGATACTTCATGAGAATTCTCACAGTTTTAGCAGCCGCTGCCAGTACGCTCATCGTGACCGCCGCTTCGGCAGCCCCGCTTTCCCTCAGCACATCGTCCTCACCGGAGAGCAGCGTTCAAAACGTTCGGATGGTCTGCAACG
>RXJC01000120.1 GCA_003963435.1 Bradyrhizobiaceae bacterium | reverse complement strand
CTCCGGCTTCGTGGCACCATGGCACGGCATCGTCATCGGCATCGTCGCCGGTGCGGTTTGCTACTGGGCCTGCACCTGGCTCAAGCACCGCTTCGACTACGACGATTCCCTCGACGTGTTCGGCGTCCACGGCATCGGCGGCCTGACCGGGACCCTGCTCGGCGGCGTGTTCGCAACCAGCGCCATCGGCGGCACCGCGGGCCTGCTCGAGGGCCACCCGCAGCAATTGCTGATCCAGTTCTATGGCGTCGCCGTCACCTTCGTCTGGTCGGCGGGCGTGAGCTTCATCCTGCTCAAGCTGGTCGGCCTGTTCGTGCCGTTGCGCGTATCCCGCGAGCACGAGCTCGAGGGACTGGATATTTCGCAGCACGGCGAGGCTCTACAGTAAGGGCTTGCGCGACACATAAGCGCGTGCTTATGTGTTGTCATGATCGAAGCCGACATCTTCAAGGCGCTGGCCGACCCGACGCGCCGCAAGGTCTTTGAGAAGCTCGCTGGCGGAAGCCTCAACGCGAGCGCTCTGCGCGATGGTCTCGAGATCAGCCAGCCCGCGATGTCGCAGCATCTCGCCGTGTTGCGCGCGGCAGGCCTCGTGCGCGAGCAGCGGCAAGGCCGCTTTGTGAATTACGAAGTCGACCCGAACGGAATCGTGGCCATCGGGGCATGGCTTGCGCGCTACCGCGCCTATTGGCCGAAGCGCATGGAAGCACTCGCCGATCTCCTCAAGGACATGGATCAATAAGGATCTGGATCAATGAGCGACCTCGTGAAGCCCGATCATCCCGATGCAAACCTGGTGCTTGAGTTTGATTTCGACGCACCGCCGGCAAAGGTCTGGCGCGCCGTCACCATTCCGGCTTTGCGCCAGCGCTGGCTGCCGGATTGCGACCTTGCCCATGCCGAGCCGGAATCATCTGTACCCGGCGAGGAAGTACGCTACCGGCTTCGCGATTCCGAACCGCCGTTTCGCGAGAGCCACGTCATCTTCCGGATCGAGCCGCACGAGGACGGCGGCACCCGCCTAACCATAACCCAGCAAGCCTGCGACATCACGACCAAGCTGCCGCAGCCGGCCAACACCAATTGCTGCCTGATGCGCGCGGCAGCCTAGCACAACAGCTTCATCACCTGCAGACATGGAGGTCGCCGATGCGCGACATGCTTCAGCTCGTCCCTATGGTAGTCGAACAATCAGCGCGTGGCGAACGATCCTTCGACATCTACTCGCGGCTCCTGCGCGAGCGCATCATCTTCCTCAACGGCGAGGTCAACGACGCGATGTCCGGACTGGTTTGCGCGCAACTCCTGTTCCTGGAGGCGGAGAATCCGAACAGGCCGATCAATCTCTACATCAATTCCTACGGCGGCGTGATCACCAGCGGGCTCGCAATGTACGACACCATGCAGTTTATCAAGGCGCCGGTTCATACGCTGTGCATGGGCACCGCGCGCTCGATGGGGTCGTTCCTGCTGATGGCCGGCGAGCCCGGTCACCGCGCCGCGCTGCCCAATGCCAGCCTTCACGTGCACCAGCCGCTGGGCGGCTTTCAGGGCCAGGCCTCCGACATCCTGATTCATGCCAACGAGATGCAGGAAACCAAGCGGCGCATCATCAAGCTTTACGCGCAACATTGCGGGCGGTCCGAAGAGGAGGTCGAGCGGACCCTGGACCGAGACCACTTCATGACGGCCCAGCAGGGCGTCGAATGGGGCCTGGTCGATCGGGTTTTTGCAGAACGCGACGCCGCCTGAAAGCCCGAGAGTGACCCTCGGCCGGGGTACCCCGGAGGGATTCGTCCGCCGGGTTGCGCGTATCCCGTGAGCAGGCGCTGGGCTGGAGGCTCCCGTTTCCCTAATATGATACCACTGATATGCCCGACACATGAGCAACATTGTGTCGGCAGCCTGTCGTGCTCACATTTTGATCAGACATGACCATGTTTTGAGCGCGACGGAATAGCGCACCGCACTGCGATACCCGTCAAACGCGAAAACACCCGCTTTCATAGTCCGTTAGGCAACACGCCCGATCTGGCACGGCATTTGATTCTAGGGGTCCTGGCTGTGCCCGCGTAGTGAACTTCTCCCTCGTGGCGAACCAGTCGAGAACGCCCGGCCACGTCCGGACCGGGCCCAAGCGGGGATAGGACCCATGAAAATCGTTATGGCGATTATCAAGCCATTCAAGCTGGAAGAAGTCCGTGACGCCCTGACCGCCATCGGCGTTCACGGTCTCACGGTGACTGAAGTCAAGGGATATGGCCGCCAGAAGGGCCATACGGAAATCTATCGCGGCGCCGAATATGCCGTGAGCTTCCTGCCCAAGATCAAGATCGAGGTCGCTGTCGCTTCCGACCAAGTCGACAAGACCATCGACGCCATCACGTCCGCTGCGAAAACCGGACAGATCGGCGACGGCAAGATCTTCGTCATCAACCTCGACCACGCAGTGCGCATCCGCACCGGCGAGGCCGATGCCGCGGCCCTTTGATTTCGCGCTCAACCTTATTCAATCAGGAGTGAAGAATATGACGTTCAAGCGTCCCTATGGCGCGGGATTGGCGGCTCTAGCAGCCGGCCTGTTCGCTGCGACCGCAGCCTACGCCGAGCCAACGGTCAACAAGGGAGACAACGCCTGGATGATGACATCGACAGTGCTGGTGCTGTTGATGACGATTCCCGGTCTCGCGCTGTTCTACGGCGGCCTCGTCCGTTCCAAGAACATGCTCTCGGTCCTGATGCAGGTGTTCTACACCGTCTGCGTCGTCACCGTGATCTGGGCCGTGTACGGCTACAGCCTCGCCTTCACCGGCGGCTCCGACTTCATCGGCGGCTTCTCCAAGGCCTTCATGATGGGCGTCACCACCGATTCGAAGGCCGCGACCTTCTCGGTCGACGCCAACATCTCGGAGCTCATCTACATGTGCTTCCAGATGACCTTCGCGGCGATCACGCCCGCCCTCATCGTCGGCGCCTTCGCCGAGCGCATGAAGTTCTCGGCGATCGCGCTCTTCATCCCGCTCTGGGTCACGCTGATCTACTTCCCGATCGCGCACATGGTCTGGTACTGGCCGGGCCCGGACGCGATCCAGGATGCCGCCAAGGCGCTGGCTGCCGCCACTGACGCGGCGGCGAAGACCGCGGCGCAGGCCAAGCTCGACGAGCTCAACGCCGACGCCGGCTGGATCTTCAAGATGGGTGCGATCGACTTCGCAGGCGGCACCGTGGTGCACATCAACGCCGGCATCGCAGGCCTCGTCGGCGCTCTCCTGATCGGCAAGCGCGTCGGTTACGGCAAGGAGCTGATGGCCCCGCACTCGCTGACCATGTCGATGATCGGCGCCTCGCTGCTCTGGGTCGGCTGGTTCGGCTTCAATGCGGGCTCCAACCTCGAAGCCAACGGCGGCGCTGCGCTTGCCATGACCAACTCCTTCGTCGCCACCGCGGCCGCTGCGCTGTCGTGGATGTTCGCGGAGTGGATCATCAAGGGCCATCCGTCGGTGCTCGGCGTCATCTCCGGCGCTGTCGCGGGCCTCGTGGCCGTCACGCCTGCCGCCGGCTTCTCCGGCGTCATGGGCGCGATCGTCCTCGGTCTGATCGTCGGCGTGGTCTGCCTGTTCTTCTGCACCGTCGTGAAGAACGCGCTCGGCTATGACGACTCGCTCGACGTGTTCGGCGTGCACTGCGTCGGCGGCATTGTCGGCGCCATCGGCACCGGCATTCTCGTCAACCCCGCCCTCGGCGGCGCCGGCATCGTCGACTACACCGCGATCCCGCCGAAGGTTGCCGACTACGACTTCACCGTGCAGGTGCTGGCCCAGCTCAAGGCGGTCGCCACCACGCTGGTGTGGTCGGGCGTCGGCTCGGCGATCCTCTACAAGGTCGTCGACGTGATCGTTGGTCTGCGCACCAATGTCGAGAGCGAGCGTGAAGGCCTCGACATCACCGAGCACACCGAGCGCGCCTACAACATGTAACTCCTCCCGGCCGCGGTTTCCTCGGAGACCGCGTCCACAACTACGGTTCGGGCACATACCCGGCAATGCCCTGACCGTCGAGGGGCTCCAGCGCAAGCTGGAGCCCCTTTCTTTTTGCCGGACCCTGGGAAGAAAAGGATTGCCATTCCGCGCCCGCGGCGCAGAAATACCGGCCATAACGAAAACAATCGGGAGGTCGTCATGCGTTTGGAAGGCGGATGCTATTGCGGCGAAGTGCGCTACGTGGCCGAGGGCGACCCGATGATGCAGGCCCAGTGTTACTGCCGCGAGTGCCAGTACATCTCAGGCGGCGCGCCCAACACTTTCATTGCGATGCCGGCGGCCGGCTTCACTTACATCCTGGGACAGCCCAAGCAGTTCACCCGCAAGGACCTCGAACGCGCCGTCACGCGCGAATTCTGCGCGGAATGCGGCACCCATCTGGTGACCAAAGTCCCAGGACTGCCCGCGGCGATCCTGAAGGTGGGCACGCTGGACGATCCGGCCCAGTTCCATCCGCAGATGGCGATCTACACCTGCGACATGCAGGAGTTCCACGCGATCCCGGCGGGCATGAAGACGTTCGAGAAGCTGCCGGGGCATTGATCCCCAATCTCGCCAGCAAGCAAGCGGGAGAGGTGAGCCCCGGCATAGCTCCTGCGCGGGACGGGCCGGACCTCCGATCTGGGTCACGGAAATGACTCTTGATGGCACGGAAAGCCGATGGTTAATCGCGTCTTAACCTCGCCCTATCTATGGTGAACTGAACCGCTTCCCGCCGGCGCCGTGCTGCGACCGGCCGTTCCAAGAGTACTGGCGCCCAGAATGGTCATGACCGCTTCATCCCGCGCGCCGCAGGCCGGTGGAAGCTCCAACAACGAACGCTCGCCCTTCGTCCGGCTGAACGAGCTGCTGGCGCCGTATCAGCCCGGCAAGCCCTTGATTTCGCTCGCGGTCGGCGAACCGCAGCATCCCGTGCCTGATTTCGTCGGCCCGGTGCTGGCCAAGCACATCGCCGATTTCGGCCGCTACCCGATGAACCAGGGCACCGAGCCGTTCCGTCAAGCCGCAAGCAGCTGGCTGTCGTCGCGCTTCAGGCTGCCGCGGACGCTCGACCCCAAAAGCGAGATTCTCGTCCTCAATGGCAGCCGGGAGGGCCTGTTCCTCGCCGCGCTTGCAGCAAAACGTTATGTCGGCCCGCGTCCCGGCACGCCCGCCATCCTGATGCCGAACCCGTTCTACCCGGTCTATGGCGCCGGCGCCTTGGCTGCAGCCTGCGAGCCGGTCCATCTGCCGACCACGGTCGAAAACGGCTTCCTGCCCGATCTCGACGCCATCGACGAGGCAACGCTAGCGCGCACCGTGGCGTTCTACCTGGCCTCGCCGGCCAATCCGCAGGGCTCGGTCGCCTCGCGCGACTACTTCACGCACCTGAAGCGCCTCGCCGACCGCTACGGTTTCATGATCCTCAGCGACGAGTGCTATTCGGAGATCTACACCCGCGAAGCACCGGGCAGCGCGCTGGAATGTGCGGGCCCGGATTTCACGCGCGTGGCTGCGTTCCAATCCTTGTCGAAGCGCTCGAACCTGCCGGGCCTGCGCGTCGGCTTCGCCGCCGGCGACAAGACCTTCATCGGCATGTTCCTGGAGCTGCGCAACATCGCAGCTCCCCAGGTGCCGGTGCCGCTCCAGCACGTCGCGACCTTCGCCTACGGCGACGAGGCGCATGTCGAGGAGAACCGCAGGCTCTACCGGATCAAGTTCGATCTCGCCGACCAGATCATCGGCAACCGTTACGGCTATCGCCGGCCCGATGCCGGCTTCTGCGTCTGGCTCAACACGTCCGCGATCGGCGACGACGTCTCCGTGACGCTCAAGCTCTTTAAGGAGGCCGGCGTGCGCGTGGTGCCCGGCAGCTTCCTGGCGCGGCAGCAGCCTGACGGATTCAATCCCGGCGCGGGCTACATTCGCCTCGCGCTGGTGCAGGATGGCGAGACCACGGCGCAGGCGTTGCATCGCCTGGTCGAGACTCTGGGTTAGGCGGGCCCGTGAGCATGTCGGCAATCGAACGTGTCATTCCACTGGTCGGCCATCTGCCGCCATCGATCCGTGAGGGTCTGGCGCGGCGCATGCGCGAGCTCTCCGGCCTCGGCCTGATCGCGCTGGCGGGCGTCGCCTCTGCCGCGCTGATGACCTGGTCGGTGCAAGACCCCAGCCTCAGCCACGCCACCTCGCGGCCGATCCGCAACATCCTCGGCTATGCCGGCGCGATCGGCGCCGACCTTGCGATGCAGATCCTCGGGCTCGGCGCCATCATGCTGGTGCTGACCGTCGCGGTCTGGGGCTGGCGCATGATGACGCATCGCCCGTTCGACCGCGAAGCGCTGCGGCTCGGCTCCTGGATTCTCTGCACGGTGATCGCGGCGGGTTTCGTCAGCTGCTGGCCGCATGGCGGCGCCTGGCCGCTGCCGACCGGACTCGGCGGCGTGGTCGGCGACGCCCTGGTGCGCGCGCCCGCGGTGATCTTCGGTCCGCCCGGCACCATCTATCGCATCGTGCTCGGCACGATCCTGTTCGCGGCGATGGCCGCGACCTTCCTGATCGCCTGCGGCCTTGGTGCCCGTGAGCACGACGACGAACTCGCCGAGATCGAGGACGACGACAAGCCGCTCGACGAGGACGAGGAGAGCGATCGCGGCTCGGTGTCGCTGGGCTGGCTGTTCCATGCCCTGATGAGCACGAAGGCGCGGCTGATCTGGCTGTGCGGAGCCGCCTATCGCTCGCTGGTCTCGAGCGCACCGAAGACCAAGGCCGCGTCGTTCAGCCGGCAGGAGCCGAATCTCGGCGGCGGCCGCGCCGCGCCCTCGATCTCGCCGCAGTCGGAAGACGAGGACTACGAGGACCAGCACGAGGACGAGGAAGAAGAGGAGGAGGAAGAGGAGCCTGCCGCGCGCGCACCGCGCAAGAAGGCGGCACCGAAGACTCCCGCCAAGAAATCTTCCGACAAGTTCGACCTTCCCTCCGTCTCCATGCTGGCCGCGCCGAAGGCCGGCGACCGTCAACCGCTCAGCAAGGCCGAGCTGGAGACCAATTCGCGCTCGCTCGAAGGCGTGCTGCAGGATTTCGGCGTGCGCGGCGAGATCGTGAAGGCCAATCCGGGCCCCGTGGTCACGCTGTACGAGCTGGAGCCGGCGCCCGGCATCAAATCGTCGCGCGTGATCGGACTTTCCGACGACATCGCCCGCTCGATGAGCGCGCTGTCGGCGCGCGTCGCCGTCGTGCCCGGCCGCAACGCCATCGGCATCGAATTGCCGAACGCGCATCGCGAAAAGGTCTATCTGCGCGAGCTCCTGGTGGCGAAGGAAGCGACCGAGACGGTGGCAAAACTGCCGCTCTGCCTCGGCAAGACCATCGGCGGCGATCCTGTCATCATCGACCTCGCGCGCACGCCGCACATGCTGATCGCCGGCACCACCGGCTCCGGCAAGTCGGTTGCCATCAACACCATGATCCTCAGCCTGGTCTACCGGCTGCGCCCGGACCAGTGCCGCCTGATCATGGTCGATCCGAAGATGCTCGAACTCTCCGTCTATGACGGCATTCCCCATCTGCTCACGCCTGTGGTGACCGACCCGAAGAAGGCGGTGGTCGCGCTGAAATGGGCCGTGCGCGAGATGGAAGAGCGCTACAAGAACATGGCCAAGCTCGGTGTGCGCAACATCGACGGCTACAACACGCGCCTGCTCGAGCTGAAGGCCAAGGGCGAGGAGCCGACGCGCACGGTGCATACCGGCTTCGACAAGGAGACCGGCAAGGCGATCTACGAGGAGGAGAAGCTCTCGCTCGACCCGCTGCCCTACATCGTCATCATCGTCGACGAGATGGCCGACCTGATGATGGTCGCCGGCAAGGACATCGAAGGCGCGGTGCAGCGCCTCGCGCAGATGGCGCGCGCCGCCGGCCTGCACGTGATCCTGGCGACGCAGCGTCCGTCGGTCGACGTCATCACCGGCACCATCAAAGCGAACTTCCCGACCCGCATCGCCTTCCAGGTCACGTCCAAGATCGACAGCCGCACAATCCTCGGCGAGATGGGCGCCGAGCAGCTGCTCGGCCAGGGCGACATGCTCTACATGGCCGGCGGCGGCCGCATCAGCCGCGTGCACGGGCCTTTTGCCTCCGACGAGGAGGTCGAGAAGGTGGTGCGTCATCTGAAGACGCAGGGCCAGCCGGAATATCTCGAGGCGGTCACCGCCGAAGAGCCGACGGAAGACGAGGACGGCGCGGTGTTCGACGCCACCGGCATGGGCGGAGATGGCGGCGGCGATCTCTTCCAGCAGGCGGTTGCGATCGTCAAACGCGACCGCAAGGCCTCGACCAGCTACATTCAGCGCCGGCTGCAAATCGGTTATAACCGCGCCGCATCGCTGATGGAACGCATGGAACTGGAAGGCATCGTCGGACCCGCCAACCACGCCGGCAAACGCGAGATTCTGGTCGAGGAAGAAGACAGCCATATGTGAGGCAGTCGCCTCTGAACTCAATTTCACGCAAAATCGATATCTGCTTTTGCCCGAAATCACGCTAAAAAGGCGCCAGCCACATCAGGACGACGCGTTGATCAGACATCCGGACATTCGATTCGCTGCCACTATCGCTGCGCGAAGCGCACGCGTCGCCGGCGTGTTGCTCGTCACCGCCGCGATGGTGACCGCTTCGTCCCTGGCGCAGACCGTGCCGGTGCCGAAGCCCGCGCCGAAGGGCCGCGATGGCGCTCAACCCGGAGGCGGCGGGCCCGCCGTCACCGGCGCGACACAGACGCCGCCGACTCCGGTGATCCCGGATCCGCGCCGCAATGTGCCGAGCAGCATCTTCCAGACCTTCGATGCCAATCAGAAGGCGCAGGCGGCCAAGGTCAGCGCGTACCTGTCGTCGCTGCAGACGCTGGTCGGAAACTTCGTCCAGGTCGGCCCCGACGGCAGCAAGACGCAGGGCGATTTCTACATCCAGAAGCCGGGCAAGGTGCGCTTCGAATACGACGCGCCGAGCCCGATCGACATCGTCGCCGATGGTTCGTCCCTGGTCGTGCGCGACCGCAAGCTCGCGACCCAAGACGTCTATCCGCTCTCGCAAACACCGCTGCGCTTCCTGTTGTCCGACCGTATCGACCTGATGAAGGACACCAATGTCGTGGGCGTCTCCGCCGACGACGTCTTCGTCAGCGTCACCATCGAGGAGAAGCAGGCGCTGGTCGGCACCAGCCGGCTCCTGTTGATGTTCGGCGCCAAGGACGGCCAGCTCAAGCAGTGGACCGTCACCGACCCGCAGGGCTACGATACCACCATCGCGGTCTACAATCTGGACTCGAGCAAGAAGCTCGATCCCAGCATGTTCAAGATCGATTTCACGAATTACGGCCCCGCACCGGGCTGACGGTGCGTAGGGTGGTGAGCCGAAGGGTGGGCAAAGGCGCACTTGCGTCGTGCCCACGATCTCTCGCCTCATGGCCGACACGTGGCACGCTGCGCTTTGCCCACCCTACGAGAGCTCGTTGTGGACAAGCATTTCGCCCACGCCAATCCATGCTAAGACGCATCCCGCATGCGTCTTTCCCTGACAACCTGGAACATCAACTCGGTGCGGCTGCGCATCGACCTGGTCGCGAAATTCCTCAAGAGCGCGCGGCCGGACGTGCTGTGCCTGCAGGAAACCAAGTGCATCGACGACGCCTTTCCATTGAAGCGCTTCAAGCGGCTCGGCTATGAGCACGTCGCGCTGAACGGGCAGAAGGGCTATCACGGCGTCGCCATCGTCTCGAAGATTCCGTTCGACTCAAAGGACATCCGCACCTTCTGCGACAAGGTGGATTCGCGGCACATCTCGGTGTCGTTCGGCGAGAAGGCCAATATCGCAAAGCCGCTGGTGCTGCATAATTTCTACGTGCCCGCCGGCGGCGACATTCCCGATCCCGTCGTGAACGAGAAGTTCGACCACAAGCTTCGCTTCCTCGACGAGATGAGAGCGTGCGAGCCGCTGCATCCACGTGGGCAGGATCGCCACATCCTGGTCGGCGACCTCAACGTCGCGCCGCACGAGAACGACGTGTGGTCGCACAAGCAGCTGCTGAAAGTGGTGTCGCACACGCCTGTCGAGACCGAGAAGCTGAAGGCCGCGCTCGAAGCCGGCGAATGGATCGACGTCGCGCGCGACCGCATTCCGATGTCCGAGAAAGTCTACACCTGGTGGAGCTATCGCTCTGCCGATTGGACCGTTGGCGATCGCGGCCGCAGGCTCGACCATATCTGGGTGTCGCGCGCGTTGAAGGACGCGGTCAGTGACTTCAAGATTTTGCGCGATGCGCGGAGCTGGGAGCGGCCGTCGGACCACGTGCCTGTGACGGTGACGCTGGACATATGAGGTCCCGTAGCCCGGATGGAGCGCAGCGCAATCCGGGGCCGACTTTCCGGAAGTGAGAATCCCGAATTGCGCTGCGCTCCATCCGGGCTACGAAGCCCGCGCGCTCAGCCGGTCAGCTTCGCGCCCGCCATCAGGATGTCGCTCGCGATCTGGCTCGACCGCACCGCGAACTCATCGCGCAGGCGAACGGCGGCGGCGGGATCGCTTTCGAGCACGCGCTGGAACAGGCTGCGGGCGACGCGGATGACGGAGGAGTGCTCGAGCGCGATCGCGCTCGACGGCCGCTTCATTGGCACCACCAGCGCGAGCTCGCCGATCAACGCGCCGGGCCCGGCGATCATCTCGGCGCCGGCGCCGTCCTCGACCCGGAAGGCGCCGCGCTGGACCACGAAGCCGGCATCGGCGTCGTCGCCGAGATTGAACAAGGTATCGCCGCGGACGAAATCACGCTGCTCGGAGCCGATCGCCAGCATGCGCAATGAGGCGTCGCCCAACAGGCGCAGTGTCGGGACTCGCTCGAGAAGCGCTACGTCGTCGTCGATTGACATTCAGATCCGAGGCTCAAGGGCATGCGATCTAAAACGATTCGCACGCCCTTCAAGCGTATCACGGCACCAGCTTGTAGCCACCGGCTTCCGTGACCAGGATTTCCGGGTTGGCGGCGTCCTTCTCGATCTTCTGGCGGAGGCGGTAGATGTGGGTTTCCAGCGTGTGGGTGGTGACGCCGGAATTATAGCCCCAGACCTCCTGGAGCAGGGTCTCGCGCGAAACCGGCATCTGGCCGGCCCGGTAGAGGAAGCGGAGGATGGCGGTTTCCTTCTCCGTCAGCCGCACCTTGCGCGCATTGGCCGCGGTGAGCATTTTCGAGCCGGGACGGAAGGAGTAGGGGCCGACCGAGAACACCGCGTCCTCGCTGGCCTCGTGCTGGCGGAGCTGGGCGCGGATGCGGGCCAGCAGGACGGCGAAGCGAAAAGGCTTTGCCACATAGTCGTTGGCGCCGGATTCCAGCCCCAGGATCGTGTCGGAATCGGTGTCGTGCCCCGTCAGCATGATGATCGGGGCCTTGAAGCCGCCCTTGCGCAAGGAGCGGACCACCTCGCGGCCGTCGGTGTCGGGCAGTCCGACATCCATCAGGACCAGGTCGGGGGCATTGGCCTTGGCGGCGCTCGCGCCTTTGGCGCCGGTATCGACGGCGGAGGCTTCGAACTCTTCGTGCAGCGATAATTGCTCCACCAACGTGTCGCGCAGATCGGTATCGTCATCCACGATCAGGATCTTGCGGGCATTGGCCATAGGGGGTCATCCTTTTGGGGTCCGGCTCGGCGCGCATCCATGCTGCACCCAACCGTGAGGGAAGTTTAGGGGTCGCCGTTGTTATTGTTGTTCGTGTTGAAGTAGTGGGCTGTTACCGATTCACAAGCCAGAGCCACTCTAACGCAGAATAGCAGGGCGTTTTGATGAATGTCCTGTAATGAATTCGACATTGCACGTTCACATGAAAAATAGAGCAGCGTCAGGTGGTTACACTATGAATCGAAGTGCCGGACCGCTCTCCGCGATCCGCGTTAAGCCTGCCGCCGGCAATCCGCGCCGAGGCTGGTTGACGGCGGGATCGCTGACCATCCCGGTCGCGCTGGGGCGGGGCGGCATCCTCGCCAACAAGCGCGAGGGCGATGGCGGCACCCCCAGAGGCTGCTTCCGGCCCCGGCGATTGTGGTGGCGGGGCGACCGGCACAGCCGTCCGCAGAGCTTCTTGCCGGCCCGAGCCATCACCGGAGCGGACGCCTGGTGCGAGGATCCCAATGACCGCCATTACAACCAGGCCATCCATCTCGGCGAAGGGCAGGGCGGTGACCGGCTCAGGCGCGCCGACCATCTCTATGACTTCATCGTCGAAATCGACCACAATACGAGGCCTCGGATCGCCGGCCGGGGCAGCGCGGTATTTCTGCACCTGGCCCGCGACAATTTCGGTCCGACCGCGGGCTGCGTCTCGATGACGAAATCGGCGATGCTGCAATTGCTCCGGCGCCTGGGTCCGCGAACAAGAATCATCATCGGGTGAGGATGAATGCTCGACAAGGATCAGATCGCCGCCGCATCGCGCGTGCTCGTTCAACATTGGCGCGACGGCTCGAAGCTTGAGGCGCTGGAGCCGCGGTCGCGGCCGCGGAGCCGCACCGAGGGCTACGCCATCCAGGCTGTGCTCGAAACCCAGTCGCTTGGACACCTGTTCGGCTGGAAGATCGCGGCGACCAGCGTATCAGGTCAGAAGCACATCAATGTCACGGGACCACTGGCAGGCCGCATCATGAGCGACACGGTCATCGCCGACGGCGGGACTGCGTCGATGAAGGGCAACGAGATGCGCGTCGGCGAGCCTGAATTCGCTTTCCGCATGGGACGCGATCTGCCGCCGCGCTCAGCCTCGTACACGGTCGACGAGGTGTTGGCCGCCGTCGACAGCTTCCATCCCGCGATCGAGATTCCCGATTCGCGCTTTGCCGATTTCGTCAGCGCCGGCGAGGCGCAGCTGATCGCCGACAATGCCTGTGCGCATCTGTTCGTCTTGGGGCCGGCAACGGCTGCGAACTGGCGCGCGATGGATCTCGTCGAAGAGCGGCCGCAGATCACGCTGCGCGGCGAGCGCTATGTCGGCCACGGCAAGAACGTGCTCGGCGATCCCCGCGCCGCGCTCGCCTGGCTTGCCAATGAGCTCTCCGGGCTCGGCATCGCCTTGCGGGCAGGGCAGGTGGTGACCACGGGCACATGCCATCCGCCGCTGCCGATTGCCGCCGGCGATCACATGGCGGTGGACTTCGGTGTGTTGGGGAAAGTGTCGGTGGGGTTCGCGTAGGCAACTCCGGCGTGATTGCGCGGAGCCCATTTCCCTCCGCCTACCTATGCCCGAAGATCGCGCTGCCCACGCGCACATGGGTGGCGCCCAGCATGATCGCGGTCGCGAAATCCGCGCTCATGCCCATCGAGAGATTGGTCAATCCGTTGCGCGCGGCGATCTTGGCGGTCAGCGCAAAGTGCGCCGCCGGCGGCTCGTCGACCGGCGGGATGCACATCAATCCGGAGATCGTCAGCCCATAGGTGTCGCGGCAGCTCGCGAGAAAGGCGTCGGCCTCGCCGGGCGCGACGCCGGCCTTCTGCGGCTCCTCGCCGGTGTTGATCTGGACGAAGAGCTGCGGGTGCTTGTTCTGGGATTCGATTTCCTTGGCTAACGCTTGGCAAATGCTCGGACGATCCACGGAATGGATGGCGTCGAACAGCGCGACCGCCTCTTTCGCCTTGTTGGATTGCAGCGGTCCGATCAGATGCAGCACGATGCCGGGGTAAACGGACGTTAAGGCGGGCCATTTGCCTTTGGCCTCCTGCACCCGATTCTCGCCGAATACGCGCTGTCCGGCGTCGATGACCGGGATAATGGCATCCGCGGCGAACGTCTTGGACACCGCGATCAGCGTCACGGAGGCGCGATCGCGCCGCGCATCCTTGCAGGCGCGGGCGATTTCGGCTTCGACCGCGGCGAGCGCGTTTGGTGAATGTCCGGTTACCGGAGCTGCGTTTTCATATGTCATGACGTCGACTGATTAGGGTCGTAACTGGGGTAAGTCCAATTTTACCGAGTTCAAGAAAGAGTTTTTGAACCCTTCGCTTTACCATGCCCCATGGGGTGGGTAACGAAGATGGCAAGCATTAGTCTCAACCGCAAACGCGCGAAACTCAAGCAAGTTCTCGGACTCCGGGCGCGGCTCGCGTTGCTCGCGGTGATTCTGGTGGCGCCCTTAATGCTCGAGCGCATTCGTTCGCTCGAAGACACGCGCGCCCGGCAGATCGCGCAGGCCACGGTTGAATTCACCACCGTCGCAAGGCACAGCGCCGATGCGCAGCGCGAGGTGATCTCGTCGGTCGAGACCATCCTGAAGTCGGAA
>RXJC01000585.1 GCA_003963435.1 Bradyrhizobiaceae bacterium | reverse complement strand
AGGCCTGACTTCGGCGAGGCGAAGTCGAGATAGTCGATCGGCGTGTCGGTGAGCGTCACGAGATCGCGCGAGGCGTCGCTGCGCGTCGAGACGGCCCACATCACGGCCTGCCAGTCGCGGATGTCGATGTCGTCGTCGACCACGATCAGCAGTTTCGTGTAGCTGAACTGCGGCAGCATCGACCACAGGCCGAGCATCAGCCGCCGCGCCTGTCCGGGATAGCGCTTCTTGATGGCGGCGACCGCGATGCGGTAGGAGCACGCCTCCGGCGGCAGCCAGCAGTCGGTCACTTCAGGAAATTGCTGACGGATCAGCGGCACGAACAGGCGGTTGAGCGCCTCGCCGATCCGCGACGGCTCGTCCGGCGGCCGGCCCGTGAAGGTCGAGAGGTACAGAGGCTGGCGCCGGCTGGTGATCGCCGTCACCCGCATCACCGGGAATTCCTCGACGGAATTATAGTAGCCGGTGTGATCGCCGTAGGGTCCTTCGGGCGCGGTTTCGGTTGCGGAGACGAAGCCCTCGACGACGATTTCCGCCTCGGCGGGAACAGCGTTCGGTACGGTCAGGCATGGCGTGAGGTCGGGCCGTTCGCCGCGCAGGATTCCGGCAAAGCGCAGCTCGGACAGCGTCTCGGGCAGCGGCAGCACTGCGGCCAGGATGGTGGCGGGGTCGGCGCCGATGACGATCGCGACCGGCATGTCGCGTCCGACCGCCTTCCATTGCTGGTGATGCCGGGCGCCGCCGCGATGCGCGAGCCAGCGGATGATGGCGCGGTCGCGGCCGAGCACCTGCATCCGGTAGACGCCGACATTCTCCTCCTGGTTCGCCGTCGCGGAGTCCGGCGGCACGGTGATCACCAGCGGCCAGGTGATCAGAGGCGCCGGCTCGCCTGGCCAGCAGATCTGGACCGGCAATCTTGCCAGATCGATGTCGGGGCCCATCGTGACACAGTCCTGCACCGGCGCGCCTGCGCGCGTGCGCGGCCGCGTCGCCAGCGCGGCGCGGGCGAGCGGAAGCTTGTCGAAGGCGTCCCTGATGCTGTTCGGCGGTCGGGGCGCGCGCAGCTCGGCCATCAGCTCGCCCAGCTGTTCGAGACGCTCGGGGACGATCCCCATTCCCCATGCGATCCGCTCGACCGTTCCAAACAGATTGGTCAGCAGCGGCATCTCCGAGGGATGGCCGTCGGCTTTGACGGGCTGCTCGAACAATAGTGCCGGTCCGTGCGCGCCGAGCACACGACGATGGATTTCCGTGATCTCGTGGACGACGGAGACTTTTTCGCGAATTCGTCGCAACTGTCCCCGGCTCTCGATGAAGCGCAGAAAGTCCGGCAAGTCGCGAAAACGCGGCACATCACGTTGCAATTGAGCAAGCTCCCAAAAAATCACAGCTAGCCGGCCTATTTTTGGTCTTCATTGTTCCCGCTCAAATACAGCGGCGTGCAATCCGTCCAGATGTTGGGCCATGAATGATCCGTCTGCCGCTTCGCCCGGCCAATTGCCGACGATTCCGCCGCTCGTCGCATTGGCCATGCGTCCGCTGCCATTGCTGCCGTTGCAGCTCGTCCTCGGCGGCGTCTTGCAGCGGATTTCTCGGCGCAACCCTGCATTGTTCGACCGACTCGGCCCTCACGCGCGCGCGCGGTTCGGCATCAGGCCGATCGACCTGCCCTTTGCCTTCGTGGTCGAGGCGAAGCCGCCGCGCCTGTCCGTCGTGCGGGAGCTGCCGAAAGGCCTGGACGCGCGCATCTCGGCCTCGCTCGCCAACCTGCTGGCTCTGCTCGAGGGCCGGGTTGACGGCGATGCCCTGATGTTCTCGCGCGAGCTCGGGATCGAGGGCGATGTCGAGGCGGTGCTGGCTTTGCGCAATGCGATCGACGACGCCGAGCTCGATCTCGCTGCCGAGGCGTCCTCAATGTTCGGCCCCCTGGGCGCGCCTGCGAGGCGCGTCTTCGAAGCCGCCCGCGGCCACGTGATCGGGTCGTCGGGGCAAGGCGAGCAGTTGAAATGATGGAGCTGATCTGTCCTGCCGGGACGCCGGCGGCGCTCAGGAGCGCGATCGATGCCGGCGCCGACGCGATCTATTGCGGCTTCAACGACGAGACCAATGCGCGCAACTTTCCGGGGCTGAATTTCAGCCGCGACGAGCTGCGCAAGGGCATCGCGCTGGCGCATGGCCGCGGCGCGAAGGTCCTGGTGGCCATCAACACCTTCCCGCGCGCCTCCGCCGTCAAGATTTGGCATCGCGCGGTGGACGATGCGGTGAGCGCCGGCGCCGATGCGTTGATTCTCGCCGACATCGGATTAATGGACTACACGGCGCGGCACCATCCGAATCAGCGTCTGCACGTCTCGGTTCAGGCCGCGGCCGCCAATTCCGATGCCATCGCCTTCTACGCCGAAACCTTCGGCGCAAAGCGCGTCGTGCTGCCGCGTGTCCTCAGCGTCCCCGAGATCGCCGAGATCACCCGGGAGTCCGCCTGCGAGACTGAAGTCTTCGTGTTCGGCGGCCTCTGCGTGATGGCCGAGGGGCGCTGCTCGCTGTCGTCTTATGCGACCGGCAAATCGCCGAACATGCAGGGCGTCTGCTCGCCGCCGAGCCATGTGACCTATGAGCAGACCGCGGACGGGACAAAGTCCAGCCTCGGCGGCTTCACCATCAACCGCTTCGCCTTGAGCGAGCCTGCGGGCTATCCGACGCTCTGCAAGGGCCGGTTCTCGACCGCGCAAGGTTCCGGCTATATTTTCGAGGACCCCGTCAGCCTGGACGCCACGACCCTGCTCAAAGGCATGCGCGATGCCGGAGTGACCGCGCTCAAGATCGAGGGCCGCCAGCGCGGCCGCGCCTATGTCGAAAGCGTGGTGCGCCATTTTCGTCAAGCGCTCGCGGCACTCGAGAGCGGGAGCGAGACTGATATCGCGAGCCTGAAGCCGTTCACCGAAGGGCAGGCCTCCACGCTCGGCGCCTATCGCAAGACCTGGCGCTGAAAACTTGGCGCTAGTCTTTTCGAATATGTGAGGTCCGGAAGATGCAACTCAGCCTCGGTCCAGTTCTGTACAATTGGGCGCCGGCACGCTGGCGTGATTTCTATTTCCGTATCGCCGACGAAGCGCCGGTCGATATCGTCTCCGTCGGCGAGATCGTCTGCTCGAAACGATTGCCGTTCGTCGCGGACCACATCCCGGCCGTAGTCGAACGGCTGCAGAGCGCAGGCAAGGAGGTGCTGCTGGGCTCGCTGATCCTGGTCTCGCTGCGGCGCGAGCGGCGCCAGACCGAAGAGCTGGCTGCGGCTGAGGGCGCGCTGGTCGAGGTGAATGATCTGACCTGCCTCAGGGCGCTCGCAGGCCGGCCGCACGCCATCGGGCCCTTCGTCAACATCTACAACGAGGCCAGCGCGGCCTTTCACGCCGCGCAAGGGGCGAAGCGCATCTGCCTGCCGCCGGAATTGCCGCTGGCCTCGGTGGCGGCGATCGCGAAGGCCGTCCCTGATGTCACGACCGAAATGTTCGCGTTCGGCCGGGTGCCGCTGGCTATCTCGGCCCGCTGCTATCACGCGCGCCTTCACAAGCTCGCCAAGGACAATTGCCGCTTCGTCTGCGAGAAGGACCCGGATGGTTTGCTGCTGAACACGCTGGAGCAGCAGGATTTTCTGACCATCAACGGCGTGCAGACCCTGTCGCACACCTGCGCCAATCTGCTAGGGGAGGCCGGCCTGCTGCGCGAGAGCAATGTCGGTTCGCTGCGCCTGTCGCCGCAGGATTGCGACATGGTCGAGATCGCAAAGACCTTTCGCGACGTGCTGGACGGGCGCGACGACGTCGACGGCGGCAACCGTCGCCTTGCCGCGGCCTATCCCGGCGTGCCGTTCTCGAACGGGTTCCTGTGGGCGGAGCCAGGTCACCTCTATCGCCGGGCCCGAGCAGGCGATGCGCCAGGAGTGGCGTCGCAGATCGGCATCGTCTAAGGCGAACATCTCGAGGACGATTCCAGGAACGGTTTCGGCGGCGCTCCGTTAGCGCAGCGAACGTGCCGGGAGTTGTCCATGACCGACTATCCAAAGCCGCCTTATCCTGCGCAGCAGCAACCGATGCTCGGTTCGACGCGCGCGATGCAGCTTCGCCCGGATCATGGCGAGCAGAGTTACAAAGGCGCCGGGCGTCTTTCGGGAAAGAAAGCCATTATCACCGGGGGCGATAGCGGCATCGGCCGCGCCGTCGCGATCGCCTATGCGCGCGAAGGGCCGACATCGTCATCTCGTATTTGAACGAGGACGAGGACGCGGCCGAGGTCAAGGCGCTGGTGGAGCGGGAGGGCCGCAAGGCCGTCCTGATTCCCGGTGACATCTCTAATCCCGAGCATTGCCGCTCCATCGTGCGGCGTGCCGTGGAGGAGCTCGGCGGCATCGACATTCTCGTCAACAAGCACGCCATCGTGGCGGCATCGGAAATCCGAGCCGCCACGTCGCACTCAACAGCATTCATCAGGCGGCGTTCGACGCCTTGGCGTTGACGCCCTTGCGCAACGCCACCGTGTTCAGCTTGGTGTTGGCCGCCTTCTCCTCGTTCAAATTGGTCGTGAGGAAACGCACGATGTCGTCGTGGCCGAGCTCTTCGGCCCAGGCGATCAGCGTGCCGTAGCGGCACATCTCGTAATGCTCCACGGCCTGCGCGTTGGCGACGATCGCAGCATCGAGCACGGCCTTGTCCTCGATCTCACCGGCGGTGGAATTGGCTTCCTTGATAAGGCCGTCGATGGCCGGGCACTGCGTGCCGCTGGGCTCCTTGCCGAGCTTGGCAAAGACCTTGTCGAGCCGCTCGACCTGCTTGTTGGTCTCCTCCAGGTGGGCTTTCAAGCCGGCAACGAGGTCCCTGTTGGTCGCCTTCTCGATCATCTCGGGCAGCGCCTTCAGGATCTGCTGCTCTGCGTAATAGATGTCCTGCAGCCCATGCAGCAGCAGGTCTTCCATCGTTTTGATGTCCTTGGTGAAGAATCCCATAAATGACGTCTCCTTTTCACAATGATGGCACTGGAACGCTCTACGGCGGCAGCTGTTCCATTCCGTGGTGTGACCAGGAGAGCCGAATGAACGACGGATTTGATCATCTTGCGGGCTTGCTCGGACGCGCGGCGATGGACGTGTGGGGCGACATGCCGCGCGACATCCAGGAGGCGCTGTTCGAGACCGCCATGAAGGGACGCGGGACCGAGCGCGAAGAGCTCGCGCGGCTCTTGCACGAGCGGCATCCGCGCACGCTGCATCCGGCCCGTCCGGGATGAGGCACGGAGGCGGAACGATCGCGCGAGCTCATGATTGGTAAACTGAGTGACGCGTCGTCGAATGGCTCGAATCAAGCCGCGGCAGGCGCAGCGCTCGATCGTTGATCAATTTGTGAGTCGATCGCCGTGACCGAGCTGAAGATCGGAAAATGGTACGACCCGATCTCGGAACGGTGGATCGTGCCTCGTGAGACCCGCGCCATCGCCGGCTACGGTCGGCCCGGCGCGCAGAAAGCGCCGGAGCCGTACGAGAAGCGCGAGGCGCAGCGGATCTGGGACTTGCTGGTGGATTGCTGCGCCGGCGAGTGACGCCGAAATCTTGGCCGGCTGCCGTGGTCACTCAAGCGCGCATCCTCGCGGCGTGATCACAAAGACCCGCGAAGGCGACGACGAGCGCGAGGCTCATGACGGCGACGCTGATCAGTGTCTTGCCCGTGCCGGTCCGCAACTGCTGCTCGGCGCCGCCGAGGCTCCGCGCGGGGCAGCCCAGCGTTTCCCTCAAGGCTGATCTCGACGACGTCCGGAATGGATCGGTATATTACCACCGCGATTGCAGGCCGGACCCGGAACAAGGATCAGACGATGG
>RXJC01000350.1:6425-8156 GCA_003963435.1 Bradyrhizobiaceae bacterium | reverse complement strand
ACCGGTTTGCGGCGATCTCGATCGTGCGCAGCGTCTCCAGCGTCGGCTTCGGCCTCCTTGCCATCTGGCTCGGCTGGGGCGGATTGGGGCTGCTTGCCGCGTTCGGCCTGGGCTCGCTCACCGGAATCATTCTCAACCTCGTCGGCGACCGCAGCAAGATCGCGCGCTTCCAGCGCAGCCAGTTCATGCAGCTGGCGCGCTACGGCCTGCCGCTGACGCTGGCCGGACTTTCCGTTGCGGTCTATTCGGCCTGCGACCGGCTCATCGTCGCCTATCTGCTCGGCAAGGACGCCGCCGGCATCTTTGGCGTCGCCGCCGACCTGCCGCGCCAGTTCATGGTCATGATTGCATCGAGTGTCGCCGCGGCGACCGTGCCGCTGGTATTCCGCTCACTGTCGGAGAACAACACCGAGACGACGCGGGAGCGGCTGACCGAGAGCCTCGAGCTGCTGCTCGTCGTGGTCGCGCCGGTTGCGGTCTGGCTCGCGCTTGCGGCGGATCAGGTCGCCGGCACGCTCGTCGGCGTCGATTTCCGCGCCGGAGTGTCGGCACTGCTGCCGATCCTGGTGCTCGCCCGCTTCTTCGGAATCGCCAATCAGTTCTACGTGCAGATCAGCTTTCAGCTCGCCGAGCGGCCCTTCATGCTGGCGGCGCAGTCCTTCCTGACGCTGGTGGTCAGCGTGGTCCTGATGGTCGCCCTGGTCGCCGGCTACGGCATCTACGGCGCCGCGCTGGCGACGCTCGCGACCGAGGCGATCGGTTTTGTCGTCGCGGTCGTCCTGATGCACCGCGCTCATCCTGTGCCGTTCGACTTCAACCGGCTTGCCGGGGTCGCGGTTTCGGCCGCGGCAATGGCGGCGGCCATCCTCGTTGCGCGATCGCAGGTCAGTGGCACCGGCCTCGTCGCGCTCGTCATCGTCAGCCTCGCAGCAGGCCTCGCTTATGCCGCCGCGGCCTGGCTCCTCAACGTCGCCAATGTCCGGACGCTGTCGCTGCGCTTCCTGCGAAGCTTCGACCGCAAGGCGCTGGGCGTCTAGAACTCGCTGACGCAGATTGTCGCGCCTGCATCACGGTCGGTAGCCGCTGCGCGACGCTCCAGTTCCTCTCATGTCTCTATTTCTTGCGGCGGAAAGTTGTGCGCAAGGGACGGGCAGCCGCCTCCACATGTCATAGCCGTGGCCCGAGCTATGTTCGGCGGCGCTTGTCAATCAACGTCCAGTCTGCTCATTAGGATCTTAAATTGCGCTGCAACAAGCGCAAACGGATCATCGACTAAGGTCGATAGCAGCGAGGAAACGAAATGATACGCAAGCTCACTTTGGCCATGGCCGTGATCGCCCCGATGCTCGGTCATGCCGCTTCGGCCGAGGATACCATCAAGATCGGCTACATCGATCCGCTCTCCGGCGGCGGTGCCAGCGTCGGCGAGGGCGGCCTGAAGACCTTTCAGTATCTGGCCGACGAGATGAACGCCAAGGGCGGCATCCTCGGCAAGAAGATCGAGATCGTCGGTCTCGACAACAAGACCAATCCGCAGGAAAGCCTGGTACAAGCCCAGAAGGCGATCGACGCGGGGGTCCGTTTCATCACGCAGGGCAACGGCTCGTCCGTTGCTGCGGCGCTTACCGACTTCGTTAGCAAGCACAACACGCGCAATCCCGGTAAGGAAGTACTGTACTTCAACTATGCCGCCGTCGATCCGACCCTGACCAACGAGAAGTGCAGCTATTG
>RXJC01000350.1:0-6375 GCA_003963435.1 Bradyrhizobiaceae bacterium | reverse complement strand
GAAGTGCAGCTATTGGCATTTCCGCTGGGATGCGAGCTCCGACATCAAGATGGAGGCGCTCACCAGCTACATGAAGGACATTCCGTCCATCAAGAAAGTGTACCTGATCAACCAGGACTATTCGTTCGGCCAATCCGTGCGCGCCGACGCCCGCAAGATGCTCGGTGCCAAGCGTCCTGACATCCAGATCGTCGGCGACGAGCTGCATCCGCTGCTCAAGGTCACCGATTTCTCGCCCTACATCGCCAAGATCAAGGCCTCGGGCGCCGACAGCGTCGTCACCGGAAATTGGGGCCAGGACATCGCGCTGCTGCTCAAGGCGGCCGCCGACGCCGGCCTGAAAGTCAATTGGTACACCTATTATGCCGGCGGTGCCGGTGGTCCGACCGCCATCAAGCAGACGGGCCTTGACCACCAGGTCTTCCAGATCACCGAAGGTTTCGCCAATTCGGGCAACCAGGCCGCGATGGATTTCGAAAAGGCGTTCCGCGCCAAGGTCGGCCTCTCGCTGTGGTATCCGCGTGCGGTCAACGAGATGCGCATGTTCAAGGCGGCCGCCGAGAAGGCCAACTCGGTCGATCCGGTGAAGGTGGCTGCGGCACTTGAGGACCTCAAGTTCGAGGTGCTCGACGGCGGCCAGGGCTTCATGCGCAAGGATGACCACCAGTTCTTCCAGCCGATCTACATCTCCTCCTTCGGCAAGCTCGCCGCCAACGAGCCCTTCGACGAGGAGAACACCGGCTGGGGCTGGCATCTGGCTTCCAAGATCGACACGCCGCAGGCCATGGTCTCCACGACCTGCAAGATGACGCGGCCGTAATTTACCGAGCCGTCGTCCTTCCGGGGCCGTCATCGGCCTCGGGCGGATGGCGTTAGGACGACGTCCGATCGGGCGATATCATCCGGGGCCATCCGGCCCCGGCCAGAGACGAGTGGACTGTGCTTGAACTCATTGTCATTTCGACCCTGAACGGCGTGCTGTTCGGCATGCTGCTCTTCCTGCTGTCGAGCGGGCTCACCGTCATCTTCAGCATGATGGGCGTGCTGAACTTCGCTCATGCCAGCTTCTACATGCTCGGCGCGTTCTTTGGCTTTCAACTCACCAAATGGATCGGCTTCTGGCCGGCGCTGGTGCTGGCGCCGTTGCTGGTCGGCGCCATCGGCATGGCCGTGGAGCGCTATGGCCTGCGCAATACGCACAAGCACGGCCACGTCGCCGAGTTGCTGCTGACGTTCGGCCTCGCGTTTGCGATCGAAGAGGTCGTGTCGATGATCTGGGGCAAGAGCCCCGTTGATTATCGCGTGCCGGCGCTGCTCGACTTCCCGGCCTTCACGATCTTCTCGACCAACTATCCCGCCTACAAGCTCTTCATGCTGGCCGTCTCGATCGTCATCTTCGTGGGGCTGCTGATCGTGCTCAAGCGCACCCGCGTCGGGCTGATCGTGCAGGCCGCGCTGACGCATCCGCACATGGTTGGCCATCTTGGCCACAATGTCGGACGCGTGTTCATGGCGGTATTCGGCGTCGGCAGCGCGCTGGCCGGCCTTGCCGGTGTCATTGCCGGTCCGGCCTTGGTGACGCAGTCCGATATGGCCGCGGCGCTCGGTCCGATCCTGTTCGTGGTGATCGTGTTCGGCGGGCTTGGATCGCTGCCGGGGGCGTTCATCGCTTCACTGGTCATCGGCCTGGTGCAGACTTTTGCGGTGGCGCTCGACGGCTCGCTCGCCAGCGCCTTCGGTCCGCTCGATCCGTCGGCCGGGCCCTCCGTACTCACCGACATCTGGAACGTCACCATCGCCCAGGTCGCGCCGATCGTGCCTTATCTGCTGCTGGTGATCATTCTGATCGTACGCCCCATGGGCCTGATGGGGACGCGCGAATCATGACCCTGACCTCGACATCGAAGCCTGCCGGCGATGGCCTGCGCTTCTACGGCGTCTGGCTGCTTGGCATCGCTGCGCTGATCGTCCTGCCGATGATCTTCTCTTCCGGCGGCTCGCTGACGTCGTTCAGCCTGATCGGCATCGCGATCGTCTTTGCGCTGTCCTACAACATCCTGCTCGGCCAGACCGGCCTGTTGTCATTCGGTCATGCCGTGCATTACGGCCTCGGCGGCTTTGCCGCCTGCCACATGATGAATGCGGTCGTCGCGCACAAATGGCCGATCCCGCTGCCGTTCATCCCGCTCTTCGGCGGGCTCGGCGGCCTCGTGTTCGCGATCGTCATCGGCTGGGTCATGACCAAGCGCGCCGGCACCGTGTTCGCGATGATCTCGCTCGGCATCGGCGAGCTGGTGGCATCGTCCTCGCTGATCCTGCGCTCGGTGTTCGGCGGCGAAGCCGGCATCACCACCGACCGGACCGCCTTGCCGAAGATGTTCGGCTGGTCGTTCGGGCCGCAGCTTCAGGTCTATTACCTCATCGCGTTCTGGCTCGTGCTGTCGGCGATTGCGATGTACGCGCTGACCCGGACGCCGCTCGGTCGGATCAGCAACGCCGTGCGCGACAATCCCGAACGCGTCCAGTTCATCGGCTACGATCCGCACGTCGTCCGCTATCTCGCCTTCTGCTTTGCAGGCTTCTTTGCCGGAGTCGCCGGCGGGCTCGCCGCGATCAATTTCGAGATCGCAAACTCCGCCTATCTCGGTGCGATTCAGTCGGGCCTCGTGCTGTTCTCGACCTTCATCGGCGGCACCGCCTATTTCTTCGGGCCGATCCTGGGCGCGATCCTGGTGACCTACCTGCAGCTCGGACTGACCAGCCTGACCAGCGTGTGGCAGCTCTATTTCGGCATCATCTTCATCGGCATCGTGATGTTCTCGCCCGGCGGCATTGCGGGCCTTCTGATGATGCACCGGCCGCTGGTTCGTGCGGGTACGCTTCGGACCGTGATACCGTCCTATCTTGTCGCCGTTGTGCCGACCGTCGCGCTTGCCTGCGGCGTCATCCTCACCATCGAGACGGTCGCGCGCTTCGCAGGTGGAGACGTCATCAACCTGCTCGGCATCGGCTTCAAGCCGGCTTCGCCGACGACGTGGATCAGCGCCGCGGTGCTTGTGGTCGGCGGAGGGCTGATCGCACGGCTGACCTGGCGCCGCATCGCGGAGGCGTGGGACAGGGCCGCGACGGTCGCCCGTGACCGGGGGTATCTGGCATGAGCGGAGCGGTCTCAGGACAGAGCGCAGCCATCGAAGTCCGCGCCGTCGAAAAACGTTTCGGCAACGTCAGCATCATTCGCGACCTCAATCTCAGCGTCGCACAAGGCGAGCGTCACGCCATCATCGGGCCGAATGGCGCGGGCAAGTCGACGACGTTCAATCTGATCAGCGGCCATATCAAGCCGACCTCGGGTGAAGTGAAGCTGAACGGCGAGGTGATCTCGGGCCTGCGGCCATTTGAGATCAACCGGCGCGGCCTGTCGCGCTCGTTCCAGGTCACCAACGTGTTCGCGCGGATGTCGGTCTGGGAGAACGTGCGCTGCGCCGTGCTGTGGGCGACCGGGCATCGCTACGCCTTCTGGAAGAATGTCGACAGCCTGCCCGAGGTGCGCGAGCGCACGGCGAAGATACTGGATGACATTCATCTGATGCATCGGCGCGACGTTCCGGCCGGTCTGTTGACCTATGCCGAGCAGCGCGAGCTCGAGATCGGCATCACCATCGCGAGCGGCGCGACCGTCGTCATGCTGGACGAGCCGACCGCCGGCATGAGCAACGCCGAGACGGAGCGCGCGGTGGCGCTGATCCGCCGGCTGACCGAGGGCAAGACCCTCGTCATCGTCGAGCACGACATGAGCGTCGTATTCGGCCTCGCCGATCGCATCTCGGTCCTGGTGTACGGCCACATCATCGCGTCGGGCACGCCGGAGGAGATCCGGCGCGATCCGAAGGTCAAGGAAGCCTATCTTGGCGAGGAGGCGCACTGATGCTCGAGGTCAGGGATCTCCACGCCTATTACGGCAAGAGCCACATCCTTCAGGGCGTCGATCTCGACGTCGCCGCGGGCGAGGTCGTGAGCCTGCTCGGCCGTAACGGCGTCGGCCGGTCGACGACGGTCAAGGCCATCATGGGCGAGGTCGCGCCGCAGGGCACGATCCGCTTCAAGGGCAAGGACATCGTCGGACTGCCCAGTTACAAGATCGCACGCCTCGGGCTCGGTTACGTGCCGGAGCACCGCGACATCTTCCCCAGCCTGACCGTGCGGCAAAATCTTCTGCTCGGCATCAAGGACACGCGCCGCCCAGGCAAATGGCGGCTTCAGGACATGCTCGACATGTTTCCCAATCTCGCCGCTCGCGCCGATACGGCCGCGGGCGTGCTGTCCGGCGGGGAAAAGCAGATGCTGACGACCTGCCGGACGCTGATGGGGGATCCCGACCTCATCATGATCGACGAGCCGACGGAAGGGCTCGCTCCGCTGATCGTGCAGCAGGTGGGGGACCTCATTGCGCGCATCGCCGAGGCGGGCGTCGCCATCTTGCTCGTCGAGCAGAAACTGTCGATCGCGCTCCGCATTTCCAAGCGCGTCTACATCATGGGGCACGGCCGCGTCGTGTTCGAGGGCACGCCCGACGAGCTCAAGGCCAATGCCGTCGTGCGGCAGGAATGGCTTGAGGTCTGACGCCGAGGCGGTCACGTGATGTGGATGTACCAGGTCACCGCTGCAGGATGCGCATACGCATCTGAATTCTTCGCTACATCTCACGCTTCCTAATCGGCGTATCGTCGCGCTCGCCGACATCGGATCGATGCGGTCGATGATAACGAAGAGAAACTTCAAGACAAACTTGGAGGGCGTTGACGGCACCTTGCGCGTCGCGCCTCGCCTGGGAAGGAAATGCATGCGCGGAAATCAACTGGCCGGCGGAGTCGCCGCTCTGTTCCTTGTTCTTGGAGCGGCTTCGACCGCTTCGGCCGGAAACTACGACACCGGCGCCACCGATACGACGATCAAGCTCGGTCAGACCATGCCATACTCGGGCCCGGCCTCGGCCTATTCCGCGATCGGCCGCGCCGAGATCGCCTATTTCAAGATGGTCAACGACAAGGGCGGCATCAACGGCCGCAAGGTCGAGTTGCTCAGCATGGACGACGCCTATTCGCCCGCGAAGACGGTGGAGCAGGTGCGGCGCCTCGCCGAGAGCGACGAGGTTTTCGCGATGTTCTCGATGCTCGGAACCGGGCCGAACATCGCCGCGCAAAAATATCTCAATGCCAAGAAGATTCCGCAGCTGTTTCCTTCCAGCGGAGCGAGCCGCTGGAACGATCCGCAACACTTCCCCTGGACCACCGGCTCGCAGCCGACCTACCGGACCGAAGGCCGCATCTACGCCAAGTGGATCCTGGCCAACAAGCCTGGCGCCAAGATCGCGGTCATCACGCCGAACGAGGATCCCGGCCGTGACTATCTCGCCGGCTTCAAGGAGGGGCTCGGCGAACACGTCAACCAGATCGTGTCGGAGGCGACCTATGAGACCTCGGATCCGACCGTCGACTCCCAGATCGTCAAGTTCAAGGCCGCCGGTGCCGACGTCGTTTTCAACGAGTGCACGCCGAAGTTTGCGGCGCAAGCGATCAAGAAAATCGCCGAGCTCGGCTGGAAGCCGCAGATCATCCTTCCGGCCGTCTCGAATTCGGTCGGCTCGGTGCTGGTGCCGGCGGGGCTCGAAAACTCCGTCGGCATCGTGACCGGCGCCTTCCAGAAGGATCCCGGCGATCCGCGCTGGGAAAATGACACCGGCATGAAGGCCTGGCGCGAATGGATGAAGACCTACAATCCCGGCGCCGACCCGGCCGACATCTTCAACGTCACCGGTTACACCATGGCGCAGATGATGGAACTGGTGCTGCAGCGGGCCGGCAACGATTTGACCCGTGCGAACGTGATGAAGCAGACGCAGTCGTTCAAGGATGTCGAATTGCCGATGCTTCTGCCGGGCATCAGGCTCAACACCTCCGCGGAACAGGTGACGCCGATCCGTCAGTTGCAGATGGCCCGCTTCAACGGCAAATCATGGGAGCTGTTCGGCGATGTGATCGGCGAGTAGGTTTCTATGTCTTTCTGACAGGCGGGCACGGTTGCAGCCTTGCCCGCCTGTCCTATCCTGCAGTGATGGTCTTCCAACCACAGCGAGACAGCGATGACAGCGACCGGTCCCCTCAGCGGCATCCGCGTTCTCGATCTGACCAGCGTGCTGTTTGGTCCCTATGCCGCGCAGATGCTCGGCGACTGGGGCGCCGATGTGATCAAGGTCGAGCCGCCCGCCGGCGACACCTGGCGTTACACCGGCGTCTTCAGAAACCGTGGCATGAGCGGTCAATTCATGGCCGTCAACCGCAACAAGCGGAGCCTCGCGCTCGACCTCAAGCATCCCGA
>RXJC01000358.1 GCA_003963435.1 Bradyrhizobiaceae bacterium | reverse complement strand
CAGATCGTCACCGGGCTTCTGTATGTCGACCCCGATGCGGAAGATCTGCACGAGCATCTCAACACGGTCGAGACCCCGCTCAACACGCTGGAAGCCGACACGCTGTGCCCGGGCTCGGCGGTGCTGGACAAGATCAACGCCAGCCTGCGTTGAAGAATCGGCATGCGTCGGTCCTCTCTTCCCGACTATCGCAGGGCTAACGCATATGGACCGTCACAGGAGGTCGTCATGCCCGGGCTTGTCCCGGGCATCCACGTTCTCCGTGCGGCGTAGCAAGGCGTGGATGGCCGGGACAAGCCCGGCCATGACGATGTGGAGACTATCGCGCCCGAAGTGCAAAGCGGCACTGCTCTAGTGGACAGGCTCGGGTTCGGTCTTGGGCTGGGCCGTATACGCCAAACGGCCGGCCTTCCAATATTGCTTGCAGGTTTCGAGCAGCGTTTCGCCGTCCATGGTCAGGCCGCCGGGATTGATCAGCATTCCCTCCGCGCCGACCGCCTTGTTCATGATCGAAACGATGCGCTTCAGCAGGCCGACGTCGAAACGGTCGGCGATCAGCGGATCGAGCTTGAGCACCACGATCACCCGACTGCGAAACTGCCAGGCCGAGATGTCCCGCACGGATCTCCAGGAGATGGTGTCATCGGCGATGCGGGTGTCGCGAATACCGACGCGGGTGATGAAGAGGACCGGCTGCCTTCCCGAGACCAGCCGCCATAGCACCCTGATCGTGGCAAAGCTGCACACCGCGAGGCCGACGGAACAGACCGTGATCTGGTACGCGGTGAGTGTCTTGACATTCAGCCAGTTGAAGACGATCGCGGCGAACAGAAGCGTCAGGAACACGCCGGCCGCCAGCATCTTCAGCAGCCGTAGCGTGGAATAGCCAATCGCAAGGTTGGGCAAGTTCTGACTTACGGACATGTTGACCGCCACCAGTCATCTGCAGCACCCGGGGGTTTACCAACCCTCATCCTTCCAGTCTGTTAAGACTGGAACCTTGCGCGAGGCTGCCCGCAAGGCCTGCGGCCGGAAGCGCTTGAACGCGCTGCCCGCCGCTAGCGACTAACCGCCAGTCGCCCCCCCGTCATTGCGGGGCGACGACAGTTCAAACGCGAAGATGCGATCATGAAGCTTGCTCTCGTCCTGCCGCTCGCCCTTGCCGCCTTCGTCGGCGTCGCCCATGCCGACGACTCCGACAAGGTCCGGGAGACCACAAACGCCGAGGCCGACGCCTTCAATGCGCGGCTCTATGGGGCGGCGCCGGGCGACAAGGCCTATGCCTGCTTCGTCCGCCGCTATGACACCGAGCATCTGGCACGGCACCCCAGGCAGAAGGTCGCCTCCATGAAGCTGCTGATCTCGGCGGAAACCGACAAGGAGGACAAGCGGCCGCATAATTCCTTCCGCCTGGGCTTTCGCTACCGCCATCGCTCCGGCGATTTCGATTCCAGCGGTTCGTGCGGCAGCCACGCGGTGCTGCTCGGCCAGGGCGACGAAGTCCGCATGGGCTGCGGCGTCGACTGCGAGGGCGGCGGCATCGAAGTAGCGCTGTCCAAGGACAACAAATCTGCCATCATCCGGCTTGAGCAGGTCCGGGTCTGGCAGAACAACAAACCGGACGACGAGGCCGAGCATGCGCTGGTGGCCGGCGCCGACGACAAGATCTTCCGCCTCGACCGCACCGACACCAGCGAATGCGCCGGGCTGGTGACCGACCGCAAGGAACTCGCCGCGCTCCGCCACAAGTGATATCTGTCCGGCGACGCCAGGCTTGAAGGAGATCGCCATGAACCGCCGGAACATCTTGTGGAGCGCCGTCTCGGCGCTGGGTGCAGCGTTCGGTGCCTCGCATGCGCAAGCCGCGACGGACGCCAGCGCGGGCAACAAGCTGAAGGTCGTCTACCACCTCAGCGACGCCGAGAAGGTCAATTTCGTGCTCGGCAACATCCAGAACCACATCGACGGCGTCGGTGGCCCCGAGCATGTCACGCTCGCGCTGGTGATCCACGGACCGGCGCTGAAGGCGTTTCACACCGCGCAGGCCAATCCCGATCTCAGCAAGCGCGTCAGCGAGTTCTCCAAGGACGGCGTCGAGCTCGCGGCCTGCGGCAACACGATGAAGGCGCAGAACGTCACGCTGAGGGAATTGCTGCCGGGCTTCGTCAGCGCTGAGAGGGGCGGCGTGGTCAGGTTGGCCGAGCTGCAGTCGCAGGGATATTTGTATTTGCGGCCGTGAGGCTGGCACCGTCGCCGCGTTCTCCGTCATTGCGAGCCAACGGGTCCGCGCGAAGCGCGGCCCGATGACAGGCTCCGCGAAGCAATCCAGAATCCCTCCGCGGAGGCAGTCTGAGTTGCTTCGTCGCAAGGGCTCCTCGCAATGACCCCGAGGGGGGCGTGCGTTCTTTCCACGTCACTTACATGCCGCTTGACTTACCCATAACTAGATAGTTATGAATAACCCATAACCTTGCAGTTATGGATTTCCCATGTCCCCCGCCCCCGACCTTCTGTTCAGGACGCTTGCCGACCCCACGCGGCGGGCGATCTTCGAGCGGCTGTGCCGCGAGGGCGAGCAGACGGTCGGGGCGCTGACCGCGCGATCCGGGGTGTCGCAGCCGGCGGTGTCAAAACATCTCGGCGCCCTGAAGCAGGCAGGCCTCGTCTGCGACCGCCACGAGGGACGGCAGACCCATTACAGCGCGCAGCCCGGCGCGCTCGATCCGCTGGTCGACTGGACCAGCCAGATGGCCGGCTTCTGGCAGAAGCGGCTCGACGCGCTCGACGATCTCCTGAAGAGGATGGACCAATGACGGAACAAGAGACCGAAACACGCTCAGTGGTCGTCGAGCGCGAATTCGCTTTTCCGGCCGAGCGGCTCTGGCGCGCGCTGACGCAGCCGCACCTGATCGAGGAATGGCTGATGAAGAACGACTTCAAGCCCGAGATCGGCCATCGCTTCAACCTGCGCGGCGAATGGGGCGGCGTGCTGGACTGCGAGGTGCTCACCATCGAGCCGCAGAAGAGCCTCGCCTACACCTGGAATTTCTCGCATCAGGATGCGGCCTTCGACCTGAAAAGCGTCGTGACGTTTACGCTGACGCCGACCGGCAGCGGCACGCATCTGCGCGTCGAGCAGGCCGGCTTCAGCCCGACGCAGAAGCAGGCTTTTGGCGGCGCGCATGCCGGCTGGAAGCAGTTCTTGGCCAAGCTGGACGAACTGCTGGCGCGCGGGGACTGAATTTCCCCGGCGCAGCCCGAAAATCATCTCATGAGTTCAAGGGAGGTTTCATTGAACGGGAACATGTGGATTCGACAGGTCCATCGCTGGCTATCGATCGCCTTCACCCTCGCGGTGATCGCCAACATCGTCGCCATGACCATGCAGCTGCACGCCGTCTGGATCGGCTTCCTGGCGCTGGTGCCGCTGATCCCACTGCTCGCGACCGGACTCTATCTGTTCGCACTGCCCTATCTCGGCCAGCGTAGCGGCGCGCGCAGCGAGGCCCGGTCGTGAAGAAGGCGGTGACAGCGAAGAAGAGCAACGCGAAGAAAACGGGCGCGGCTTCAGCCTCGAAACTGATCGACGGCAGGATCAAGGAGCTCGGCGACTGGCGCGGCGACATGCTGGCGCGGGTCCGCGGCTTGATCAAGGAGGCCGATCCTGAAATCGTCGAGGCGTGGAAATGGCGCGGCGTTCCCGTGTGGGAGCACGACGGCATCATCTGCACCGGCGAGACCTACAAGGAAGTGGTGAAGCTGACCTTTGCCAAGGGCGCCGCGCTGGATGACCCGGCCGGCCTGTTCAACGCCAGCCTCGACGGCAATGTGCGCCGCGCGATCGACATCCGCGAGGGCGAGACAATCAACGAGAAGGCGCTGAAGGCGCTGATCCGCGCGGCGGCCGAGCTGAATGCGAGCAAGGTGAAGAAGAAGCCGGGGAAGAAGTCTACCTAGCCGTGATGTATCCGTGTGAACTCTTGAGCCGCCGCGGGCTCAACCTCTCCCGCTTGCGGGAGAGGTCGGCGCGTAGCGCCGGGTGAGGGCTTTCTCCTCTAGGGGAATCCCACCGCGGAGAGACCCTCTCCCCAGCCCTCCCCCGCAGGCGGGGGAGGGAGCGCACCGTCATCGTGCGCGAGCCGAAGCTGACCGCAAGCGCTTGGCAGCAGCGTCGCCCCCTTACGCCACCGCGGCGGGAATCGGGCGCGGGCTCACGACGTATTCGCGCAGGACCTTGTCGTTGGCGTCGACTTCGATCAGCGCGACGTCGTAGGTCCAGAGATCGGCGAGGTGCTGCAGCACCCGCTTGGCGTCGGTCTCGTTGAGCTGCGCGCCCTTGATGACGTGGTGATGCAGGATCAGGCGGCGATCGCCGGAGAGATCGACGTCAACCACCTCGATATTGGCGTCGATGTAGCCGACATCGTGCTGCCGCGCCAGCTCGCGGCGGACGCGGCGGAAGCCGCGCTCGTCGTGGATGGCGTCGACACGGATGCCGGCACGCTCCTCGGGATCGTCGTGCAGATGGAACATGCGGAGGTGCCGCATCAATTTGGGACTCAAGAACTGGCCGATGAAGCTCTCGTCGCGGTAATTGGCCCAGACGTCGCGCAAGACTCCCATCACGTCGTTCTTGCCGGCGATGTCGGGAAACCACTCGCGGTCCTCGTCTTCCGGATTGGTGACGATGCGCTCGATGTCCTGCATCATGGCAAAGCCGAGCGCATAGGGGTTGAAGCCGGAGAAGCGGGGATCGTCGAATTCGGGCTGGAACACCACGTTGGTGTGCGACCCCAGGAATTCGAGGAAGTTGCCGTCGGTGATGCGGCCCTGCTGATGCAGCGCGGTCATGATGCGATAGTGGACGTAGGTCGCCGTCCCCTCGTTCATCACCTTGGTCTGGCTCTGCGGATAGAAATATTGCGCGATGTGGCGGACGATGCGCAGGAGCTCGCGCTGCCACGGCGCCAGCCGAGGCGCGCTCTTCTCCAGGAAGTAAAGCAAGTTCTCCTGCGGCAGGCCGAGCAGCTTGCGGCGGCGCTCGATGCTGAGCGCGGAGCGGGTCTTGCTCTTGCCGGCCGGCACGGTGCGCCAGAGATCGTTGAAGACCTCTTCCTCGTGCTGGCGGCGGCGCCCTGCCCGCTTCTCCTCGGCGCGCAGGTCCAGCTTCTTCTTGCCGGGATAACGATCGATGCCGTGCGACATCAGCGCGTGCGCGGCGTCGAGCGTGCGCTCGACCTCGATGCGGCCGTAACGCTCCTCGCATTGCATGACATAGTTCTTGGCGAAGTCGAGATAGTCCAGGATGCCGTCGGCATCGGTCCACTGCTTGAACAGGTAGTTGTTCTTGAAGAAGTGGTTGTGACCGAAGGCGGCGTGGGCGATCACCAGCGTCTGCATCGTCGCCGTGTTCTCCTCCATCAGATAGGAGATGCAGGGCGAGGAGTTGATCACGATCTCATAAGCGAGGCCCATCAGGCCCTTGCGATACGACGCTTCGTGGAACGCGAAATGCTTGCCGAACGACCAGTGCTTGTAGAACAAGGGCATGCCGACCGACGAATACGCATCCAGCATCTGCTCGGCGGTGATCACCTCGATCTGGTTCGGATAGACGTCGAGCCCGAGGTCCTTCAGCGCCACCTCCTCGCAGGCATCGGTGATGCGCTGCAAGGTGTGGAAATCCCAATCCGCGCCTTCGAACAAGCGTTCCGTCATGGAGCGGCCTTCTCCTGAGTGGTTTCGCGGCGCTGGAACAGATCGTGGAACACCGGAAAGATCTCGCTGCGCTCGGAAACCTTGCGCATCGAGAGCGGCGCGCCGCTGTTGCGCAGGCGCTCATAGAGACTCCAGAGCGAGGAGTCGGAGAGATCGAAGGCGCTGCCGCCGGATTCCCCGACCTCGAGATAGGCGAAGAACTGGCAGACCGGCAGGATCTTGTCGGTCAGCAGCATGCCGGTGAGCTCGCCGTCGGAATAGGAGTTGTCGCCGTCGGAGGCCTGCGCGGCATAGATGTTCCAGTCCGACGGGTTGAAGCGCTCGCGCACGATCTCGTGCATCGCCTGCAGCGCGCTGGAGACCAGCGTACCGCCCGAGGCCGGACCGTAGAAGAAGGTCTGCTCGTCCACCTCCTCGGCGCGGTCGGTGTGGCGGATGAAGACGATCTCGACGTGCTTGTAGCGGCGCTTCAGGAACACGTAGAGCAGCATGTAGAAGCGCTTGGCGAGATCCTTCATGTGCTCGGACATCGAGCCCGAGACGTCCATCAGGCAGAACATCACCGCCTGCGCCACCGGCCGCGGCACCGTCTCGAAGCGGCGGTAGCGGATGTCGAGCGGGTCGATGAACGGAATGCGCTTCGATTTCGCCTTGAGCTTTTCGAGCTGGGCGAGCAGCAGCTCGCGCTCGTCCTCGTCGGTGCAGGCGGCGATCGCAGCTTCCAGCTCTTCGATCTCGTCCTTGCGGGGTCGCTTCAGCGCGATGCGGCGGGCGAGCGCGAGCCTCACCGTCCGGCTCACCGAGATGTTGGCGGGCGAGCCCGAGGTGGTGTAGCCGGCGCGCTGGATGCCCTCGCTCTCGGTCTGCGCGATCTTGCGCTTGGCGAGGTCGGGCAGCTCGAGATCGTCGAGGAAGAGGTCGACGAACTCGTCGCGGGAGAGCACGAAGCGGAACGCGTCCTCGCTGTCGCCCTCGCCCGGGCCGGAATCCTTGGCGCTGCCCTGACCGGAGCGCTGCAGATAGTCGCCCTCGATGAACTTCTTGTTGCCGGGCAGCACCATGTCGCGCGTTCCGCCTTCGCGGCGGAAGCGCGGCTCGTGCATGCCGTCGAGGGGGATCGTGACTTCGCCCCCTTCCAGGACGTCCTTGATGTCGCGTTCCTGCGAGGTCTTCTTGACGGCGCCCTGCACCAGGGATTTGGCCCGACGCAAGAACCGCTGGCGGTTCTCAAGACTTTTGCCGCCTGGATTCAGGCGCCTGTCAATAATGTGAATGGGCACTTGACCATTCGCCTCCCATCACGACTCAACCGGCCTGCTTCACGCGCATGTACCATTCGACCAGCCGGCGAACCTGACGCTCGGTGTAGCCGCGCTCCACCATGCGTGCGACGAACTCGCCGTGCTTCTTCTCCGTCTCGCCGTCCTTCTTGGAGCCGAAGGAGATGACCGGAAGCAGATCCTCGACTTGGGAGAATATCCTCTTTTCGATCACGTCGCGAATCTTCTCGTAGGAGGTCCAGGCCGGATTTTTGCCGCCGTTCTGGGCCCGCGAGCGTAACGAGAATTTGACGACCTCGTTGCGGAAGTCCTTGGGGTTGGCGATGCCCGCCGGCTTCTCGATTTTGGTCAGTTCCTGGTTCAAAAGCTCGCGATCGAGCAGCTGGCCGGTGTCGGGGTCCTTGAAATCCTGGTCCTCGATCCAGGCGTCGGCATAGTCGACGTAGCGGTCGAACAGGTTCTGGCCGTAATCCGAGTAGGATTCGAGATAAGCCTTCTGGATCTCGTTGCCGATGAACTCGGCGTAGCGCGGGGCGAGATCCGCCTTGATGAACTCGAGATAGCGTTTCTCGGTCTCCTCCGGCAGCTGCTCGCGGCGGATCGCCTGCTCCAGCGCGTACATCAGATGCACGGCGTCGGCGGCGACCTCCTGCGGGTCGTGGTTGAAGGTCGCAGCCAGGATCTTGAAGGCGAAACGGGTGGAGACGCCGTCCATGCCCTCGTCGACGCCGGCGGCGTCGCGATATTCCTGGACGCTGCGCGCCTTCGGGTCGGATTCCTTCAGGCTCTCGCCGTCGTAGACCCGCATCTTGCCGAACAGGGTGGAGTTCTCGTGCTTGCGCAGGCGCGACATCACCGAGAACCGCGCCAGCGTCTCCAGCGTCGACGGCGCGCAAGGCGCGGAAGCGAGCTCGGAGCCCTGGATCAGCTTCTCGTAGATCTTCTGCTCTTCGGTGACGCGCAGGCAGTACGGCACCTTGATGACGCAGATGCGATCGATGAAGGCTTCGTTGTTCTTGTTGGCTTTGAAGCTCGCCCACTCCGCTTCGTTGGAGTGCGCCAGGATCACGCCCGTGAACGGGATCGCGCCGATGTTCTCGGTGCCGATGTAGTTGCCTTCCTGCGTCGCGGTGAGCAGCGGATGCAGCATCTTGATCGGCGCCTTGAACATCTCGACGAACTCGAGCACGCCCTGGTTGGCGCGGTTGAGGCCGCCGGAATAGCTGTAGGCGTCGGGATCGTTCTGGGCGTAGGTCTCGAGCTTGCGGATGTCGACCTTGCCGACCAGCGAGGAGATGTCCTGGTTGTTCTCGTCACCGGGCTCGGTCTTGGCGATTCCGATCTGGCGCAGCCGCGACGGCTGGATCTTGGCGACCCGGAACTGGGAGATGTCGCCGCCGAAGGCTTCCAGACGCTTGTAGCACCACGGGCTCATCAACCCGGTGAGACGCCGGCGCGGAATGCCGTATTTCTCTTCCAGCATCGGGCCGAGCTGATCGGGATCGAACAGGCTGAGCGGGCTCTCGAACACCGGCGAGAGCTCGTCGCCGGCCTTGAGCACGTAGATCGGGTGCACTTCCATCAGCGACTTCAGCCGCTCGGCCAGCGAAGACTTGCCGCCGCCGACCGGCCCGAGCAGATAAAGAATCTGCTTGCGCTCTTCCAGGCCCTGCGCCGCATGGCGGAAGAAACCAACGATGCGCTCGATGGTTTCTTCCATGCCGTAGAAGCCGGCGAAGGCCGGATAAGTCCGGATCGTGCGGTTCAAAAAAATACGGCCAAGGCGTGGGTCCTTGGCCGTGTCAATCGTCTGGGGTTCACCGATCGCTGCTAGCAGTCGTTCGGCCGCGTTCGCGTATTTCATGGGATCGCTTCGACACGATTCCAGATATTCCGCCATCGACATGTCGTGCTGGCTTCTCGCCTCGAACGACCGAGCGAAAGCGTTGAATAGAGAATCGTTGTACATGATCCCTCTCCGCGTGAGTTCCGCTACAAGCTGAAACGAAAGCAGTTACCGGACCGTTCCTCAGGCCGCTCGAATCAGCGTGAGCACATGACGATCATTGGACACCCTGGTGCCAACACGACGCAACGCACAACGTAGGCACTCCGTGAGTTACGAACAGGCACCTGCCTGTAATTTGTGCGAATCTCTGTCCATATTGGCTCATTTCCAAAAAATGTCACTCGGTCGCAACATCCGGGCATTACCGGGGATGAGCATCCGGCGCTGCAGCATAGCGATCGGCCAGCGGCGATCTTATGACGCTTGTACGGCGAAGCCTTGAGCGCCACCTTGGGCGCCGCGTTCATCTTCCTGCTGCAATGCGGTGCGCGGAGTGGCGGCAGCGTGAGCGTCGCGGCACGCGCGCAGCAATGTCTCGAAATCGGCCGCCAGCCCCTCGGACCGGATGACGATGCGATCGTTCTCGGCGCAGCGGGCCAGATTGCGGATGCTGCGGAGCTGCCGCAGCAGGGCCGGCGTCGGCGTCAGCACGATCATCTTGTGGCCGCGGCATTGTTCAGCCGAAATCTCCGCAATCGAATCCCACGGCAGAAATTCATTGCCGATACGGAGATCGCGGATGCCGTAGGGGGTCACGACCACCACCGCTCCGCGTTCGGCGGGGAGCATCCAGACCAGCCGGATCGTCACCAGGGCGAAGACCACGACGCCGGCAATTCCGGCCATCGTATCGTATTCGCCAAGACCATCCCACCAGCCGAAGGCAATGGTCGCGCTGAACAGGGTCATGGCAAAGCCCGCCGCGACCAGCAGCCGCAGCGAGGTCGTACATGGACAGACTTCGAGATCGTGAGATGTATGGGCTTCAGCGGTCGGGCCAACCGGCGCCGGACCGTTGGCCCCGGCTAAGGCAAAACCCTCAATTTGCACCTGCATGCTTTCCCCCAGCATGGCCATTCGCGGCCGAGCCACGATGCACCAGACGGATCGAAATCCGCTGATGGCACTCGACGCAGCCACTGGCTGACAAGACGGCTGACAACGAAGCGGCGACGTTACGCAACCAGACCCGGCCGAATGTCGGCCCACGACCTTTTACGCAACAATCGCAACTGCCGTCCGGATCGCCATGATCGCGACGGAGTTACACTGGAGGGTATGACGCCTGTACCCTTGATTGGTTCCCTCCCGGGAGCATGTAAGCT
>RXJC01000101.1 GCA_003963435.1 Bradyrhizobiaceae bacterium | reverse complement strand
CGACCAGAACAAGATCGGGCTCGGCATCTCCGTGTTCGTGTCGGTCGAGAGCTCCGACCATTCCGACGCCTGGCTGAAACGATTCGCCGAAGCCGTCAGCGCCATGCCCGAAGTGATGGAGTTCTACCGCATGGCCGGCGACGTCGATTACATGCTGCGCGTCGTGGTCGCGGACATGCAGGCTTACGACGTGTTCTACAAGAAGCTGATCAGCGCCGTGCCGCTGAAGAACGTTACCTCGCGCTTCGCGATGGAGAAGATCAAGTCGGTCACCGCGCTGCCGATCCCGGCGGTGGTGGCGGCTTGACGCGTTCGAAAGGCGTCAAGCCGGCTGAAACACCGGCAGGACGACGTTGACGCGCGAGCCTCCGCCCGAGGCCGCGCCGATTTCGATCGTCCCGCCGTGTGCCTCGACCAGGCTGCGAACGACGGCGAGGCCAAGGCCTGCACCACCGGTCGCGCGATTGCGCGACTTTTCCAGCCGATGGAACGGCTCCAGCACGGCCTGGCGTTGATCGGCGGGAATGCCGGGCCCCTCATCGTCGATCGACACGACGACGGCACCGTCCTTCATCGCGGTTCGCACATGCGCAGCGTGGCCATAGGCGAGCGCATTGTCGATGATGTTGGCGAATATCCGCCGCAGCGCCAGCCGGTCGCCGAGCACGACGGCATTCCGGGCGCGCTCGTCCGTCACCAGGTCGACCGGTTTGCCCTGAACGCGCCGGTCGTGCACCTCGACGCCGATCAGCGCAGCGAGCTCGACCATCTCCTGCGACAGGCCGCCCGCCCCCGCCCGCGTCGACAACAGCGCGTCGTCGAGCAGTCGGATCATGTCGTCGATATCGGCCACCGCCCGCTGTCGCTCGGCATCGTCGGCGATGTGCTCGACCCGTAGCCGCAGCCGGGTCGCGAACGTCCTGACGTCGTGGGCGATGCCCCCGACCAGCGTCATGCGTGCACGCAACATCTCGGCGAGGCGGCCTTGCAGGCGGTTGAACGCGGCGATGACCGCGCGGATTTCCGGCGCGCTGCGGCGGGCGTCCGGCAGCGTCGGAGGATCGGCCGACAGATCGACCCGATCGACCGCCGCGGCGAGTTGCGCCAGCGGTCGCGTCTCGCGCTGCATGACGAGCAAAGCCAGCAGCGCCACGATCGAGCCGAACAGCCCGGCGCCGAAGCCGACCGGTAAGCCGAACGGGGTCACCGGCAGGCGGGTATAGGCATCGATGATGAGAAGATCGCCGCTGCGCAGTCCGATGCGGAATTCGACCGCATTGGCCATCAGCCGCGCGAGACGGGGAAACAGGCGGCTGGCACGATGATCGGGCGGAGATACGATCTCCACCGCACGGCCCGCCAGCCCGGCCGCATAGGCCTCGCGCAATTTCGCCTGCTGCGGCGGCGTCTCGCCGCTGACGGGCGCGCCTGACGGCACGATCCTCGCCATGAATTGCGGCGATGAGACCGCGTCGAGGACAGCCTGCCGCGAGTCGCCGGTCACGCGTTCGAGCAGCGTTGCCAGCGCATCGAGCCGCGCGGGCGATGGTCGCGTCAGCTCGTTCTCGTGCACCGTGGTCCGGTAGAACACCGCCAGGATGACGGTGACGACCACCGTGAATCCGACAAGTCCGATCAGCGCCAGCCGCGCAGCAAGCGTCACGCGCAGCATCACGACACCTGCTTCACGGTTGCGGTGAACAGATATCCGCCGTTGCGCACCGTCGTGATCAGGCCGGAGCCGGGACTGGCACCGTCGAGCTTCTTGCGCAGCCGCGAGATCAGCATGTCCACGGTGCGGTCGAACGGTTCGGCCGAACGTCCACGGGTCCAGTCGAGGATCTGGTCGCGGGTCAGCACCCGGCGCGGGCGCTGCACGAAGCAGCCAAGCAGATCGAACTCCGCGCTGGTCAATTGCAGCGCCTCGGCCTCGATCGTCTCGACGCTGCGCGAATCGAGATCGATGACAAAGCGATCGAATGCGAAGCGCCGGACCAGCGGCTTTGCCGGTGCCCCGCTGGCACGACGGAGGATGGCACGGACGCGCGCCAGCAGCTCGCGTGGCCCGAATGGTTTCGTCAGATAATCGTCGGCGCCCATTTCGAGACCGACGACCCGATCGATCTCGTCGCTCTTGGCGGTGAGCATCAGGATCGGAAGCGAATCGTCCGCACGCAAGCGACGACAGATCGAAAGCCCGTCCTCGCCCGGCAGCATCAGATCGAGGATGACGAGATCGGGCCGCAGGCGCTGCAGCATCTGGTCCATCGCCTTGCCGTCGGCGACGCAGGCGACCTCGAACCCCTCGCGCCGCATGAAGTCGGCGACGAGGCGGCTGATCTCGGGGTCATCCTCCACCATGAGGATCGTGGCTGCTTGCGTGTTCATGACTGCATTGTGGGCAATGGCCGGCGTCAAGCAAGGGCGTGGGCCCTCTTGTTACATAGTGTTACACGAGGCCGACAAGGCCATAACAATCGTTTCGTGCCGGCTATGCGCCGCAGACGCAGCCCGACCAGTCTCCTCCCGTGGCTCCCGCTTACGGCAGCCCCCACAAGGAGACGACGACCATGACCAAGTTCTTCCTGACCTCACTCGTCATCGGCGCCCTCTCGGCTGCCGCGGCAGCCGATGCCAATGCCTGGACGCGATCGGCGACGGCGAACGGGCCGCGCGGCACCTCGAGCGTCACCGCGAGCGGCGGCTGCGCCAACGGCAGCTGCACGCGCAACGTCACCCGCACCGGTCCTGCCGGCAACACCTACACCCGCACCGGCACGGTCTCGCGCTGAGCGGGCGGACCGTCGCCGCATCTGCCCAGGGCGGCGACGGTCTATCGAAACAGATCAGAAAGGATCAGCACCGTGACATCAATTTTCCGTGCCCTGCCGCAAGCCGCGGCCATCGTCGCCCTCGTCGCCTCGACCTCCGCATGGGCGCAGAGCCAGCTGCAAACGCAGATCACGCCGCAGATGCGCAACGAGGCGCGTACCGTCATGCAGGCCTGCCGTACCGATTATGAGAGCCTTTGCAGCAACGTCGCGCCGGGTGGCGGACGCATCCTGGCCTGCCTGCAATCCCATGCCGGCCAGCTCACCTCGTCCTGCGCACAGGCGCTGCCTCGCGCGCAGGCGCTGAGGGACAGCGCCGTCAGCGCCGGCGTCGCACCGAAATAGGGGGAAGCCATGGGCTACGCCGCACTTCTGCTCGATCCGACGCTCCGGGGCGTCATCCTGGCGACGACGATCGGCCTGATGCTGCTCGAATACGGCATCGGCCACCTTGCGCATCGCGAGACGCACGACTGGCGTGAGAGCATGGCCTCGTTCGGCGTGGCGCTCGGCCAGAATATCCTGCGTGCGGTCGAGGCGGGACTTCTCGCGGTGCCGTTCGCCTTCCTCTACGAGCATCGCCTGCTCGACTTCGCGCAGACGAGCCCGCTAGCGCTCGTGGGATTATTCCTGGGCAGCGAGTTCCTGTACTATTGGCAGCATCGCGCCTCGCACCGCATTCGCTGGATGTGGGCGACCCATGCGGTGCATCACTCGACGACGCGGCTGAACCTGACGGCGGCGATCCGGCTCGGCTGGACCGGCAACATCTCCGGCAACTTCCTGTTCTTCCTGCCGCTTGCGCTGATCGGCTTCCATCCCCTTGCGATCGTCGCGATGCTCGGGATCAACCTGCTCTACCAGTTCTTCATCCACAGCGGCTTCGCGCCACGGCTCGGCGTTCTGGAATGGGTGCTCAACACGCCGAGCCATCATCGCGTACATCATGCCTGCAACGAGCCGTGCCTCGACAAGAACTACGGCGGCATCCTGATCGTGTTCGACCGCCTGTTCGGCACCTTTGCTGAACGGCCGTCGGATCAGCCGCTTCGCTTCGGCCTTGTCGGCCGCACCCCGTCCTTCAATCCGGTGCGGATTGCGCTCGGCGAATGGGTCGCGATGCTGGGCGATGCCTGGAGGGCGCGCGGTGCGGGCGCGAAGCTTCGCGCCCTGTTCGGCCCGCCCGGGGCCCGGTAACCGATTGCCGCCACGCCGCCGGACGGACGCGGGAGCGGTAATTTTACGTGCCGGCCCTAACCGGTTGTTTACCGAGAGTTAGCCCGGCGCGCCTAGATTTCCGGCATGGAGGGGAGAACGGCGATTCCGTCCCGGCGATGGCCTGCCTGGGCGAATGCGACTGCGCTGCTGGTCGCAGGCTGGATCGCGCTCGCAATCCTCACCTTACAGGTTCGTCCGGGCGCGACAGTCGTCGCAGTTGCATTTCCGCCCTGGTGGAGCACGCAGCAGGTGTTTCAGGCTGCGGCATCGGCGCAAGCGGCGGTCGTCAGGGCCACCGCCCTCCCCACCCTTCTCGTCGTCCGCCCGGATGACCATGACGGACTGACCCGCCTGCAAGACGCCGGCGCCTGGTTCGTGATGGACGCGCAAGCGGTTTCAGCATGTTTTGGCAAATAGCCCCGGGGATGACGAAATGATTGTCGAGAACGACGAACTGGAATCGCTGCGCCAGACCACCAGCAAGGTCCTTGCCGCAGTCCTCTGGGTGCACGTGCCGATCAGCGCGATCATCGGAGTCATGCTGGGGAAGGCCTGGCTCGTCCCCGCACTCTTCATGGCAGCCTTCGCCCTCGCCGCAACCCTGTCGTGGCGCCTGTCGGGCAACGGCCTTTCCACGCGTCTGGTGTTCGCCGTTGCTCTGATGAGCGGCGTGTCGATGTTCACCTATCAGTTGGAAGGACATCCCTGGCAGATCGACATGCACATGTACTTCTTCGCGGCGCTGGCCTGCATCGTCGCCTATTGCGACTACCGTCCGATCGTCGCCGCGACGGTCGCTGTCGCGCTGCATCATATCGCGTTGAACTTCCTGCTGCCCGCGGCGATCTATCCCGGCGGTTCCGATTTCGGCCGCGTCGTGTTGCATGCCGTGATCCTGCTGATCGAAGCCGGCGTGCTGATCGCGCTCGCGCTCAAGCTCCAGGAGCTGTTCGAGACCACGGCCGTCAAGACGGCCGAGGCTCAGACGGCGATGGCCGCGGAAGCGCGGGCCAACAGCGAGCGACACGACATCGAGCAGCGCGCCAAGGAAGAACGTGAGGCAGCCAAGCAGCGGCTCGCCAGCAATTTCGAGCGCAGCATCGGCGGCATCGTGCAGGCCGTGGCGGTCGCCGCCGGCGAAGTGCAGCAATTGTCGTCGGCGATGAGCAACAACAGCGCGGACACCGCTCGTCAAACCGCCGCCGCGGCCTCGGCATCGAACCAGGCCTCCAGCAATGTCGAGACGGTTGCGGCTGCGACCGAAGAGCTCACCGCGTCGGTCAGCAGCATCACCCAGCAGGTTTCCCGCTCCGCCGAGATCGCGGCCAAGGCCGCCAGCGAGGCCCGCCGCACCAACGAGGTGGTCGAGGGCCTTGCCAGCGGCACGCAGAAGATCGGCGAAGTCGTCACGCTGATCCAGACCATCGCGAGCCAGACCAATCTGCTGGCGCTCAATGCCACCATCGAAGCTGCGCGTGCCGGCGAGCACGGCAGGGGTTTTGCCGTCGTCGCGAGCGAAGTGAAGGCGCTGGCAAACCAGACCGCGAAAGCCACTGAGGAGATATCGGCACAGGTCCAGAGTATCCAGAGCGCAACCAGCGATGCCGTCAACGCGATCCAGGCGATCGGCGCGACCATCGCGGAGATTGATCAGATCTCCGGCCAGATTTCCTCCGCGGTCGACCAGCAGGGCCTGGCGACGCGCGAGATCGCGGGCAGCCTGCAGCAGGCCGCCACCGGCACGCGCGAGGTGAACAACAATATCGTCGGCGTCAGCAAGGCTTCCGAGCAGGCGGGCCTGGCCGCATCGAAGATGCACCAGGCTGCCGCTGGACTGTCATCGCAGTCCGAACGCCTCAAGGCGGAGGTCGATGGTTTCCTGGGCTCGCTGCGGACGGCGTGATCGCCGCGCAGACTCCGTCGTCGCCCGGCGATCCAGTATTCCAGAGACAGCGATGGGATACGGAGAAGCCGCGGCGTACTGGATGCCCCGCCTTCGCGGGGCATGACAGCGGTGGGTACGGCGGTCAGACGTTGAAGCCAGCTCAGATCTTCTGATTGTACTCGCCGACCTCGGGATGCGTACGCAGCACGCTGTTCACCATCTCGAACATGTCGTGCATGCGCTGCTCGGAGACCGGGCTCTCGACCACGACGACGAGCTCGGGCTTGTTGGAGGAGGCGCGCACCAGGCCCCAGCTGCCGTCCTCGACCGTGACGCGCACGCCGTTGACGGTGACGAGATCGCGGATCGACTGGCCGCCGATCTTGGCGCCCTTGGCCTGCAGGCCCTCGAAGTGCTTCACCACCTGGTCGATGACGCCGTATTTCACCTCGTCGGCGCAATGCGGCGACATGGTCGGCGACGACCAGGTCTTTGGCAGCGCGTTCTTCAAGTCAGCCATCGACTTGCCCGGTGCGCGGTCGAGCATGTCGCAGATCGCGAGCGCCGAGACCAGGCCGTCGTCATAGCCGCGGCCATACGGCTTGTTGAAGAAGAAATGGCCGGACTTCTCGAAGCCCGCGAGCGCGCCGGTCTCGTTGGTGCGGCGCTTCATGTAGGAATGGCCGGTCTTCCAATAGGCGGTCTTGGCGCCCTGCTTCTGCAGCACGGGATCGGTGACGAACAGGCCGGTTGACTTCACGTCGACGATGAAGTGCGCGTCCTTGTGGATCGCCGACATGTCGCGCGCCAGCATGACGCCGACCTTGTCGGCGAAGATCTCCTCGCCGGTGTTGTCGACGACGCCGCAGCGGTCGCCGTCGCCGTCGAAGCCGAGACCGACATCGGCCTTGTGATGCAGCACCGCGTCGCGGATCGCGTGCAGCATCTCCATGTCTTCCGGATTCGGATTGTATTTCGGGAAGGTGTGATCGAGCTCGGTGTCGAGCGGGATCACCTCGCAGCCGATCGCCTCCAGCACCTGCGGCGCGAACGCCCCGGCAGTGCCGTTGCCGCAGGCCGCGACGACCTTGAGCTTGCGCTTGAGCTTCGGCCGATTGGTGAGGTCGGCGATATAGCGCGCCGGATAGTTCTCGTGGAACTGGTAGGCGCCGCCGGCCTTGTTCTTGAATTCGGCATTGAGCACGATCTCCTTCAGCCGCGTCATCTCGTCGGGACCGAAGGTCAGCGGACGGTTGGCGCCCATCTTCACGCCGGTCCAGCCGTTGTCGTTGTGCGAGGCCGTGACCATCGCAACCGCGGGCACGTCGAGATCGAACTGCGCGAAATAGGCCATCGGCGTCACCGCAAGCCCGATGTCGTGCACCTTGCAGCCCGCGGCCATCAGGCCGGAGATCAGCGCGTATTTGATCGAGGCCGAATAGCCGCGGAAGTCGTGGCCGGTGACGATCTCCTGCTTAACACCGAGCTCGGCGATCAGCGCGCCCAGCCCCATGCCGAGCGCCTGCACACCCATCAGGTTGATTTCCTTCTGGAACAACCAGCGCGCGTCGTATTCGCGAAAGCCCGTCGGCTTCACCATCGGCTCGGATTCGAAGGCGTAGGTGTTGGGCAACAATACGGATTTCGGCTTCGGGAACATTGAGACAGCCTTAGCGAATGCCGGGCCGCAGCGGAAGGCGGGAATGCAGGCTTATGGCCGATAATTGCGGCAGTTTGGTAACGAAGAAACGTTACCGCCAAGGCGACACCAAATGTATGACCGGAATGGGCTAACTCTGCAGCCGTGCTATCTCCTCTTCGACGACTGCCCTGAGCGCTGGCAAAGCCTGCTGAACAGTCTCCCACACAAGATGTGCTGCAACATCTTCATAGTTGTGGCGATAGACATTGCCTGCCGCCGCCATCTGCCTCCATGCGATCGCTGGGTGCCTTTCTTTCAGCTTCTCCGGCAGACGGCGAGAGGCTTCTGAAATGATCTCCAGACAGCGCGTTACAGCATAGACCGCCCGCAGGTCCGCCTCGAATGCCTGGCGATCTGCAGTGCCGGCGAACTCGGCTGCCAAATTGATGTGATGCAAGATGTCCAGCAGGGTCCCGTCGATGCGATCAGAAGGCATAGACAGCATCGGCCGTCGCGGCAGGAGCAACGTATGATTTCAGACCGTCGCGATTGACGACGTCAACCGGGCCATCAAACAGATTGGAGATGTATTCCTTGAGCTCGACGTAGTCGAAGACAGTGATCCGCGCGTCTGGATCGATCTCGACCATGATGTCGATATCGCTGCCGGGATGATTGTCACCCCTCGCGACCGAACCGAACAACGCTGCATGCAAAACGCCCCGCTCGCGAAGGGCGCGCTCGGACTGTCGCAGGATGGTAATCGGGTCTGGCCTGTCCATGGGCGGAATATAGCACCCAAACTGGCCTTAAGGGAGGCCTCCCCGGCCCAAGAGCGAAGCTATTGCTCCAGCACCATCTGGCCGTTGGAATATTCGAACCGCTTCAGACGGGACAGGAAGGAGAGGCCGAGCAGGTTCTCCGACAGCGCCGCGTCGGGCAGCACCATGGCATCGACGTCGCGCACGATGAGGCCGCCGACATCGAGCATGGCGATGCGGGTGCGC
>RXJC01000623.1:11622-14318 GCA_003963435.1 Bradyrhizobiaceae bacterium | reverse complement strand
GCCCACGCCGCCGCAAGACGTGGGCACGCTTCGCTTTGCCCACCCTGCGAGGCCGTCGTTTGTGGACAGACCTAGCCCCGCACCGGCAGCGTCACGACGTCGTAGCCGTGCCTGATCGTGCGCTTCAGCACGGGGTCCTCCAGCTCGAAGTCGAAGCGCTCGGCCGGGCGGATGCCGCCCTTGGCTGCAAACGTGCCGCCGAACATGGCGCAGCCGTCGGGGAATTTTCCGCCGTCAAAGCCGCGCGCGATCAGGTCCTTGACCGGCAGCATCGCATCCAGCGTGCCCTCCTGGTAGAGCACGCGCTCGCCCTGGATGGTGGCATAGGAGCGCAGGATCATCTTGTCCCAATGGCCGATGACGTCTTCCAGCTCCCACAGCGTGGAGGCGATCGGCTTGTCGCACATCTGCTTGGAGACCGTGACGTTGTAGGCCTCGACCTTGCGGTCGGTGTGGTCGGAGCCGCAGCCGACGAAGATGCGGCCCTGCCATCCGATCAGCACGAACTCGACCTCACCCGACGAGTCTCCGCCGGTGCATTCGATGCTGTCTTCCTGGGTCAGCCGCCGTGCCGCGCCGCGATAGTAGATCGGCGTCGAGGCCGGCGGGGCGATGCCCATCTCCTGCAGCTCCTTGATGTGCTTGTCGCGCGCGACGGGATCGCGGCCGGTCCAGCCGGCGATGACCATCTGGTCGATCGCCAGCGTCAGCGGCGTGGTGGTCCCCTGGGCGTCGACGGTGAAAGTGAGGTCAAACACGAATGACGGCCTCCATGCCGGCAGCAAGTTCGAAGATCCGGCGATCCGATCCGCCGCTACCCGCCAGCATCAGGCCGACGGGAACGTCGCCCTGGCGATGCGCAGGCATCGAGATGGCGCAGCCGTCGATCATGTTGATCAGGGTGCAGTTGCGCAGCGCGCGCAGGTTCTGCGTGGTGAACGCCTTGTCGTCGGCGAGATCTGCGATCTTCGGCGGCGTGTTGGCGGTAGTTGGCAGCACGAGGGCGTCATAGGGCGCAATGCGCGCGTTGACCCGGGCGATCAACGAGCGGCGCTCGTTGAGCAGATCGATGTAGTCGGCCGCGCTCTGCGCCTCCCCGCGCATGATGCGCACGGAGACTCTGGGGTCGTAGACGTCGCCCTTCGCGGTGAGGAGATAGCGATGCCAGGCGTAGCTCTCGGACGCCGCAAAGCCGCCTTTGGCGTTCATCGGGCCGATGTCGTGAAACTCCGCCATCTCGATGCGCTCGATGATGGCGCCGTGATCGGCGAGCGATTTCAGCGCGCGCTCGAAGGTCTCGGCGACCTCTGCGTCGAGATCGTCGAGCGCGATCGTGGTCGGCACGGCGAGCCGCATGCCCTTCACAGGCCGCGGCTTCAGCGCCGTGATCGGCTCGTTCGCGAGCACGGCATCGAGTATGGCACAGCAGCTGACCGATCGCGCCAACGGCCCGATGCTGTCGAGCGAGAATGACAGCGGCACCGAGCCGTCGAGCGGCACGCGGCGCTGCGTCGGCTTGTAGCCGACGATGCCGTTATAGGCCGCCGGAATCCGGCAGGAGCCGCCGGTGTCGGTGCCGAGCGCGCCATGCGCCATGCCGTCGAGCACGGACACCGCCGCGCCCGAGGAGGAGCCGCCGGGCACGTGGCCCTCGGCCCGGTTCCAGGCGCCTTTGGGCGTGCCATAGTGCGGATTGATGCCGATGCCGGAATAGGCGAACTCGGTCATGTTGGTGCGGCCGATCACGACGAAGCCGGCCTTTCGCAACCGCGCCACGGTTGCGGCGTCCTGCTCGGCCGGCGCGGAATCGTCGAGCGCGCGCGAGCCGGCGCGGGTCACCTGGCCCTTGATGTCGAACAGATCCTTGATCGAGACCGGAATGCCGGCAAAGCGCGACGGCGACGCCTTGACCTTGCGCAAGCCGTCCATGGCGTCGGCCGCCGCGAGCGCGGCGTCCTTGTCGACATGGAGGAAGGTGCGCTGGCCTTCGCCTGAGGGATCGGCGATCCTGGCGATGCAGGCCTCGACCAACTTTCGGGCAGTGGTGCGGCCGCTTTCGAGGTCCTCGGCGAGTTTCGCCAATGTCGGAAAATCGGGCATGTCTGTCTCACGGAATATTGTCGCGCGCAATCTATAGCGCTGCCTCAGCTCGACACAAGCATTGTGCGCATGATGGCATGCATGCGTATTGCTGGACCGTTGACGCATGATGGTCGATTGTCGCATCAAGATCGAAACGGGCAGGCGCGAAGCCTGTCTCTTGGGAGGAGCCGCCGAGATGGCCGAACCGCAGCGCGCGCGACCGAAACCGACGCCGGAGACCCAGCATTTCTGGGACGGCACGAAAGCTGGCGAACTGCGCCTGCAGCGTTGCGACGCCTGCGCGCATGTCTACTTCCCGCCGCGCCCGTTCTGCCCGTCCTGCGCCTCGCGCAAGGTCTCGGTGTTCAAGGCGAGCGGCAAGGGCTTTCTCTACAGCTACGTGATCAACCACCGGCCAGCAGCGCCCGGCTTCACGCCGCCTTACGCGATCGCGGTGGTCGAGCTCGACGAGGGGCCGCGGATGATGAGCAACATCATCGACTGCCCGCAGACGCCCGAGGCGCTGGAGCTCGACATGAAGCTCGAGGTCGCCTTCCAGGCGCTCGACGACAAGATCACCCTCCCCGTGTTCCGTCCGGCGAAGGGGTAAGCCA
>RXJC01000623.1:8638-11572 GCA_003963435.1 Bradyrhizobiaceae bacterium | reverse complement strand
GTGTTCCGTCCGGCGAAGGGGTAAGCCATGCGCAAGAATCAGGTTGCCGTCGTCGGCGCGGCCGAGACCACCGAGCTCGGTGTCATCCCCAATGCCTCGCAGCTCCAGCTGCACGCCGATGCCGCGCTCAACGCGATCGCGGATGCCGGGCTGAAGCTGTCCGACATCGACGGCTTCGCCACCGCCGTCGAGACACCGCAGCAGGTCTGCCATTATCTCGGCATCAAGCCGACCTGGGTTGACGGCACCTCGGTCGGCGGCTGCTCCTTCATGCTGCACGTCCGCCATGCGGCGGCGGCGATCGAGGCCGGGCTGTGCAAGACCGTGCTGATCACGCATGCCGAGAGCGGCAAGTCGATGATCGGCAAGCAGCCGCGCTTCACAGCCGCGGACAGTCTCAACGGCCAGTTCGAGGCGCCCTATGGCGTCTACGGCCCGCCCAGCATGTTTCCGATCCCCGTGCTGCGGTTCATGAAAACCTACGGCATCACGCACGAGCAGCTTGCCTCGGTTGCGGTGGTGCAGCGGGAATGGGCGGCGAAGAATCCGCGGGCAATGATGAAGGACCCGATCACGGTGGCCGACGTGCTCAACTCGCGCATGATCGCCTACCCGTTCCGTCTCTTGCAGTGCTGCCTCGTCACCGACGGCGGCGGCGCGCTGATCCTGACCTCGGCCGACCGCGCCGAGGACTTTCCGAGGAAGCCCGTCTACATCATGGGCACCGGCGAGAGCGTGGAGACGCCGATGGTCAGCCAGATGGAGACCTTCAACTCCTCGCGCGCGTTCAAGACCGCGGGGCCGCTGGCGTTCAAGGAAGCCGGCATCGCTCACAAGGACGTCGACCATCTCATGATCTACGACGCGTTCGCGCATCTGCCGCTGTTCGGGCTCGGCGATCTCGGCTTCATGCCGCATGAGGAGACCGGAAAGTTCATCGCGGACGGCAACACGCGCCCCGGCGGGAAGCTGCCGCTCAATACCAATGGCGGCGGATTGAGCTACATGCACTCCGGCATGTACGGCATGTACGCGCTGCAGGAGAGCGTGCGGCAGATGCGTGGGATCGCGCCGGCGCAAGTGCCGAACGCGAAGATTTCGGTGTGTCATGGCGTCGGCGGCATGTTCGCGGCAAGTGGCACGATCGTGTTCACGAACGAAAGGTAAGCGGCGGGGACGACACATGCTCGTCATTGCCGGGCTTGACCCGGCAATCCATTCTTTCTGAAGATGGATGCGCGGGCCTTCGCCGCGCCGAAGGGGCTTCGGCCCCGCAGGCGGGTCAAGCCCGCGCATGACGAGCAGAGGTCGCTGCGGCCGCAAGCAACATAGAGAGGCTAGCATGAGCAAATCACTGCAGGACAAGGTCATCATCGTCACCGGCGCAGGCCGCGGCATCGGGCGCGAAATCGCACTGCTGTGCGCCGGCGAAGGCGCCAAGGTCGTCGTCAACGATCCCGGTGGCGCCGCCGACGGCGCCGGCTCGAACGCGGCGCCGGCCGAGGAGGTGGTCGAGGAGATCAGGAAGCGCGGCGGCACCGCGGTCGCCAATTTCGAGAGCGTCGCGGAAGCGATCCCGGCGAGCAAGATCGTGAAGACCGCGACCGATCATTTCGGCCGGCTCGACGGCGTCGTCAACAATGCCGGCATCCTGCGCGACATGATCTTCCACAAGATGAGCGTGGAGGCGTTCGAGGCCGTCATCAAGGTGCACCTGATGGGCTCGTTCTACGTCTCTCACGCCGCGGCGCGCATCTTCCGCGAGCAGGAGTCCGGCTCCTTCGTGCACTTCACCTCGACCTCCGGCCTGATCGGCAATTTCGGCCAGGCCAACTACGCCGCCGCCAAGCTCGGCATCGTCGGCCTTTCCAAGTCGATCGCGCTCGACATGGGCCGCTTCAATGTCCGCTCCAACTGCGTCTCGCCGTTCGCCTGGACCCGCATGATCGGCACCATCCCGACCGAGACCGAGGCGGAGAAGGCGCGGGTCGAGAAGATCAAGCAGATGGGCCCGGAGAAGATCGCCCCGCTCTGCGGCTATCTGCTCGGCGATTCCGCCAAGGACGTCACGGGCCAGATCTTCGGCGTGCGCATGAACGAGATCTTCCTGTTCAGCCAGAACCGGCCGATCCGCTCGGTGCAGCGGAGCGAGGGCTGGACGCCGCAGTCGATCGCCGAACACGGCATGCCGGCGCTGAAGGGCTCGTTCTACAAGCTCGACCGCTCCGCCGACATCTTCACCTGGGATCCGGTGTAAGGGGCGAGTATATCCTCCGTCATGGCCGGGCTTGACCCGGCCATCCACGTCTTGAGGCACGAAGAACGTGGATGCCCGGGTCAAGCCCGGGCATGACGACTGAGGGTGTCGCGGCTGCGTCCTACTACCCCGTATTCCGCAACCCCGCCGAGATGCCGTTGATCGTCAGCTGAATCCCGCGCAGCACCTGCTCGTCGGCGTTCTGCGCGCGGTACTCCTTCAGGAGCTCGACCTGGACGTGGTTGAGCGGATCGAGATAGGGGAAGCGGTGGCGTACCGAGCGCTCCAGCAGCGGATTGCCCTGCAGCAGCCGGTCCTGGCCCATGATATCGAGCAGGCTCTCGATCGAGGCGTGCCATTCGCGGCGGATGCGGCCGAAAATCTTCTCACGCAGGGTTTCGTCCGGCACCAGCTCGGCATAGCGCGAGGCGATCGCGATCGAGCTTTTCGCGAGCACCATGTCCATGTTCGACAGCAGCATGCGGAAGAACGGCCACTCCCTGTAGAGCTCCTTCAGGAACGGCATGCCCTTGTCGGGATGCGCTGATATCCACTGCTCGACCGCGCTGCCGAAGCCGTACCAGCCCGGCAGCATCAGGCGGCATTGCGCCCAGGAGAACACCCAGGGGATGGCGCGCAGATCCTCGATCGCCCGCGTCTTCTTGCGCGAGGCCGGA
>RXJC01000623.1:0-8588 GCA_003963435.1 Bradyrhizobiaceae bacterium | reverse complement strand
CTTGCGCGAGGCCGGACGGCTGCCGATGTTCAGCGTCGCGATCTCGTTGATGACGGTCGATGACCAGAAGTAGTCGACAAAGCCGTCGGTCTCGTAGACGAGACCGCGATAGGCTTTGAAGGCGAGGTTCGACAATTCGTCCATCGCGGTCAGATATTCGCGGCGCGGCGCGCTCTGGCGCGGATGCAAGAGGCTCGCCTCCAGCGTCGCGGCCGCGAGGATCTCCAGATTGTTGCGGCCGACCTCGGCGTTGGAATATTTCGACGAGATGATCTCGCCCTGCTCGGTGATGCGGATCTGGCCGTTCACGGCGCCGCCGGGCTGGGCGATGATGGCGTCGTAGCTCGGCCCGCCGCCGCGGCCAACCGAGCCGCCGCGGCCGTGGAACAGGCGCAGGCGCACGTGATGACGCTCGAACACTTCGACGAGGTTGATCTCGGCCTTGTAGAGCTCCCAGCCCGAGGTGACGAAGCCGCCGTCCTTGTTGCTGTCGGAATAGCCGAGCATGACCTCCTGCACGCTGCCGCGGCTGTCGACCAGGCGGCGGTAATCGTGCAGCGACAGCATACGATCCATGATGCCGGAGGAGGCCTGCAGATCCTCGATGGTCTCGAACAGCGGCACGATGTTGATGGCGCTGCGGCCGGAGGGATGGACGAGGCCGACCTCCTTCAAGAGCACCGCGACCTCGAGCATGTCGGACATGCCCTTGCACATCGAGATGATGCATTGGGGAATGGCGTCTGAGCCGAACTTCGCATGCGCTTCCGCGGCGGCGTGGAAGACGTTGAGCTCGCCCATGGTCTCGTCGCTGTACTTGACGAAGGGCGAGACCAGCGCGCGGGTCGAGCGCAGCTCGTTGGTCAGCAGCGAGATGCGGGCGTCCTCGCCGAGCGCGAGATAGGACATGCCGGGATTGGCGGCGTCCATCAGCTCGGCGATGGTGCGCTCGTGCACCGCCGAGTTCTGGCGGATGTCGAGCCGGGCGAGGTGGAAACCGAAACAGTCCACCGCGCGCCTGAGCAGCCGCAGCCGGCCGCGCGCGATGACGCGGGCGTTGTTGGAGATCAGCGAACGGTGCAGTACGTCGAGATCGGCCTGGAATTCCTTCACGCTGACATAAGGCGCGCCCTTGCCGACCGGCCGGCGCGTGATCTCGACCTCGAGCTTCTCGGCCGTCGCGGTCAGGCGCGCGTAGACGCCTGAGACCGCGAGGCGATAGGGCTCGCCGCTCCGGTGCGGCGAGGTGTCCGGCGAGCGCTCGGCGAGGTTACGCAGCTCCTCGGAGACGTCGGCGAGATGCGCGGCGATCGACAATTCCGAGCCGAGCACGTGCAGCTCTTCCAGATAGAATTGCATCACCCGGCTCGACTGCAGCCGCAGCGTGCCGCGCATCACGTCGGCGGTGACGAAGGGATTGCCGTCGCGGTCGCCGCCGATCCAGCTGCCCATGCGCAGGAACGAGGCGAGCTCCCCGGCCGCCTGCTCACCGCCCTCCTCCAGTCTGTCTTCGAGCGCGTTGACCAGGCGCGGCACCTCGCGCAAAAACGTGTAATCGTAGAACGACAGGCCGTTGGCGACCTCATCCAGCACCGTGAGCTTGGTGCGGCGAAGCAGATTGGTCTGCCACAGCGTCAGCACCTCACGGCGAAGCTGCTCGTCGCTGGCATCAGCCTCCTCCGCGGTGAGCGCCACGCGCTCGCGACGGTCGAGCAGGCCAGCCACCTCCATCTCGCGGTCCATGGTGCTCTTGCGGCGAACCTCGGTCGGATGTGCGGTCAGCACCGGGCTGACCAGCGCGGTCTTGAAGAAGCTGCGCAGCGCGTCTGGGCCGAAGCCCGCGGCCTTGGCGTGCGCCAGCGTTTCCGCCAGCACGCCTGAGGTGCCATTCTTGCCTGCGCTGCGGGCGCGCATCTGGCGGATGTTGTTCTGGTCCTCGGCGATGTTGGCAAGGTGGGAGAAATAGCTGAAGGCGCGGACGATCCGCACCGTCTCCGAAATCGACATGCTGTCGAGGATCTGCTCGAGTTCGCGGCGGGCGAGCCGGTCCTCGTCGCGGTGGAACCGGATCGAGGTCTGGCGGATGCGCTCGACCAGGTCGAACACGTCGGCGCCCTCCTGGTCGCGCACGGTGTCGCCGAGGATGCGTCCGAGCAGGCGGATGTCGTCGCGCAGCCGTGCCTCCGCTTCCGTGACCTGGATGTCCTCAGGACGGTTGGAGCGCGGTTCAGCGGCGTCGGACGATACGGTCTGGAGGGACATGGCTCGCTCTCCTTGCAGAGCTCCCTATGGCTCCCCGGCGCGAACGAGTGTGCGATATTTTTCTACCGCAGCGCAAGATGAACTTGGGCGCGGTGCGATAAGAGCGACGGGCTCGCCAGAGCACACTTTCGCGATCTCGCGGCATGTTTCGCCCGAGCTTTGCTATCCGTTTCGCCCTCGTCGAGAAGAAAGGGCGCAGGGAAGGCCGGGCGCCGGCTGGCACCCGAGGTCCGCACGCGAAGAACGCACGCGGGGTTGACCACAGGTGATGCCGGACGTCCGGCCTTCCCTGCGCAGTGGTGTTACGGCTTATGGCGCGCTCTCCCCGGGGAGCGATGCACTATTGCCCCCGTCGCCTTGCGGATGATCGATGCGCGTGCCGGTTGGCTGCCACATCACCGCGAGACTTGACGCCAGAACCGCGGGCGTCAGGACCACACGCTTTTGCCGTCCGCGGACGTCCCTCCCCGGACAGCCGGAAGCTCGCGCGTGCTCGCCCCCCAACGCCGAAAAGACACGCTGTGACCGCGCCGTGTCGTGCCGCGGATCGTGACGGCTCACGGGGGTCGCCCGCCCTGCCATCCCGTCACGCGCCGGCGCTGCCGCGTCCATCGCATCCCGGCCTGCGTATCGTGACGATCGCGAAACGCCCCTTTGGCGGGCCGGGATGAAATGCGGTTTAGCCGAAACAACGAATTCGGTCAATCAGAATATTTTACGAGACCGTGCCTTGACCTGCATGTTGGGTGTTTTGCCCGTCGGACAACGCGAGGGATTGGGAGGCGAAGGGCGGCCGAGCAGGAGGTCCGTGCTAAGCTTTGGAAGACGATCGACGCTGGCGGAAGAGAAAGCCAGAGCGCTATTACAAGGATGGGTTGAGCCCTTGCGAAACCCATCATGTTGCGTCATCGGCGGGCGGATGATGAGGGCTCGCTTACGCTCCGCCCCATCGAACGAGCCATCGCGCGGTCCGCGCCTCAGGCCGGCACGATCACCTTGCCGATCGGCCAGAGCGCGATGCCCGCGAGTTTCAGATGCGCCCAGGCAAAGGGGATGCCGATGATGGTGACCGCGAGCACCAGCGCGGTCAGGAGGTGGCCGAGCGCCAGCCACCAGCCGGCGAGCACGAACCAGATGATGTTGCCGATCACCCCGAGCGGGCCGGTGCCGATATCCTCGACACCGGTCACGTCGTAGCGGTTGACCGCCCGCGAGCCGAACGGCAGCAGCGTGTAGACGGCGATATTGAACGCCGCCCGCGCCCAGGGCAGGCCGACGATGGTGATGGCCATGATGACCGCGGCCACCAGCCAGCCGAACGCCATCCAGGCGCCGCCGATGAGGATCCAGAGGATGTTGAGCAGCATGGAAACGGGGGTCATGGCATGATCCGGGGTCAATGGTCCCGCTCATATAGGCACGAAATCTATCTCTGCTAAGACGGCCAGGTATCCCGGATGGACTGGCGGCCTACGGCATTACCGCCCCTCGAATCTCGGCTCGCGCTTTTCCATGAAGGCCTTCATGCCCTCGGCCATGTCCTGGGTTTTGAACAACGGCAGCAGCTGAAGATAGACGTGGTGGACGTGGTCGTGGAAATTCTCGTTGAGGCCCGTTCGCATCATGCGCTTGGAGGCCTGCACCGCGAGCGGTGCGTTGGCAGCGATTTCACGGGCGATCGCGGTGGTCCGGGTCATCAGTTCGGCATCCGGCACGACCTCGTTGGCGAGGCCCCAGTCCAGGCACTCGCGGGCACTGAGGGTGCGGCCGGTGAAAATCAGCTCGGACGCCTTAGCCCAGCCGAGCATGCGCGGCAGCAGCCAGGTGCCGCCGGATTCCGGCACCACGCCGCGCTTGACGAAGGCGGCCGCGAGCTTTGAGGACTCCGCCATGATGCGGATGTCGCAGCCGAGCGCGGTGTCCATGCCATAGCCGGCTGCGCCGCCGTTGACGGCGCAGATGGTCGGCTTGTCCATGGCCTGCAACACCGTCGGCGGGGTGTTGCGGAGGTTGATCGTGGTCGGCGACGACGCCGCGCTGAGGCCGTTGCCGTCACGCTCCTTGCGGAGGTCAAGCCCGGCGCAGAACGCCCGGCCCTTGCCGGTGAGGATCACGACGCGGACGTTCCTGTCCTCGTTGGCTTCGGTCAGCAGCCGCGCCAGATCGTTCAGCATCGGGCCGGAGATGGTGTTCATGCGCTCCGGCGCGTTGAGCGTGATGGTCGCGATGTGGTCGGCGACCGTGTAGAGGACTTCGTTGGCGGCGTCGGTCATGGCAATTTTATTCCTGTGTTCGTAGCCCGGATGGAGCGAAGCGAAATCCGGGATTCCAACCGCAAGCACCGCCCCGGATTTCGCTTCGCTCCATCCGGGCTACAAGGCCTCAAATCTTCCTTCCCGCCTGCTCCCAATAGGGATCGCGCAGGCGGCGCTTGAAGATCTTGCCGGAATCCTCACGCGGCAGGCCGTTGCGGATCTCGATGTGCTTGGGCACCTTGTAGTCGGCCAGATGCGCCTTCAGTGCGGCGCGGACACCGGCGGCTTCGAGCACGACGCCGGGTTGCGGCTCCACCACGGCCATCAGCGCCTCGCCGAACTCGGCGTCGGGGATGCCGAATACGGCGCAATCATGCACGCCCGGCACGGCGTGCAGCACCGACTCGATCTCCGCCGGATAGATGTTGACGCCGCCCGAGATCACCATGTCGCGCTTGCGGTCGCAGATGAAGACATAGCCATCTTCGTCGATGTAGCCGACATCGCCGGAGGTGATGAAGCCATCGCGGTCGATCTCGGCGCGCTTCTCCGGCTTGTTGTGGTAGGTGAAATCGGCAAGCTCCGCCATGCGGGAATAGATCTCGCCGATCTCGCCTGTGCCGAGCACGCGGCCGTCCTCGCCAAGAAAGCGCAGCTCCGCGCCGGGGGAAATCTTGCCGACCGTGCCGGGTTTCTTCAGCGCATCCTCCGAGGTCGCGAAAGTTACGGCGCTGGATTCGGTCGAGCCATAGAACTCGTAGATCACCGGGCCCCACCACTCGATCATGGCGCGCTTGACGTCCGCGGGACAGGGCGCTGCGGCATGGATGACGTGACGGAGCGAAGAGACGTCGTACTTTTTGCGCACCGCCTCCGGCAGCTTCATCAGGCGGATGAACATGGTCGGCACCATGAAGATGGTGTCGATCCCAAAGCGCTCGATCGCTTCCAGGAAATCCTCAGCCTCGAAGCGCGGCATCAGCACCAGGACGCCGCCGAGCTTGCCGGCGCGGATGCCGAACGAGTTCGGCGCGGAATGATAGAGCGGTCCCGGCAGCAGCGCGCGGGCGCCGGGCTTGAGACCATAGATCATCGCGCGCATGCGCTCGCCGGCCGCCTGCTGCTCCGGCGTCGGCGCATTGCGCCGCACGCCCTTGGGATGGCCCGTGGTGCCCGACGTGTAGATCATGTTCATCGGCTGCGGCACGACCGGGCCATCATAGGGCGGGAATTGCGCGAGCCAGGATTCGAAGTCGACCGCGAAATCCGGCGTCTTCAGGTGATCGGGGTCGATCTTGTAGTTGGACAGGATCTCCGGCGGGGTCGGCACGCTGAGCACGGTGACGCCGTCCGGAATGGCATCGCGCAAGGCATGCAGCATGTCGGCATGCCCAATCAGCACCGACGTGCCGGTGTCGGTCAGAATGTAATTGATCTCTTCCGGCTTGAAGTGCCAGTTGATCGGCACGCCGTAAGCCCCCAGCCGCATCGCGGCATAGGCGGCTTCGAGAAAGGCGATGTCGTTACGCATCAGCATGCAGACGCAATTGCCCGGCTTGACGCCGAGCCTGGCGAGGCCGGAGGCGATGCGGTCGGCACGGGCTGCGACCTCGGCGTGGGAACGGCGACGATCGCCGGAGACGATGCCGAGAAAATTGGACGTTTCGCTCATTGTTGTTGTTCTTTGTTGGTTAGCGACGGAGTTGTGAGTCGTCATCACCGGGCTCGTCCCGGTGATCCACGTTCTTTCTTCGTCACCGTGGACAAGAACGTGGATGGCCGGGACATCTGGCGCGAAGACGCGCTTCGCGCTTTTGCCCGGCCATGACGGAGAGACAATCAATCCACATACTTCGCCGCGCGCTTCTCCAGATTGGAGCGCACGGCTTCGGTCTGGTTCGGGCTGCCGATCAGCTTCTGCTGCTCGACGGATTCGGCGAGCAGCGCCGGACCCGGGTCGACCGAGAGATTGTTGAGCAGCCGCTTGGCGGCGCGGATCGCATCGGGACTCTTGCCGGCGATCTCGCGCGCGGCTTCGAGCGCCGCGGCGCGCGGGTCGTCGCAGATGCGGGTGGCGAGGCCGTACGTCATGGCTTCCTGCGCGGAGAAGATGCGGCCGGTGTAGGTGAGATCGCGCAGGATGTCGTCGCGCACGAGGCTCGCGAGGATCGGCGTGCCCGCCATGTCGGGGACGAGGCCCCATTTGATCTCCATGATCGACATCCGCGCATCCGCCGAGAGAAAGCGCATGTCGGCGCCGAGCGAGAGCTGGAAGCCGCCGCCGAAGGCAACGCCGTGCACGGCCGCGATCACCGGCACCGGAAGCTGGCGCCAGCCCCACACCGCCTGTTGCGGAAAATTTGCCTGGCCGTGTGTGCGCTTGGTGAGATCACGATTTTCGCCACCCGGAATTCCGTTGCCGCCCTTCTCCTTCATGGCGGCAAAACGTCCCATGTCGAGACCGGCGCAGAAGGCACGGCCCTCACCCGAGAGCACGACGGCGCGCACGCTCTTGTCCTTCGAAAGCCGCTCGGTTGCGGCGACGAGGGCCTCGAACATGGCCTGATCGAGCGCATTCATCTTGTCCGCGCGCACCAGGCGCACGTCGGCGACGCCTTCCGAGATCGTGATCGAGACGCGCTCTTCCATGGACGAATTCTCCCCTGTTCTTGACCGGTTGCCGCTTTACAGGACGCTGGCGGCCGGATTTAGTCAATCGACCAATTAACTGACAATCCCTACGGGGGAAACAGCCATGTTCAAGGAAAATCTTCTGGCCGGCCGGCGCATTCTCGTGACCGGCGGTGGCACCGGTCTCGGCAAGTCGATGGCGGCGCGCTTCCTCCAGCTCGGCGCCGAAGTGCACATCTGCGGCCGGCGCAAGATCGTGTGCGACGAGACCGCGACCGAGCTGATGGATCTCTACGGCGGCCGCGTCACCAGCCACGGCGTCGACATCCGCAATTCGCTCGCGGTCGACGAGATGGTCGAGAACATCTTCCGCGACGGCGGCCTCACCGACCTCATCAACAACGCCGCCGGCAATTTCATCTCGCGGACCGAGGAGCTGTCCCCGCGCGGCTTCGATGCGGTCGCCAACATCGTCATGCACGGCACGTTCTACGTGACCCATGCGGTCGGCAAGCGCTGGATTGCGGACAAGCAACCCGGCAACGTCGTCTCGATCACCGTGACCTGGGTGCGCAACGGCTCGCCCTACGTGGTGCCGTCGGCGATGAGCAAGTCGGCGATCCACGCCATGACGATGTCGCTCGCGACCGAATGGGGCCGCTACGGCATCCGCCTCAACACCATCGCGCCCGGAGAAATCCCGACCGAGGGCATGAGCAAGCGCATCAAGCCGGGCGACGAGGCCGGCGCGCGCACCAAGGCGATGAACCCGATGGGCCGCGTCGGTACCATGGAGGAGCTGCAGAACCTCGCGGTGTTCCTGATCTCCGGCGGCTGCGACTGGATCAACGGCGAGACCATCGCGATGGACGGCGCGCAGGCGCTCGCCATGGGCGGCAATTTCTACCAGCTCCGCGACTGGAGCGACGACGACTGGAAGACCGCCCGCGAGAGCATCATGGCGCAGAACGAGAAGGACCGCGCGAAGCGGGGGTAGTGCTCTCTCGTGCCCCGGACGCAGCGCAGCGCGCCCCCGGCGATGCGAAGCATCGTCCGGAGCGGCGTGGTGCGCTGCTGACCCGGGGTCCAGAACGCTAGAGTTATAAGAGAAGAATGGGTCCCGGCTCTGCGCAGCAGCGCGTCCGGGACACGAGACCGCGGCTGATTTGCCCCACCTTGTCTTCGCCCGCGGATGACGCCACACTCCCCCGCATAAAAACAAGACGCCACGGGAGAAACATGTCCACACAGAAACTGGCTGACCTCGCCGAGATGGTGCGAGAGCGCGCCAAGAGCCGCGGCGATGCCGTCGCCTACGAATTCGAGGGTCGCCTCACCAGCTTCGCCGAGTTCGATATCAAGACCAACAAGGTCGCGAACGCGCTTGTAGCGATGGGCGTCCGACACGGCGACCGCATCGCCTATCTCGGCAAGAACAGC
>RXJC01000233.1 GCA_003963435.1 Bradyrhizobiaceae bacterium | reverse complement strand
TTGCTTCGTCGGGCAAAACGGGGGCAGAATGGCATCGTGGAAATTGGACTCTTGGTCGCGTCTCAACTCCGCCGTCATGCCCGGGCTTGTCCCGGGCATCCACGTTCTTTGTGCCGAGAGGAAGACGTGGATGGCCGGGCCGAGCCCGGCCATGACGCTGTGGAGGCCCTAAGCGCCGAGTCCGTTCGAGAACGCCGTGCGGCACAGGAAAGCGGCTCACTGCGCTGCGCACGCCTCATCCATCATGTTGCCGCCCCGATCCATCAGGTACATTCCCTTCGTCTGATTCGAATCCTTCCCCCCCAAAAAAACAGCTCCCGGAGACCCCCATGAAGCTCGCATCCACTTTCCGCGCCGCGCTGGTCGCCATCGCCGCGCTGGCCGGACTCTCGACCGCAGCAAAGGCCGACAGCGGCTTCGTGACGCTCACGATCTACAAGGCGGGCTGGATCATCGGCGGCTCGGGCGGGAGCGGCGTCCTCAACTTCCGCGGCCGCACCTATGGGCTCTCGACCGGCGGGCTCGACTACGGCCTGGTGTTCGGCGGTTCCAAGACCGTGCTGCGCGGTCGCGTCAGCAACATCAACCGTCCCTCCGACGTCGCCGGGGTCTACGGTGCCGCCGGTGCCGGCCTTGCCGTCGGCGCCGGCGCGCGCGCCATCGTGCTGACGAACCAGAAGGGCGCGGTGCTGGAACTGACGGGGCAACAGGTCGGCCTGATGGCGAACGCCGATCTCTCGGGTCTCGCGATCACGCTGCGGTAGGGGCGCAGAGAGCACAGGCGCGTAAGCGCCGTGCCCGCCATCGGTGCCGGCGCAGATCCGTCAGCCGGTGTTGAGACCGTTTTCACGAGATGCTGATGAGGCGATGACTGGCCTCGTCGGCCGCATGACGACTTGTCCGCGTGGCCCGCTTGCAACAGTCCGGCAGTTTGCCGGCGACGTCGTTCGAACGGACGACGCGACGCGTGGCCGGTTCGCAGTATGGGATTCGCCTCGAGCCATTTGGGCTCCAGGCGGGACCCGGCATGTCATCACCATCGCTTCTCCAGAAAAAGCCTTTGGCGCGACGGGCGTCGCTTCTCACAAGTCTCGGTCTTGCTCTCGCCGGCACGGCGCATGCCGCTGACCTCACTCCTTTGACTTTCACCAAGGCCCCGCCACCGGTGGTCTCGTCCTGGACAGGCTTCTATGCCGGCCTCGGCCTCGGCTTCCGCGCGACCCGCGCCGATCTCACCACGACGTCGGCGCAGATCGACGGCATTCCCCTGGACCTGAGCGGCGGTGCCGTCACCCAGCCGTTCGACGGCACCGGCTTCCGCGCCAATCCCTATGCCGGCTTCAACTGGCAGGTCGGCGCCGGCTGGGTTGCCGGCGTCGAAGGCGATGTCGGGCTTGGTGATCACACCGTGACGCTCGCCGGATTCCGCTCCTCACCGTTGTTCGGCTCGTCCACGCTCGCGGGTGACGGCCTCTCGGTCAAGACCACCTGGGACGCGAGCTTGCGAGGCCGCGTCGGCTATCTCGTGACGCCGGCGACGCTGCTCTATGCCACGGGCGGTCTGGCCTGGCAGCACTATGATGTCACGTCGGTCTGCGCCAGCCCTCCCTGTCCCACCGGCACGACGCCTGCGGTGGTATCGAACTCCGTCACCAGGACGGGTTGGGCAGCGGGAGGCGGTATCGAGACCGCGCTGGGAGGCAATTGGCTGGTGCGCGCCGAATATCGCTATGCCGATTTCGGCACCGTGCCGTTCACCATCACGCGCACGGCGGCAGGTCCGACGCTCGCGGTCGACAATTTCGACGCGAAGCTGCGGACCCACACGGCAAGTGTCGGCCTTGCCTACAAGTTCGGCGCCCCCGTCATCGGCGGCCGCTCGCAGCCGCTGTCTGCGCAAGCTGCGATCCTGCCGTCCTGGACGGGCGCCTATGTCGGTCTCGGCCTTGGCGCGCGCGCCGTGCGCTCAGATCTCATCGCGACCTCGGAATCGGTCGGTGGCTCCGTGTTCGATCTCAGCGACCGCGCCAACTCCCGCCCGTTCGACAACACCGCTTTTCGTGCCAGCCCCTATGTTGGCTATCTCTGGCAGATCGCTCCGCAATGGACCGCGGGCGTCGAAGGCGATTTCGGTTTCGTCGACCGGACCACCACGCGCGAAGGCTTCACCACCATTTCGTTGGCGGACTTCGCGGGGGCCGGCGAAAGCCTGGCGATCCGCGCCAGATGGGACGCCAGCCTGCGCGCACGGGGCGGCTATCTCATCACGGCGCAGACCCTGCTCTACGCGACCGGCGGCATCGCCTGGCAGAATTTCGAGCTGAACTCGACCTGCGTCAGCGCCTTTCCTTGCGTATCGCGGGGCATGTCGCCGGCGATCATCAACACATCGGCGACGAGAGCCGGCTGGACGCTGGGCGGCGGCCTGGAGACCGTGCTGTGGGGCAACTGGCTGGCGCGCGCCGAATACCGCTATGCCGACTACGGCAAAGCGGGCTTCACCGTCGCGCGGTCGACCACCGACGGCATCCACAATCCATCCGTCAACACATACGACGTCGCGATGCGAGCGCATCTGGCGACGTTCGGAGTGACGTACCGGTTTCAGTGAGGGGCTTGCGATGACGACGCGGCAGTGAACACTGCCAGCTGCGCGTCGAACGCGCGCCGGAACGCCGGCCGCGCCTCGCCGCGCGCGACATAGGCGGCGATATCAGGGTATTCGTCGAGCAGCCCTGATGTGTTCAGCCGCCGCAGCACCGTCACCATCATCAGATCGCCGGCGCTGAACGTGCCGTCGAGCCAGCCGGCGCCGCCGAGGCGGCGGGCGAGTTCGCCGAGCCTGGTTCGGACGCGATCCTGCAGCATCGGCAGGCGCTCGGCGTACCAGCTCTTGTCGCGCTCGAGCATCATGGCCATCGAGAGCTCGACGATCGGCGGCTCCATCGTGCTCAGCGCGGCGAACATCCACGCGATCGCGCGGGCCCGGGCATGGGTGTCTTTCGGCAGCAAACCATCGTGACGCTCGGCAATGTGGAGCACGATCGCCCCGGACTCGAACAGGACAAGATTGCCATCCTCGAAGGTCGGAATCTGCCCGAACGGATGCAGCGCCAGATGCGCGGGCTGCTTCATCGCGCCGAACGAGACCAGGCGGACGTCGTAGGGCTGGCCGACCTCCTCGAACGCCCAGCGCACGCGCATGTCGCGCGCGTGGCCCTTGCCGCGGTCGGGCGAGGATTCGAAGGCGGTGATGGTGGGCATTGGGGGCTCCGAGGTGGTTGGCCTGCAGAGGACGAACGAGGGCGGCGGCTTCCGACAACTCGTCTCGGTCTTCGTAGGGACCTTCCTAGCGCCGTTGCAGACCGTCGATTGTCAAATAAAATAGCCTCAACATCGTTCGTGAGGAGATCGATATGGCCATCAACACCAACAAGATCGACGACGCCGCACTGGCCTTGCTTTATCTCACCCTGCACGACGGCTATCGGGCCTGGAAGGGCTTTGATTGGGACGTGCTCGGCCGCCTTCATGACAAAGGGATGATTCACGATCCCGTCGGCAAGGTGAAGTCGGTGGTGTTCACGGAAGAAGGGCTCGAACGTGCGAAGACGCTGTTCGAGGAATTGTTCGAGGAGTGAAGGGGTGCGTAAGCGGTGATGGTGTGCCGCCAAACCCACGCTGTCATCCCTGCGTTCGCCGGTACGACAGCGGCGTGCGACGCGCCTGCCTCACCGGCGGTCTTGTAGGGTGGGCAAAGGCGCGCCTCTTGCGCGCCGTGCCCACGTTCTGCTGGAACGCGGCGACAGATGGTGGGCACGGCGCAAGAGCGCCTTTGCCCACCCTACGCAGCGATCCATGCCGCCAGCTCGCGCCACGGCTCGATTGTCCAACTCCCCGACGCCGCGCCCGACGGCGATGGCAGCACAAAAATCTCCGGCAGGCTCGCATCGCGCTTCTGCCGCCCCAGCGCAATCGCGGCTGACGGCCTGCCGTAGAACAAGCTCGCCGCCTTCTTGCTCGTGAACGCGATCGTCCGCGGCCGATACGTCTCCATCTTCGCCCGGAAGCCGGCCACGTCGATCGTCTCCGCCGCGATCTGGTGATCCATCCCCGCGCCCGTCTTGCAGAGATCGGTGAAGCCGATCCCGAGCGCGATCAGCTCCGCGAACTCGCCCGGCTGATAGCGCCGCGGCGTGATCCCGGCCTCATGGATCGCGCGCCAGAAGCGGTTGCCGGGATGGGCGTAATAGTGCCCAAGCTCGGCCGACCGCGTCGAGGCGGCGGTGCCGACGAAGACGAGGCGGAGGTTGGGGCGGAGTTGGTCGGGGAGGCGGTGGTAGGGCTGAGGCAATGAACGATCCTCGGCGCTGTCGCCCATATGAGGCGTCAGCGATATAAAGCGCCAGTGTCCATTTTAGATGTCGCTGAGCTCATCCCGGCTATGCTCGCTTTGAGGAAGGTGTTTTGCCGAAGCGCTTTTCGCGCTCAGAGTTCAATTGTTGGAAATTCTCAATAATGAACTGACCTTCGCCGAGTGCGTGCTCGCCGATTGAGATGCCTTCCCTTACTTTGCTGATTGGAGTTCTTTCGACGCTCGAACTCTCCAGTCGAAGTGTCTTCAAAAGCTTGGCGGCGGCGGCCGGCGCGAATACCGCGCCGTGCTTGGAGTCTGGAATTAAGGGCGTATGACAAGCTAAATTCCTCAACTTCCAAACGGCTTCGAGCTTGTCTAGATAGCTGGACAATGGCTTTCGCCAACTATGTTGCGCGATATGCTTTGATCGTACCTTTAGCATCTCAATTTTCCGCACGACGTCGAGTGTCGCGATTACAGGTTCAAGCATCGGCGATTCAGTAAGGTGCAAGACTTGCATAAGGACGTGGTTGAGTTGGTACTCCAAGGCGTTTGCAAGGAGCACAAGCTCGCCGACCACTTTATAGGATGCCGTGAATCTGGTGCCATCGTCAGGAGGCTTGGCGCCTGGTGAACTGCTGTCTTGAGTTTGGAAGGCCGGATGCCCTTCCCGTTGCCCTAATATCACGAGATCGACGGCGTCTCTGCGCACAGTAGGCGGCGCAAGTAAGGGCCTCCCTGTATCTGCCGCGATCATCAATGCGACGCGTTCAGCGGCCAGTCGATGGATAAGGCGATATGCTGATTCGCCCGTTTCGATCGCTTGATAAGATCTCAGAGCTAGATCTAGGTAGCCCGCCATCTGCTGCTGCGTCAGACCAAGGCTATTACGCAATTCGATCAGGTCTTCCTTTAGAAAACGTCCTTCGGTCATGCAATTGATCCAAAAAACCCTTCGATACCCGAAGCGGGGATGGAAGCCGCTTCGGGCTCTTCGAAGAGGTCGGTGAGGAGATCAGCCCCTCCGCCTATCGCTAGCGCCGTGTCAGATGATCTAAGCTGACTGCCTATAAGCGCATAAACCGCGTATCATGTCAATGGACACGTGGTTTCCGCGTTTTTGGAATCGAAGTATCTCACAACACCCGATTACTCTCCTTCACCTTCTCCGCATCCAGATAAACGCTGCTCCCCATCTCCTTGAACTTCGCGCTCATCTTGGCCATGCCGTCCTCGGCCGTACCGCTCATCGACATCCCCACGCTGTTCGGATCGTTCAACGTCGCCGCATAATCCCGCACGTCCTGCGTGATCTTCATCGAGCAGAATTTTGGCCCGCACATCGAGCAGAAATGCGCGACCTTGTGGGCTTCCTTCGGCAGGGTCTCGTCGTGGAAGCTCTTTGCCGTGTCGGGATCGAGGCCGAGGTTGAACTGGTCGGTCCAGCGGAATTCGAACCGCGCGCGGGAGAGGGCATCGTCGCGCAGTTGCGCGGCGGGGTGGCCCTTGGCGAGGTCGGCGGCGTGGGCGGCGATCTTGTAGGTGATGACGCCGGTCTTGACGTCGTTGCGGTC
>RXJC01000064.1 GCA_003963435.1 Bradyrhizobiaceae bacterium | reverse complement strand
CCGCGTCACCTGCCGCTGTGGCCCTACAATCTCTTTGCCATGGTCCATGGCCGGACGCGCGACGAGGTACGGGCGAAGGTCGCCGAGATCGCCGTGCTGGTTGGTCCCGCCGCGCGGGCCCATGAGGTTCTGTTCTCGACCCGGATCTTGAAGAAGACCGGCCTTCGCATTGCCGCCTGACGGGAGACGGTTATGTTTCGCCTGAGCCAATACTTACGCGAGCTGGACGAGCCGGCGCCGAGCGGGCCGGTGCGGCAGCCGCCGGGACCGGTGGTGATCTGGAACCTGATCCGCCGCTGCAACCTCACCTGCAAGCACTGCTACTCGATTTCCGGCGACGTCGATTTTCCCGGCGAGCTCTCCACTGCTCAGGTGTTCGGCGTGATGGACGACCTCAAGGCATTCCGCGTGCCGGTGCTGATTCTGTCGGGCGGCGAGCCATTGATGCGGCGCGACATCTTCGAGATTTCGGCGCGCGCCAAGGCGATGCGGTTCTATGTCGGCCTGTCCTCGAACGGCACCCTGGTCGACGCCGCCATGGCCGATCGCATCCGCGATATCGGCTATGACTATGTCGGTATCTCGCTCGACGGCATCGGCGAGACCCACGACCGTTTCCGCCGCAAGCAGGGCGCCTATCAGGAGGCGCTGAACGGCCTGCGGCTCCTGCGCGACCGCGGCATCAAGGTCGGCGTCCGCTTCACCATGACCGAAGACAATGCGGCGGAGCTGCCGCGCCTGCTCGATCTGGTCGAGCAGGAGAAGTTTCCAAAGTTCTACCTCTCGCACCTCGTCTATGCCGGACGCGGCAACAAGAACCGCGGCGACGACGCCATGTGGCAGACGACGCGCGACCGCATGGACATGGTGATCGCACGCGCATGGCGCTGGGCGCAGTCGGGTAGCGAGATGGAGATCGTGACCGGCAACAACGACGCCGACGCGGTCTATCTCTTGCATTGGGCCGAGCGAGCCGTCCCCAATCGCGCAAGCGATCTGCGCGCAAAACTGGTGCGCTGGGGCGGCAATTCCTCCGGCGTCAACGTCGCCAACATCGATAATCTCGGCAATGTGCACCCGGACACGATGTGGTGGCACCATACGCTCGGCAACGTGAAGACGCGGCCCTTCTCGGAGATCTGGCCCGACATTTCTGATCCGATCATGGCGGGCCTGAAGCAGAGGCCGCGCCACGTCTCCGGACGGTGCGGCGCTTGCGCCTATTTCGATATCTGCAACGGCAACACCCGCGTGCGCGCGCAACGGATCACCGGCGACGCCTGGGCGGAAGATCCCGGCTGCTATCTCAGCGACGCCGAGATCGGCCTTGCGGCACCGAGCGAGCGGGTCAAGACCAGCATCTATCGCGGAACACGTCATGAAGCGCCGCTCTCCGTTTGATCGCATCCTCGTTGCTCTCGCGCTGCTGGCGCTGGCCACTCCCGCGCGCGCCGAGCCGGATGCGGCAAAGCTGTTCGCGGACAATTGCGCCGAGTGCCATGGCGCGGACCGGCTCGGCCGGCTGGGGCCGGCGCTGCTGCCTGAAAATCTCGGTCGCATGATGGGGGCGCGGGCAGAGGCAGTGATCGCCAATGGACGGACCGCGACCCAGATGCCAGGCTTTTCCAGCAAGCTCGCCAGGGATGAGATCGCTGCACTCGCGGCCTATGTCTCATCGCCATTGCCCGCGGTGCCAGCCTGGGGCGCGGCTGAGATCGAGGCCAGCCGCGTCGTGCACGCCACGGCGCCGCCGCTGGAGCGTCCGCGCTTCGAGGCTGATCCGATGAACCTGTTCGTCGTGGTCGAGGCCGGCGATCATCACGCGACGATCCTGGACGGCGACCGCATCGAGCCGCTGGCGCGCTTCCAGACGCGCTTCGCGCTGCATGGCGGCCCGAAATTCACGCCGAACGGCCGCTACGTGTTCTTCATGTCGCGTGACGGCTGGGTCAGCAAATACGATCTCTGGACGCTGACCATGCTCACCGAGGTGCGCGCCGGAATCAATGCGCGCAACATCGCGATCTCGCGGGACGGCAAGCATATCGCGGTCGCCAATTATCTGCCGCACACGCTGGTGATGCTCTCGGCGGACGATTTGTCGGTCGAGAAGATCTTCGACGTGAAGGACCGCAAGGGGACGTCCTCGCGGGTCTCGGCGGTGTACCAGGCGCCGTCGCGCAACAGCTTCATCGCGGCGCTGAAGGACGTTCCGGAGATCTGGGAGATCGCGACCGATCCAAACGCGGGCCCGATCTATGCCGGCTTCGTGCACAGCCACGAGAAGGGCATGATCGAGGCGCTGCCGTCCTCGCAGGGCCTGTTCGCGCTGCGCCGGATCGAGACCCCGGAGCCGCTCGATGATTTCTTCTTCGATCCGCCCTACCGCAACCTGATCGGCTCGGCGCGCGAGGGCAGGGCGATCGTGGTCAATCTCACGGTCGGGCGCGATATCAAGCAGCTCGATCTGCCGGGGCTGCCCCATCTCGGTTCGGGCATTTCCTGGACCTGGAACGGCCGGCTGGTGATGGCGACGCCGCTCTTGAAAGCGGGCAAGATCAGCGTGCTGGACATGCAGGACTGGTCGCAGATCAAGGTGATCGAGACGCCTGGCCCCGGCTTCTTCATGCGAAGCCACGAGAATACGCCCTTTGCCTGGACCGACAGCATGATGGGCAGCGGCAAGGACACGCTGACGATCATCGACAAGCGCACGCTGGAGGTGGTCCGTCACGTCACGCCGGAACCGGGCAAGACGGCCGCGCATGTCGAATTCGACCGATACGGGCGCTATGCCCTGGTGTCGATCTGGGAAGACCAGGGCGCGCTGGTGGTCTATGATGCGGCAACCTTTGCCGAGGTGAAGCGTATTCCGATGTCGCGCCCTTCAGGCAAATACAACGTGTGGAACAAGATCACTTTTTCCGATGGCACCAGTCATTGAGAAGCCGGGCATGGCCCCGTCGACCGCGTTGCTGTTGGCGGCCCATGGCGAACGGCGGCCGGATGCCGGCAACACGGGCGCGTTCCAGCTTGCGCGCGCATTGGCCGCTCGCGGTCTGGTCGCCGAGGTCGCCATCGGATTCATTTCGGGCACGCCTGGCATCCGGGAAGCGCTGGAGACGCTGACCGCCAGTCGGATTTTGGTCTACCCGCTGTTTGCTTCCAGCGGTTATTTCACCCGCGACCGTCTGGTTCAGCTTCTCGACGAAGCCAGGGGCGATGGCCGCAGGATCGACGTGCTGCCGCCGCTCGGGCTCGATCCGGGCCTGCCTGATCTGTTGTGCGATCAGGCCGTGGCTTGCGCGCGCGACCATGGTTTTGCGCCGGAGGACTGCACATTCGTGCTGCTGGCGCACGGCTCGAAGCGCAATCCCGCCTCACGCCAGGCCACCGAGCAGGTGGCGCGCGAGATCGAGACGCGCGCGGTCTGCCGAAAAGTCGTGATCGCCTTTCTGGAAGAGCCGCCGTCGCTCGAAGAGGCCGCAGCATCGATCGGCGGGCCCGCAATCGTCCTCGGACTGTTCTCCGGCGAAGGCCTGCATGGCGCCAAGGATGCGCCAAGACTGGTTGCGCGGCTCGGCCGCCGCGACATCGTGTTTGCGGGCATCATGGGCAGCGGATCCGGCATCGAGGATCTCGTCGCACGGGCGGTGTTCGCAGCCTTGCAAAACGCGGAGGCCGCGCAGGTCGCAGAGCCATCGACGCTTGCGCTGGCGCCGTGAGGCTGGGCCGTTTCAGTCGATTGATGCGCGGCGTTGAAGCAGAGGCACAAGAGATGACAGAGTACCTTGACGTCGATGTCCGTCCGATCCTGCTCGCCGGTGGCGAGCCGTTCTCGACCATCATGGCCGCCGTGGAAAGCATGCAACCGGGCCAGGGCATCCGGCTGTACGCGCCGTTCAAGCCCGTTCCTTTGTTCGACGTGATGGCCGGCAAAGGCTTTGCCCATTCCGCGACGGAGATCGGCGGAGGCGACTGGCAGGTGCTGTTCACCCTGACCGGGAAGCCTGCCGAGGCTTTGGCGGCAAGAACGCAGCCCAGCGCCAAATGGCCGGACTCGAAGCTGCGGCTCGACACCAGGGAGCTCGATCCGCCGGAGCCGATGACCAAAATCCTCGCCGCGGCCGAGACGCTGGAATCAGGCGAAACCCTGACGGCGTTTCTCAGCCGCGAGCCGGTGTTCCTGTTTCCGCAACTGGAGAAGCGGGGCTACAACTGGCTCGGCGGCTTTCTGCCTGACGGCGTGACGTATGAGCTGACGGTGCGGGCGCCGTCGCGCTGACAGCGAGTTCGGGTAGTGTCTCAGTTTGAATTTCCATCGTCATAGTGTTTGGGCTCAATCAGGTCTCCGGCAATGTCGTGCCCCAATTTTTGGAAGTGACCAGCTTGATCGCTTCTATTTAGCCAGCGCTCAGCCACCATAAATTCAGCCGCAACCTCGGCCAATAGGGAGGCGGGGCTGATGCCTTCGGCAAGATCAGCTTTGGATACTTCAGTCAGGGCTGAGCGGACGGCATCAGCAAGCATGTTTTTCAATGGACGCGTCTCATCAACCACGGTCGGGCCTCCCTTGCGAAGCTTACCGCTAAGCATTACCCTTTCACGTGGCTGGGCGCAAAGGAGGCGCCAATGGCGAGTAAGAATGATGGTCTCGGTATGGGTCCAGAGTTTTGGGCGCCATTGCCGGGCCAGGACCGTAGACATTTTCCTCTCGGCTCCAGCGATGCCGTTCCGGCGCCCGGCTACTTTGCCGATGCGTTTGGGTTGGCCAACGAACAAGTAATTATGGACGCTATTGCGGGATTGACGGACCCTCAACAGATTGAGGACGCGCTGACGGCGCAGCTCAGAGGTGAACGGCACCAAGCCCAAGACTTCATGCGCTGGCGATTGAAGATGAGGAAAAATGCCAAGAGGACCTAACGACGAAAAGCGTCCCGGCGACGTGATTGGCGCCGCCGTCATGGTCGGCAGGATCGCCACCGGCGATATCAAGGAAGGCAGCACGCCAGAATCGAAGGCTGCTGCCACACTTGGGAGGCGAGGCGGCAAAGCGCGCGCCGCCGCTCTTAGCCCAGAACAGCGGGCTAAGATTGCAAGGGCGGCGGCCTCACCATGCGCATGTCAATGCGCCGGTTCACGAGGCTGACAAATGCGTTCAGTAAGAAGTCCGAGAACCATTGCCACCCGCTGGCGCTCTACTTCGTGTTCTACAATTTCTGCCGCGTTCATAAGACGCTTGGCGCAACTCCGGCAATTGCGTCTGGCCTCATCGATCGCGTCATGAAGATGACGGACGTGGTTGAACTGATCGACGCCGCCAATCCGGTTCCGGCTGTTCGCAGCCTCTATAAGAAGCGCGAAGTAGTCGAAAATTCAAACTGAGACACTACCCGACTTCGTCAGGTCGAGGCCCCGAACAGTCTGCGGACGGCCGGCAGCCATTCGCCGGTCATCGTGAACTCGAGCCCGACCCGCGCGCCGCAGGCGATGGCCACCATCGTGACGGGCGCCGAAACCGCGAGCGTGGAGAACGCGCTCAGGCCCTGACCGATGGTGCAGCCGAGCGACATGATGCCGCCGATGCCCATCAGCAGCGCGCCGATCATGTGACGCTTCAACTCGCGCGCGTCGTCGCATGCCTCCCAGCGGAAGCCGCGCGCGAGCATCGCGGCGGCGAACGAGCCCGCGACGACGCCGGCGACCGAGCCGATGCCGAAATTGAGCCGCGCGCCGGAGAACGTGGCGACGTAGAGAATGGCGTCACCGAGCGGCGCCACGAAGGTGAGCGAGGAGACCCGCACGGGATCGAACTCGTCGTCGGCAAGCCATCCGGTCGCAAACCAGCCGAACGCGACGGCGGCGCCGACGGCAAGACCGGAGGCCAGCAGCCGCGGCGACCGGATCAGCTTGCCATCGGCGAGGGCCCAGAACGCGAGCGCGGCGGAAATCGCCACGACGAGGATCGCGCGGGTCGTGCCACCGGCGCCGAGCAGCGACGTCAGGTTCTGGGTGCTTCCCTCGGGCAGTCGCACCGACAACGGCTCGATCAGCATCAGGCGCAACATGCCGGTGATGCCGCGCATGGTCGCGAGCGCCGACAGGCCGAGCACCAAGAAGACCACGATGGCCCGCAGATCGCCGCCGCCGACGCGTACCAGGGTGCCGAAGCCGCACGTGCCGACCAGGGCCATGCCGACGCCGAACATCAGTCCGCCGAGGATCGCACCGCCAAGGCCGATTGACGCCGTGAGGTAGATCGAGCGCGACAGATCGACGATGCCGAGCGCGGCAAGAGCCTGGGTCGCGAGCAGGGCGACCGAAGCGGCCAGCGCAAAGGATTTCAGCCGGCGATAATCCGATCCAAAGAATGCGTCCTCGAGCATCGCCAGCGTGCAGAAGCGTCCCGCGCGGCCGGCAACCCCGAGCACGGCCCCGGCGGCGAGCCCGCATGCGAACGCGATGGTCGAAGGGCTCAGCATTCCTCCCGCTTCTTTTCTTGATCGGCCCGCGGGTAATCTGCGCCGTCAGGGCGCGAAAAGCCAGCGCGGAAGAAACTACCGGCGGCGCCGACGCACCGGTTCGCAGAACACGTCGTAAACGGCGGTGAGGATCTTGCGGACGTCCTCGCTGGCGAGGCTGTAGTAGATCGCCTTGCCGTCGCGGCGGGTCGTCACCAGCCGGTCGAGCCGGAGCCGCGCCAGCTGCTGCGAGACGGTCGATTGCCGCTCGCCCAGGAACTGCTCGAGCTCGGTCACGGATTTCTCGCCCTCGGCGAGGATGCAGAGCAGCAGCAATCGGGATTCGTGCGACAGCGCCTTGAGCATGTCGCTCGCCTCGCGCGCCTTCTCGATCATCTGCTCGAGTTCGGCGGAGCCCTCGATCTCCTTCAGCTTCGGCAACGGCATCGCGTCAAGTTCCTCTCAGCAGAATCTGCAAGACCAATCACGACCTCTCGGGTTCCGACCCCGCATTTGCCAGGATTCGGTCCAAAAGGCCGAAGAAGAAGGCATCCCCCGGATAGCCGCGAATACGCCCGATCTCGCGACCCTCTTGTACCACGACGAAGGTCGGCGTGAAGGGACCCGGATCGATTCCGGCGAGATCGGCGGGAAGGGGGGCCTTCAGGTCGACCCGGCGCAGCGGCGGGGTCCGGCTTTCCGCGGTCTTGCCGTAGATCGGCGCGATCTCGGCGTTGAAGCGCGCGCACCAGGCGCAGCCGGGCCGCTCGAACATGACGAGCTCGGCGGCGCGCGAGGCGGTCGCGGGCAGCGCGAGCCCGATCACGAGGGCGAGCAAAGCGACGATTCTGTTCATGTTGCGTAACCGGCCTTTTGGACTTGGCTTGCGGGTCTGCTTTGTGCGGGCTTGCTTTGTGAACGTGCTTGGCGCTTTATATCATTAAATTCGTATATGTGCTAGGGATGGGGTGGAAATGACCTTGGACGTCACGCTGGGCGCGGCCTTCGTCGCCGGCCTGTTGTCGTTTCTGTCGCCCTGCATCCTGCCCCTGGTGCCGCCTTTCCTGTGCTACATGGCCGGCGTCTCGGTCACGGATCTGTCCGGCGATCGGCCGGACCTGCGGCCGCGCATCCTGATCTCGGCGCTTGCCTTCGTGGCGGGATTCTCGCTGGTCTTCATCGCACTCGGCTCGACCGCCTCGATCGCGGGGCGCTTCGTCTCCGCGCATCTGTCGACGCTCGGCATCGTCGCGGGCGGGCTGATCATCGTGATGGGCCTGCATTTTCTCGGGCTGCTCAAGATTCCGCTGCTCTATCGCAGCGCCACCGTGCAGGTCGACAATCGCCCGGCCGGCGTGGCGGGGGCGTTCGTCATGGGCCTGGCGTTTGCGTTCGGCTGGACGCCCTGTGCGGGTCCGATCCTCGCCGCCGTGCTGTTGATGGCGGGCTCGGAGGACACGACCGGGCGAGGGGCGCTGCTGCTGCTCGCCTATTCGGTCGGGACCGGCATTCCCTTCCTGATCGCCGCGGCCTTCACCGGCCGCTTCATCGCCGCGCTCGGCCGCATGCGCCGGCATCTCGGCTTGATCGAGAAGACGATGGGCGTCTTCCTGGTCGCGACGGGCCTGATGTTCCTGACCGGATTGATGCCCGCGGTCTCGGAATGGCTGCTCGAGCATTTCCCTGCATTGACCAGCATCGGCTGAGGCTAGCCGTAGCGGAAGTCGAGCAACTGGGCAAAGGACTGCAGCTCGACGAGGTAGCGATGCACGAGCGGGCCGTCGCCCGCCATCGCAGCATGCGCGATCTCGCCGCTGCTGGCGATGGCGCCGTCGATCAGCCGGCGGAATTCGCCCTGGGCCGCGATCTCGGCATTGGCCCATTCATGACAGCGTTGAAGCCGATCGCGGAACGCGCTCGCGGCGGCGACGGTCTCCTCGGCGTTCGCTGGCGCGGGCTGCTCGCCATACTTGATGGCTGCGACCCGCAACGTCTCCATGGCGGGCGCGATCTCGAAGATGCAATCGCCGAGATCGTAGAGGCCGGCGTGACGCCGGAGCGCGTGGAACGCTTGCCGAAGCGCCAGCAGCTCGCGGCCGGCGGCGGCATTGTCGCCGCGGTCCAGCGCGCCCGCGATCATCGTGAGCCGATCGCGGCCCCGGTCGAGAAATCCTGTCCATTCGGCCGGCGCGCCGGCGGGCAGGGGATTGGCATTCGGCACAAGCCGTTTCCACCGTCCGACCGCCTCGTCGGTCTCGATCTGCGCCAGAGCGACGTTTCCGGTGCGCGCATAGCTCGCGGCGGTGCGCAGATTGGCCATGATCGGGGCCATCGCCGATGCGAGATCTGCAGGTCTGTCCGGCTCCGCGCCGAGCGCGAGCGTGTTCGAGGCCAGCCACGCCAGCAGCACGATGGTGCAGCGCAAGATCGGAATTCCTTGTCACATTCGTGTATTCGAATATCATAATAAAAATGAGCAACGCGCAAGATCTTCCGACGCACCAGGCCCCGATGTCACTGCGCGCACCGACGCGGCGCGGCCTGCTCGCGTTAGCAGCAGGCGCGGCCTTGGCCGGCCGCGGCGCGGCGGCCGCTGAGCCTGCGATCGGAGAAGACGGGCTCTATCACGAGCCCTGGTTTCTGCAGAGCTTCCTCGATCTGCGCGAGGATCTCGAGAGCGCGGCTGCCGGCGGCAAGCGGCTCGCCATCATGTGGGAGCTGCGCGGCTGTCCCTATTGCCGCGAGACGCATCTGGTGAACTTCGCCGATGCCGGCATATCGAGCTATATCCGCGACAATTTCGAGGTGCTGCAGCTCAATCTGATCGGCTCGCGCAAGGTGACGGACTTCGACCGCGAGGAATTGGCCGAGAAGGACCTCGCCCGCAAATACGGCATCAGGTTCACGCCGACCTTTCAGTTCTTTCCGCCGTCGCCCGACGGGCTCGACGCAAAGGACGCGATGGCGCGCGAAGTGGCGCGGGCCCCTGGTTATCTCAAGCCGCCGCACTTCCTGGCGATGTTTCGCTTCGTGCGCGATCGCGCCTATGAGCGCGGCTCGTTCCGGGATTTTTTGGCCGCGAACGGCTGATTGCAAGGCGTCGCTCGAATTTCGCTTGACGGCGCCGATCATATGAACATATCATAATAAATGAATTTGATGGACCGTGAGTCCGTCGTAGTCGAAAGCGGGCGTCACCCCGCGATAAGGGTAGGAAACATGCGGCGCTCGCTTACGGCTGCGTTTGCACTTTGTCTGTCGGCCTGCGGCGCTCTCGCCCAAGAGCCCGTCAAGGAGCCGATCAAGCTCGACGTCGTCAACGACTCCCTGCCCAAATCCCTGACCGGTGCCCCCGGCGATGCCGCCGCCGGCAAGAAGGTGTTTCTGACGCGCACGCTCGGTAATTGCCTGGCCTGCCACCAGGTCACCAGCCTGAAGTCCGAGGAATTCCACGGCGAGTTCGGTCCGTCCCTGGACGGCGTCGCCGGCCGCTACAGCGAGGCGCAATTGCGCCTCATCGTCGCCGATCCCAAGCGCATCTTCACCAACACCGTGATGCCCGCGTTCTTCAGGAACGACGGCCTCAGCCGGGTGCGCCCGCAATTCGTCGGCAAGTCCATTCTGACGGCCGCGCAGGTCGAGGACGTCATCGCTTTTCTCAAAACGCTGAACTGACGGCGAGGAGGATCAGGAATGAAAGCCATCAATCGACGGCAGGCATTTGCGCTCGGGGGCGGCTTCGTGATGCTGACCCTGATGCCGATGGCGGCCGATGCCGAAGTGACGAACGACGCGGCGAAGTGGATCGAGAAGTTCACCGGCGGCAAGCAGCCGGTCAAGGGCAAGATCTCGCTCGACCTGCCGGAGATCGCGGAGAACGGCAACACCGTGCCGCTGTCGGTCAACATCGAAAGCCCGATGACGGCGGATTCCTACGTCAAGGACGTCCTGATCATCGCCGACGGCAATCCGAACGCGGGTGTGGCGACGCTGTCGTTCACGCCGCTGTCGGGCAAGGCGGAGGCCTCGATCCGGATCAGGCTCGCGACCACGCAGAACGTGGTCGCGGTCGCGAAGATGAGCGACGGCTCGCTGTTCACGGAGCAGAAGACCGTCAAGGTCACCATCGGCGGCTGCGGCGGCTAAGGACGTCAGGAGAAAACAGATGGCAGACAAACCGCGCATCAAGCTCCCCAAGGAAGCGGCCAAGGGCGAGGTGATCCAGATCAAGACCCTGGTCTCGCACGTCATGGAGTCGGGCCAGCGCAAGGACGCGCAGGGCAAGACCATTCCGCGCAAGATCATCAACAAGTTCGCCTGCGAGTTCAACGGCAAGCCGGTGTTCTCGTGCGCGCTGGAGCCGGCGATTTCGGCCAATCCCTACGTCCAGTTCGACGCCAGGGTCGACGAAGCCGGCACGTTCAAGTTTTCGTGGACCGACGACGACGGCACGGTGATCACGGCCGAAGAAAAGATTGCGCTCAAGGCATGATGCGCATCGCGCATGGAGGGAGGCACCGATGGCGCGACAATATCTGAGTTTGGCCGCTGTGGTCGCGGCCGCCGCGTCGGTTGCGACGCTCGCGGTTGCAGATGAGGCCGAGCGCAAGGGCATTGCAGCGCCGCCCGGCCACGTCTTCAAAACCATCATCTCCGGCTACGAATTCCGCAGCAAGGAGACCCGTGCGCTGCAGGACGACGATCTCGAGAATCCGGGCTTCCTCGCCGTCGAACGCGCGGCGGATGCCTGGAAGAAGGTCGAGGGCAGCGAGGGCAAGTCCTGCATGAGCTGCCACGGCGAGGCCGTGACCAGCATGAAGGGCGTCGGCGCCGCCATGCCGAAATGGGACGACAAGCTGAAGAAGCCGGTCAACCTCGAGCAGCGGATCAACATCTGCCGCAGCGAGCACATGAAGGCCGAACCCTGGAAGTTCAAGTCCCGGGAGCTCACCGACATGACCGCCTTCGTGCGCTACCAGTCGCACGGCATGCCCGTGGCGGTGAAGACCGACGGGCC
>RXJC01000031.1:17889-27176 GCA_003963435.1 Bradyrhizobiaceae bacterium | reverse complement strand
TTGCTCCAGATCGGCGTCTTCACCGCGCCGGGGGCGACGATGATGACGTCGATGCCGAACAGCATCAATTCGCGGCGCAGGCTTTCGGACAGGCCCTCGACGGCATGCTTGGAGGTGCAATAGGGCGCCGACAGCGGATTGCCGTTCTTGCCCGCGACCGAGCTGATCATCACGATTCGCCCCTTCGGCCCCTTCAGCGAGGGATCGGCGCCGAGCAACGGCCCGAACGCCTGCGTCGCGATCACGGGGCCGATCACGTTGATGTCCATCTGACGGCGGAAATCGTCGGCCGACAATTCGAGCACGGGGCCGGCGACCGCGACACCGGCATTGTTGACGAGGCCGGCCAACGTCTCGCCGTTCAGGGCCGTGCGCACGTCTCGCGCAGCCGCGAGGACCGCGGCTTCGTCGGTGACGTCGAACAGCAGTGGCATGAAATTGGCGCCGAGCTCGGCCTTGAGCCTGATGGCATCGGCCTGCTTGCGAACGCTGCCGAAGACGCGGAAGCCGCGCCCGATCAGGAATTTTGCAGTGGCCCAGCCAATGCCGGTGGACGCACCGGTGACGACGACAGATCGCATGGTCTTCCCTCCCTCAGGTGCCCGCGATCATGTAGGAGAAGAGATGTGCCAGCGCAATGGACGGTGGTTCTCAGGCCGCGCAGCAACGGCATATTCTGCGCACGTGACGCACCGCAAGAAGCTATGGCGCCAGCGACAGGCGACGTCGCGGCCGATCTTGTAGCACTGCCGATCGTGTTCGATCGCAATGGTCCCGAGCGCGCTTGGCGGGTCTGCTCCGAAGTCCTCGCAAAGGCGATTTCATACTGCTACCCTTGATTGCGGTCCAGTTCGGGGAAACAGATGCAGCGCAACGATCTCCTGGCTTTCAGTCTTCTGGTGTTTTCCGTTGTTGTCTTGATTGCGATCTCAATTGATCCGAAAGGATTTTCGATAAAGGACTGGCAGCCGCTTATGGCGGCTGTTATCGCCCTGGTCGGGGCTGGTACAGTATTTCGGGGCGCAACTCTCGCTTACAATGCTGCAATAAAGAAGATCGATTTCGACCGCGAAGTTCATCAAAGCCAAAATGATCGACGCAGGCTCGGAGTTCTTCTGCGCGCTCGCTTCGTGATTTTTTCCTTTCGCGAAAAGCTCATTTTGATCCAAAATAGTCTTCGGGTGGAGCATGCCGAGCCAGAGCAACTGGACGTTAGTTCATTTCCCGGGATGCAAGAGGCCTGGGAGGCTTTAGAAGAATTGCCTGGCAACGTCCCGACAGAGTTCTCGAATCTTCGAACTGTTGCTGCGGTCTTTGACCAATTGGCGAGCCGGAGGCCACAAAGCCGGAAGGCAGAGCACCCGGACCACAATCTCATTGCTCTTCAGGGGACAGTCGACGAAGTGATCGACGTCGCCACGCGCATCTTTGACGCGATCGAAGTGGAACTCGAGAGTATCTGGAAGGGAGGCGCCTAATTCACCCCGCTCTCCTTGTGCGGCCGCGCGCGGGCCACCAAGGCGTCGCTGAGGTCGGGCCTACTGTCGGAAGCTGCCTGCTGCCAATCGCATCAGCGAACCCACTTCAGAACCCCGCGCACGCCGTAGGGTCGAAGCTCATGCTCACTCCAAGCATCCCACAACCGCTACGGGCTGGGGCGATGGGACGGGGCTCGATCGTCGCAGTTGTCATGCTGCCCACCCCTCGACAATCTGATGCGGCCGCGGCAGTGTCGCGATATGAATAGCTATCGAATTCCGCCTTGGTTTGGTCTGGCCTTGCTGTTCACAGCGGGCTGTTTTGCATTCGTGTTGCCAGTGTGGATCGATGCGATCGTCGCGCTCGGCCGCAAGAGCGGAATCTCGGAATCCTGGGCAGGATTCGCAGGCAACCTGATCGGAAGCGCCCTTACGTCGATCGTGGCAGCCATCGCCATCTATTTCGCCTATATTGGCATTCGACAGCAGATCCGCGCTGGCGTCCTTGCTCGGGAAGAAGACCGGATTTTGCGAGAGCTCCCTGGCCTGCGTGACGCCCTGGAGCTTCTCACGACGGTTGGAGGAACCTTCACGGGCGTGAGGTCGGTCTACGGCATTCGAGACCAGTTCCGGGAGCTCGGATTCAGTACGATCAGCTCGATGCTCTCAAGGGACCTGAAAACGCTGTTGCCTGATACAGACGATGCAAGTTTCGTTCAGGTCCGACGCGCGGTCTCTGCCGCTATCGACGCGGGCGTATCGGGTGAATCGAAGCGAAGCGCGGCCGACGCTATCAGCGCTCGGCTCCACACCCCGGAAGAGTGGGACAAAACGGCATTCACCAGTCTGGATCGTGAGAGGCGTCTGCTCCGCGACGGCGCCTCTCACGATATGGATCGCTTCATCAAAGCATTGAGCAACGTGGACTTGCTTGCAAAGGAACTTGGGGAACGAATCGACATCTTCGAGAAGAGACTGCCGAGACTTCGTCGCGCCATGAGTGAATATTTCGATCGGTGATGCCATCGTCACGCCGCTCCCCTCAGCACCGGATGTTGTGTGGAGCGCTCGACATCGCCCGCCCTGGTTGGCGGGTCGACGACGATTGGCACAACGGCGCCTGCGGCTTGTGGCTCTTGATCCAGACCTGTGATGAGGGCCACATTGCGGAGGTGTTGACTGAGTACTTCGCAAGGGGTCTTAGCCCGCGACATCTTCGACTACGGCTATGGCGGGCGCACGGACCGCACTATAAGACCACGAATGAAGAGCCGAATCTTTGACTCCGAGAACGTTGATGTTTTGGGATTCGACGGCGTGCAGGAAAGTCTCGAAAACGACGCCGCATCAATAATGTGGCTTAAGCATCACTTCTTCGGCTCAAGGAGCACGTCAACTCTCGAAGAATTTGAATGAAGCAGCAATGCTTCGCGCGAGATGAAAAGAGCGAGACCGCTGTCTGCAATCTCGCTCCAAGATAATCGCCAAGATTTGAAAATTGGTTTGGCGAACGAAGCTTGTGTTTCGCCTTCTTGTCCCGGACGCGGCGCAGCACCCGAACGATGCGCCGCTGAGCCGGGACCCAGCTCACCACATGGATCCCGGATCAGCAGCGCGGCACACCGGACGATGCTTCGCATCGCCGGGGGCTGCGCTGCGTCCGGGGCACAAATACTCAGTTCTTCGACTTGTCGACCAGCGCGCCCTTCTTGATCCAGGGCATCATGTCGCGGAGTTTCGCGCCGACTTCCTCGATCGGGTGCGCGGCCAGCTTGGCGCGGGTCGCCTTGAACGAGGTCTGGTTGACCTTGTTCTCAAGCATCCAGTCGCGGGCGAACTTGCCGCCCTGGATGTCGGCCAGAACCTTGCGCATCTCCTTCTTGGTCTCGTCCGTGATGATGCGCGGGCCGGTGACGTACTCGCCGTATTCGGCGGTGTTGGAGATCGAGTAGTTCATGTTGGCGATGCCGCCTTCATAGATCAGGTCGACGATCAGCTTCACTTCGTGCAGGCACTCGAAATAGGCCATCTCCGGGGCGTAGCCTGCTTCGACCAGGGTCTCGTAGCCGCCCTTGATCAGCTCGACCAGGCCGCCGCAGAGCACGACCTGCTCGCCGAACAGGTCGGTCTCGCACTCTTCCTTGAAGGTGGTCTCGATGATGCCGGCGCGGCCGCCGCCGACGGCCGAGGCGTAGGACAGGCCGAGGTCATGGGCGTTGCCCGAGACGTCCTTGGCGATCGCGATCAGGCAGGGCACGCCGCCGCCGCGCTGATACTCCGAGCGCACGGTGTGGCCGGGGCCCTTCGGCGCGATCATCAGCACGTCGAGGTCGGCGCGCGGGTCGAGCAGGTTGAAGTGGACGTTGAGGCCATGCGCGAACACGAGGGCGGCGCCCTTCTTCATGTTGTCGTGCAGGTGCTCGCGGTAGATGTCGCCCTGGAGCTCGTCCGGGGTCAGCATCATGACGAGGTCGGCCCATTTGGCGGCTTCGGCGACTTCCATCACCTTGAAGCCGGCGGCTTCCGCCTTCTTCACCGAGCCCGAGTCCTTGCGCAGCGCGATGGCGACTTCCTTGACGCCGGAATCCTTCAGATTGAGCGCATGGGCATGGCCCTGGCTGCCATAGCCGACGATGGCGACCTTCTTGCCCTTGATCAGGTTCAGGTCGGCGTCGCGATCGTAATAAACACGCATAGGTCGTTTCCTCGTTCAGGGCCGAAATCGGCCAATGGTCAGTGTCCGAAGGGTGAAATTTGCGGATTTCGGGGGCTGTCTAGAGCATTTTCAGCCCTGAGGGAAACCCGTTTCTGCATGGAAATCCGCGACATCATGCATCCATGAAAACGGGGTAGAGGGAGGCCAGCAGCAGCAGCGCCATCAGGATATTGAAGGCGCGGACCAGCCGCTCGGAGGTCAGGACCGGCCGCAATGCGGAGCCGAACAGGGCCCAGACCACGGTCGAAACCGTGCCGACGATGAGGCTGATCAGGGTCTGGATCGCGATGTTGAGCGGGAATTGGGCGATCGCCGCATAGGCGGTGATGGTACCGATCACGATCACCCAGCCCTTGGCGTTGATCCACTGGAACATCGCCGCGCCCCAGAAGGTCATGGGGCCGCGGCTATCCCCCTCCCCAGGCTTGGTCGTACCGGACATGGCGATCGCAGCGGCCAGATAGATCAGGTAGGCGGCACCGGCATATTTCAGGATGGTCTGGAGGATGGGATAGGCCAGGAACACGGAGCCGAGCCCGAGGCCGACCGCAGCGACCATGAACGCGAAGCCGAGAACGATGCCGACGATATGCGGGATGGTGCGCCGGAAGCCGTAGGTCAGGCCCGAGGACAGCAGCATGATGTTGTTCGGGCCGGGCGTGAAGTACATCACGACCATGAAGACGAGGAAGGCATAGAATAACGAGTAGGTCATCGTCACCTCACGCGGTCTTCGGCACGATTTGCGGGCGCTTCGCCAACACCATCACCGCGATACCGCCGATCACGGTCAGCATGCCGGCGAGACGCAACGGTCCGAACCGCTCGCCGAACACGATGCTGGAGGCCGCCGAGCCGATGAACGGGACCAGCAGCGCGAACGGCACCACCTGCGCGGCGGGATAGTCGCGCAGCAGCCGCCCCCACAGCCAATAGGCGATGCTGGTGGAGATGGCGCCGATCACCAGCAGACAGATGAGACCGGTCAGCGACATGTGGATCAACGACTGGAAGGTCGGCGCCGGTCCATTGACGACCAGCGCGAGCGCGAATAGCGGCACTGCCGCGGTGAGGCAGAGCCAGGCAAACAGGTCGAACATCGGCGCGCCGCGGGCCCCGCGCAGCAGCAGATTGCCGATCGCAAAGCAGATCGGAGCGATCATCAGCACCGCAAAGGCGGCGACGCTGAAATCGTAACCGACCGTGCCGCAGATCATGAGCAGGCCCACCGCCGCGATGACGATGCCAAGCGTCTGCATTGGCGTCGGCCGTTCGCCGAAAGCGAGCGCGGCAAAGCCGATGGTGAACAGCGCCTGGCTCTGCACGACGACGCTGGTCAGCCCGACCGGCACGCCATGGGCGATGCCGTAGGCCTGGCTCAGGAACTGGCCGAGGAACAGCGTGAGGCTGATCGCGATCAGAAGCGGCCAGGCGACCTTGGGCCTCGGAATGAACAGGCACGGCAGCGCGGCAATGCCGAAGCGCATCGCCGTCATCAGCTCCGGCGAAAACTCGTCGAGCGCGATCCGGCTCGCCACGAAGGCAAGCCCCCAGATGATCGCCACCAGGAGGGCGATGAGGATGTCGGCCGGCTTCATTGTTGTTCTCGGCTCTGCCCTGTCGTGCAGCCCTGTTGTTCTCTAGCCCTGCTCGCCGGCCTTTACGCGGAAGAATTGGGTTTGCGCAGCAGATACGTGCCGTGCATCGGTGCGTGGTAATCGGCCGAGACCAGCGTGAAGCCGACGTCGGTCAGCATCCGCTCCATGACCCAGCCGAAGGTGGAATATTCGTCGCGCATGTGCGTGACGACGCTGTCGCGCGAAAAATCGTGGTTCTTGATCTGGAAGTCGGCCCATTGCTCGACGTCGCGCTCGACCGCGTCGGGCATCGAGGCGTAGACGATGTCGCGCAGGTAGAAGCTCGCGCCGGGCTTCAGCGCACGGAAAATTCGCGACATCGCCACCACCTTCCAGAAGTCCGGCAAATGGTGCAGCGTGAACTCGCTGACGATCAGGTCGTAGGAATCCGGCCGATAGGCGAAGCTGAGCAGGCCGGCGGACTGGGTGCGCACGGGCGCCTTGCGATCGCGGGCGTAGATCTCGGCAAGCGCCAGCATCGCCGGCGAGATGTCGATGGCGTCGACCTCGGCGCCCAGCAGCGCCGCTTCGGTCGCCAGCACGCCGTTGCCGCAGCCGATGTCGGCGATGCGCCAGCCGCGCTGGACGCCCAGCATTTTCAATGCGGCGCGCGCCCGCAGATCGGCATCGTCATGGGCGTCGTAGATCGAGGCCACAGCGGGCCCGATCCCCATCCGGTTCCGCTCGTTATAATACCAGTCGCGCGCCAGCATGGTTCACATCCCTTCGGGCCCGCGGCCGATCGCGGCAACGCCGGTGCGCGACACCTCGACAAGGCCGAGCGGGCGCATCAGGTCGATAAACTGGTTGATCTTGTCCGTATTGCCTGTGATCTCGAACACAAAGCTCTCGGTGGTGGCGTCGATCACCCGGGCGCGGAACGCATCCGCCAGCCTGAGCGCCTCGACGCGATGCTCGCCCTGCCCGCGCACCTTCACCATGGCGAGCTCGCGCTCGATCGAGCGCCGGGTCTGGGTCATGTCGACGACCTGATAGACCGGGATCATGCGGTCGAGCTGGTTCTTGATCTGCGCGATCACCATCGGCGTCCCCGTGGTGACGATGGTGATGCGCGACAGATGTTTCTGGGCCTCGGTCTCCGAGACCGTGAGGCTTTCGATGTTGTAGCCGCGGCCCGAGAACAGTCCGATGACGCGCGCGAGCACGCCGGGCTCGTTCTGCACGAGCACGGCAAGCGTGTGCGTCTCGTTCGGATCGTGGCGCTCTTCGATGAAGTAGGCGGATGCGGGCTGGTTCATTGTCGTCCCCTCAAATCTCTCTCGTCACACCAGCGCCTTGCCGCCGGCGAACGCCTTCGCGGTCGCCTCGTCATTGGCCTGCTCCGGCAACAGCATCTCGTTGTGCGCCTTGCCGGAGGGGATCATCGGGAAGCAGTTTTCGAGCGCCGCGACGCGGCAGTCGAACAGCACCGGGCGCTTGACCGAGATCATCTCCTTGATGGCGCCGTCGAGGTCGCCGGGCTTGTGCACCTGAAGGCCGACCGCGCCATAGGCTTCCGCGAGCTTGACGAAATCCGGCAGCGCCTCCGAATAGGAATGCGACAGGCGGTTGCCGTGCAGCAGCTGCTGCCACTGCCGCACCATGCCCATGTACTGGTTGTTCAGGATGAAGATCTTGATCGGCAGCTCGTACTGCACCGCCGTCGACATCTCCTGCATCGTCATCTGCACCGAGGCATCGCCCGCGATGTCGATGACGAGGCTGTCCGGATGGGCCACCTGCACGCCGACCGCGGCCGGCAGGCCGTAGCCCATGGTACCGAGACCGCCGGAGGTCATCCAGCGATGCGGCTCTTCGAAGCCGTAGAACTGCGCCGCCCACATCTGGTGCTGGCCGACCTCGGTCGTGATGTAGGTGTCCTTGCCGCGCGTGGCCTCGAACAGGCTCTGGATCGCGTGCTGCGGCAGAATGACATCGCTGCTCTTCTTGTAATAGAGCGAGTTGCGGGCGCGCCATTGCGCGATCTGCTGCCACCAATTCTTGATGTCGGGCTTCTTCGCCTCCGCCTTGAACACCTGCAGGATGTCGCCGAGGATGTTGCCGCAATCGCCGATGATCGGCACGTCGACGCGGATGTTCTTGTTGATCGAGGACGGGTCGATGTCGATGTGGATCTTCTTCGAGCCGGGCGAGAACGCATCGACCCGGCCGGTGATGCGGTCGTCGAAGCGCGCGCCGACGCACAGCATGACGTCGCAATCATGCATCGTCATGTTGGCTTCGTAGGTGCCGTGCATGCCGAGCATGCCGAGCCAGTTCTTGCCGGACGCCGGATAGGCGCCGAGGCCCATCAGCGTCGAGGTGATCGGGAAGCCGGTGACCTCGACCAGCTCGCGCAGCAGCCTGGTGGCCTCGGGGCCGGAATTGATGACGCCGCCGCCGCTGTAGATCACGGGGCGTTTGGCACCCGCGAGCAGCGACACCGCCTTGCGAATCTGCGTCGCGTCGCCCTTCACGCGCGGCGCGTAGGAGCGGTGCACGTCGGACTTGCGCGGCGGATGATAGGTGCCGGTCGCGAACTGAACGTCCTTGGGAACGTCGACGAGCACCGGACCGGGACGGCCGGAGGTGGCGACGTAGAAGGCTTCGTGCAGCACCTTGGCGAGATCGTTGACGTCGCGAACCAGCCAATTGTGCTTGGTGCAGGGGCGCGTGATGCCGACGGTGTCGCATTCCTGGAACGCGTCGTTGCCGATCAGATGCGTCGGCACCTGGCCGGAGATGCAGACCAGCGGGATCGAATCCATCAACGCGTCGGTCAGCGGCGTCACCATGTTGGTGGCGCCGGGGCCGGAGGTCACCAGCGCGACGCCCGGCTTGCCGGTCGAGCGCGCATAGCCCTCGGCGGCGTGGCCCGCGCCCTGCTCGTGACGAACGAGGATGTGCTGGACTTCGCTCTGCTGGAAGATCTCGTCGTAGATCGGAAGCACGGCGCCGCCGGGATAGCCGAAGATGTCGGTCACGCCGTGATCGATGAGCGCGCGGACGATCATCGCGGCGCCGGTCATCTGGTTCGGATCGTGGCTCTTGTCGGTCATTGGCTTGCTCCGGATGCGCTGTTGTCAGCGGCTTCGTTCGTGTCGGGTTCGGGAAATAAAAAAGGCCCCGAAGAGGGCCCATGCACACCGCCTGTCATGTGGATGGCAGCTAGCCACCCCCGGCGGTGTGCCTGGGTACGACGGCGATAAGGAGTTTGGTAATAATGTTACGCATGGCAGGCGCCCGGCTTCCCAAAGGTTGCGCGAAACATAGCGGCCAAAGCCCGGATGTCAAGGCAATGCGGCCGTTCCCGCGCGATTTTGACAGTCTAGCGGTGTTCCCCGGGTTCGGCGAGAGGTAAATTGGGGAACCTGAACACAAAACCGCGTCAGCTGGGGCCTCGAGCCATTTTCACGACGGCTGCGAGCCATCCCCTCGCCTCCTCCGGCTTCACCC
>RXJC01000031.1:5165-17839 GCA_003963435.1 Bradyrhizobiaceae bacterium | reverse complement strand
TCCTCCGGCTTCACCCATTCGAACTCCGGCAATTGGTGCCGGAACCAGGTGAATTGCCGCTTGGCGTAATGGCGGGTGTCGGCGCGGCCGATGCTGGCGGCCTCTTCCAGGCTGAGCTCACCGCGCAAGTGCCGGATCAGGGCTGGGACGCCATGCGCCTTCATCGCCGGCAATAGCGGATCGAGCTGCCTGGCGGCGAGCCGCTCGACCTCCTCCAGAGCGCCGGCCCCCAGCATGGCATCGAAACGGGCGTCGATCCGGGCATAGAGCTCGTCACGATCGGGCGCGAGAAAGACGGCGCGAAAACTGTCCTTCGGCAGCAGCGGCGGCTGGCCCTCGCGGTGCCAGTCGAGCAGCGAACGGCCGGTCGCCTCGACCACTTCGAGCGCGCGCGCGATCCGGGTGCGGTCACGCAGGTTCAATCGTTCGGCGGCACGGGGATCGCGACGCGCCAGTTCCGCATGCAGCGCCTCCACGCCGTTCCGTTCCAGCCGCGCGCGTACGTCGTCGCGCACCTCAGTGGGGATCGGCGGCACCACGGAAAGGCCGGCCGTCAGCGCCTTGAAATAGAGCCCGGTGCCGCCGATGAAGATCGGCAGGCGGCCTTCCGCTTTGGCCTCGGCGAGCGCCTTTGCCGCGTCGGCCACCCAGGCCCCGGCGGAGAAATTCACGGCGGCATCGACGTGGCCGTAGAGACGATGCGGAGCGCGCGCTTCCTCATCCTGTGTCGGCCGCGCCGTGATGATGCGGAGGTCACGGTAGACCTGCATGGAATCGGCATTGATGACGACGCCGCCCGTGCCGAGGGCCAGCTCGAGCGCCAGCGCCGACTTGCCGCTGGCGGTCGGGCCTGCGATAAGCACGGCCTCGCCAACAGGCCTTCTGCCGACTTGCTCCTCGCTCACGAAAACCTCAAATGTCCCTCGTCGCCACGCTGATCTGCAACCCCGACAATCCCGCGCTCGACAGCACCATCGTCGACGGCGCCCGCGCCGTGCTGCCTCAAGCCGCGCCCGCGCACTGGCTGTTCGACGGGGTCGCGGTCGATATCCCCTTCGGCGCCGACAACAACCTCGAAGCGGACCGCCACGCCATCGAGCAGCGGCTGCGCGAGCTCCGCGGCGACCTGCCGATCGACATCGTCGTGCAACCAACAGGCGCCCGGCGCAAGAAACTTTTTCTCGCCGACATGGATTCCACCATGATCGGCCAGGAATGCATTGACGAGCTCGCCGACCTCGTCGGGATGAAGGCTCATGTCGCTGCTATCACCGAGCGCGCCATGCGCGGCGAAATCGAATTCGAGCCGGCGCTGCGCGAGCGCGTCGCGCTGCTGAAGAACCTGCCCGCCAGCGTGGTCGACGAAGTCCTGGCCAAGCGCATCACGCTGACCCCGGGAGGCAGCACACTGGTCGCGACCATGCGCAAGCACGGCGCCTATACCTGCCTCGTCTCCGGCGGCTTCACGCTGTTCACCAGCGCGGTCGCCGCCAAGATCGGCTTCCAGGAGAACCGCGCCAACGAGCTCGTGGTGCGCGACGGCAAGTTCACCGGCGAGGTGAAGGAGCCGATCCTGGGCCGGGCGGCCAAGCTCGCGACGCTGGTGGATCTGATGGAATCCTTCGATCTCGACGACATCGACTCCGTCGTGGTCGGCGACGGCGCCAATGATCTCGCGATGATCCAGGCGGCGGGGCTCGGCGTCGCCTATCACGCCAAGCCGGCCGTGGCGGCCGCCGCGGCCGCCCGGATCGACCACGGCGATCTCACCGCGCTGCTCTATGCGCAGGGATATCGGCGGGAGGAGTTCGTGGAGGGATGACACAATGTCGTTCCGGGATGGTGCGAAGCACCAGACCCGGAACCTCGAGATTCCGGGTTCGATGCTTCGCATCGCCCCGGAATGACAGATGAAGTTACTGCACGCTCAGCGCAACGAACCGCAGCTCGCCGTCGGCGTTCGAGACCAGCAGCAGCACCGACTTCTTGCCGTCCTTCTTGAGCTGGTCGACCCGCTTCTGGATGTCGGCGCCGCTCGACACCGCCTCCTGCGCAACCTCGACGATGACGTCGCCGGCCGAGAGGCGCTTTTCCGCGGCGTCGGAATTGGCATCGACCGAGGTGACGACCACGCCCTTGACGCTGTCCTTGATCTTGTAGCGCGTGCGCAAATCCTTGTTCAGCGCGGCGAGATCGAGGCCGAGCGCCTTCTGCGTCACCGGCTTCTCGGGGGCCGGCTCGTCGGTCTTCGCCGCGGCCTGCACCTTGTCGGGATCCTGGAGGCGGCCGAGCGTGACCTTCTTGGTCTCCTCCTGGCCCTTGCGGATGACGACGACGTCGACCTCCTTGCCGACCGCGGTGTCGGCGACGACGCGCGACAGGTCCTTCGGATCCTTGACGTCCTTGCCGTCGAACTTGACGACGACGTCGCCGGGCTCGATGCCGGCGGGCTTGGCCGGGCCCTTGTCGTCGACGCCGGCGACCAGCGCACCGCGCGCCGGCTTGATGTTGAGGCTCTCCGCGATCTCGTCGGTGACGCTCTGGATGCGCACGCCCAGCCAGCCGCGGCGCAGCTCGCCGAACTGACGGAGCTGGTCGACGACACCCGCGACCGTCTTCGACGGCACGGCAAAGCCGATGCCGATCGAGCCGCCGGAGGGCGAGATGATCAGCGTGTTGACGCCGATGACGTCGCCGTCGAGGTTGAACAGCGGACCGCCGGAATTGCCGCGATTGATCGAGGCGTCGGTCTGGATGTAGCTGTCGTAGGGTCCCGAGGAGATGTCGCGGTTCTTGGCCGAGACGATGCCGGCCGTCACCGTGCCGCCGAGACTGAACGGGTTGCCGATCGCGACCACCCAGTCGCCGAGCCGCAGCTTGTCGCTGTCGCCGAACTTCACCGCGACCAGCGGCTTCGGCGGCTTGATCTTGAGCACGGCGAGATCGGTCTTCTTGTCGACGCCGACCAGATCGGCCTTGATCTTGGTGCCGTCGTTGAGGATGACGTGGATCTCGTCGGCGTCCGCGATGACGTGGTTGTTGGTGACGACGATACCCGACGTGTCGATGATGAAGCCGGACCCGAGCGAGTTGGTCTTCTTCGGGGCGCCGCCATCGCCGCCCTTGCTGCCGCCGCCGGGGCCCCTGCGGTTCTTGAAGAAGTCGTCGAAGAACTCCTCGAAGGGCGAGCCGGGCGGCAGTTGCGGCATGCTGTTGCTGCCGCCGCCCTTGGCCTCGACGGTCTGCGAGGTCGAGATGTTGACGACCGCGTCGATCACCTTCTCGGCGACGTCGGCGATGCCCTCCGGTCCGCGCGCCTCAGCCGGCGTGCCGAACGCGGTGAAAGCAGCGACGGCGAGCGCGGCCAGCCCTAAACGCAATCGGGTCGGGGCAATGGTGGCAGCGGTCATTGGGATCTCCAGAGAAAAGGTTTCGGCGTCCAGACTGCGCTCGAACGGGGGGCCGGCGCAAGCACGGAGCATAACGGCCTCAAGACCCCGATAATACGGCGAAAACCGGGTCTATCGCCTTCACTTTGGCGTTGGCCCGCGACCTAAACCGGACGCCGCATAACCCAGATCAGGATCAGGCCGGCGATCGCCGAACCGATCCCGACCGCCCGCAGGATGTTGTCCGGCGTGGCGATGGCGCTCTTCATGGCCTTGCGCATCCAGTTCGGACTGGCTGCGAACATCAAGCCCTCCAGCACGAACAGGATGCCCAGGCCGATGAGGAAGTCGGCGAACGCAATGGACCTCATCGGATGGGAACCTCCCGGTATGCTGTTATTGTCTGGACGAAGGGCGGCGCGATCCGCCGCCCCCTGTCTAGCTTACGGCTTCGCCGGCGTCTCGGTCGCCATCTTGCCGGACGGGTTGCTGAAGTACCGGAAGAAATCCGAGTCCGGCCGCAGCAGGAAGCGGGTGTCGCTCGACTTCAGCCCGTTCTCATAGGCCGTCATCGACCGGTAGAACGCGAAGAAGTCGGCGTCCTTGCCGTAGGCTTCCGCGAACAGGCGGTTGCGCTCGGCATCGCCCGCGCCGCGGGTCTGCTCGGCCAGCGAATTAGCTTCCGCGATGATCACGGTCGCCTCGCGGTCGGCCTTTGAGCGGATCTCCTGGGCCTTCTGGCCGCCCTGGGCGCGGAACTCGGCTGCCTCGCGCTCACGCTCGGTCTTCATGCGCTGGTAGACCGCCTGGCTGTTCTGCTCCGGCAGGTCGGCGCGGCGGATCCGGACGTCGACGACCTGGATGCCGTAGCCGTCGGCCTCGCGATCGAGCTGGTCGCGGATGCGCTGCATCAGCTTCTCGCGGTCGTCGCGCACGACGTTGATGAAGGTGACCTCGCCGAGTACGCGGCGCAGCGCCGCGTTCAGCAGCGTGGTCAGCTGGATGTTCGCAGCCTGGATCGAGCCGACGCTCTGGTAGAAGCGCAGCGCGTCCTTGATGCGGTAGCGCGCGAACGCGTCGACCACGAGCCGCTTCTGGTCGGACGCGATCGCTTCCTGCGACGGGTTCTCAAGGTCGAGAATCCGCTTGTCGATGTTGATCACCGAATTCCACGGCGCCTTGAAGTGCAGGCCGGGCGCGGTGACGACGTCGACGGGGCGGCCGAACTGCAGCACGATGGTCTGCTCGGTCTGCTGCACCGTGAACAGCGACATGTAGCCGACGACCACGACGAGCAGGAGGCCGAGCAACGTGACGATACCTGTGACCGGAGACCTCATCGGTTGCCTCCGCTCGACTGCGGACCGGTGGTAGGCGGCCGCTTGGTGGTCAATTCGCCGAGCGGCAGATAGGGCACGATGCCCTGGCCGGATTGGCCGCCGTCATAGACGAGCTTGTCCGCACCGCCGAGCACGCGCTCCATCGTCTCCAGGTAGATCCGTTCACGCGTCACGTCGGGCGCCTTCTTGTATTCCTCGTAAACCTTCAGGAAGCGCGCGCTCTGGCCCTTGGCTTCGGCGACCGCCTGCTCCTTGTATCCTTCCGCATCCTGCTGGATCTTGGCCGCACGTCCGCGCGCCTGCGGCACGACCTGGTTGGCGTAGGTCTGCGCTTCGTTCTGCAACTGCTCGAGATTGGCGCGAGCGGCCTGGACGTCGCGGAAGGCGTCGATGACCTGTGCCGGCGGATCGACCTTCTGCATCTGCACCTGGCTGATCTGAATGCCGGCGCCGTAGGTGTCCAGAGTCTTCTGGATCAGCTCCTGCACGCCCTGCTCGGTGACATTGCGGGCACCGGTCAGGATCGGCTGGATCTGCGAGCGGCCGATCACCTCGCGCATCGAGCTCTCGGCGACCGCCTTCACGGTGCCTTCGGGATTCTGGATGTTGAAGAGGAAATCACCGACGCCGTCGGGCTTGATGCGCCAGAGCACGGTGAAGTCGACGTCGACGATGTTCTCGTCGCCCGTCAGCATCAGGCTCTCCTCCGGCACGTCACGAATGGAGCGGCCGCGCCGCGCCGGATCGTCGATCAGCGTCATGCCGATGGAGATCGTGTTGACGCGCAGCGCCTTGGGCAGCAGCACCGTCTCGATCGGATAGGGCAGATGATAGTTCAGGCCCGGCTGCACGGTGCGGACATGCTTGCCGAAGCGGAGCACGACGCCGAGCTCTTCGGACTGCACGCGGAAGAAGCCCGACAACAGCCAGAACGCGACGATCAGCAGCACTATCAGCGTGATGCCGATGCCGGAGAAATAGCCGCCCGGCATGATCTGCTGGAGGCGGTCCTGGCCGCGCCGCAGAAGGTCTTCCAGGTCTGGCGGCCTCGGCCCGACCGGTTGCGGGCCTGAGCCCCACGGTCCCTTTGGACCCGAGCCCCATGGGCCACCGCCCTGATTCTTCCACGGCATTCGACGATCTCCTCGGCAGGGTGGAATTGCCCCCGCCCGCTTTGTCCGGTCCGGCTTTATAGGGGACAGGCAGGTCCCTTACAACGCAGCCCGGGCCGTCTTCCGAGCTATGCTCGGGCACGAAAAAGTCAATGTAAACATTGACGAAAGCGGTTAATGGCCGCGCCGCCGACGATATGTCACATAGGAGTAGTCGGCGCTGTCGTCGCCTCCGGCCGGATGGCGGACACGCGCGACCTCGTCCCACTCCGCCTTGTCGATGTCGAAATGCGTATCGCCGTCGGGCCGCGCGTGCACTTCGGTGATTTCGAGGCGATCGGCGCGATCGAGCCATTGCCGAAAGATCTCGGCGCCGCCGATCACCGCAATCTCGGTGGCCGAACGCCGCAGGGCATCACCCAGCGCAACCGCGCCGGCATCCGCCGCCGACGTCGTGACGATGGCGCCATTGGCGCGATAATTCCCATCACGCGTGATCACGATGTTGGTGCGGCCCGGCAGGGGACGGCGAGGCAGGGATTCGAAGGTCTTGCGGCCCATGATCACGGGCTTGCCGATGGTGAGGGCCTTGAAGCGCGCCAGGTCGGATTTCAGCCGCCAGGGCATGGCTTTGCCGGCGCCGATGACGCCGTTCTCCGCGATCGCGACGACGAAGACGATCTCCATCAGGGCGCACTCCCGGCAAGCCGCGTCAGTGCCGGCCCGGTGACGCGGCACAGCGTCCAGTCGTCCATCATGACGGCGCCGAGCGACTTGTAGAACGCGATCGAAGGCGCATTCCAGTCGAGCACCGCCCATTGCAGGCGCGCCCAGCCGTTGTCGACGCATTCCTTCGCGAGATAGACCAGCAGCGCCTTGCCGAGGCCCTTGCCCCGATGTGACGGCCGCACGTAGAGGTCCTCGAGATAGATGCCGTGGCGGCCGCTGAAGGTGGAGAAATTCACAAACCAGACCGCGAAGCCGACGGCCTCGCCGTTCCACTCGGTGATCGCGCAATAGAGTCGCGGCCTCTCGCCGAACAGCGCGTCGGCGATGTCGGCCTCGGTCGCCTCCACCTCGTGCGAAAGTTTTTCATAGTCGGCGAGTTCGCGGATGAAATCGAGAACGAGCCCGGCTTCACCCGGGCGCACGCGGCGGATGTTGAGCGACATGTGCGTCAGACCGCAACTTCCGCCTTGATGTGCGGATGCGGGTCGTAGCCGACGAGCTCGAAATCCTCAAAGCGGAAGGAAAAGATGTCCTTCACGTCAGGGTTGATCCGCATCACCGGCAGCGCACGCGGTGCGCGGCTGAGCTGAAGCCGGGCCTGCTCCAGATGGTTGGAATAGAGATGGGCGTCGCCGAACGAATGCACGAAGTCACCTAGCTTCAGGCCGGTGACCTGCGCCACCATCATGGTGAGCAGCGCGTAGGAGGCGATGTTGAAGGGCACGCCGAGGAAGACGTCGGCCGAGCGCTGGTAGAGCTGGCAGGACAGCTTGCCATTGGCGACGTAGAACTGGAACAGGCAATGGCACGGCGGCAGCGCCATCTTGTCGACCTCGGCCGGATTCCACGCCGAGACGATCAGGCGGCGGGAGTCCGGATTGCGCTTGATCATGTCGACGACGTTGGCGATCTGGTCGATGCTGCGGCCGTCGGGCGCGGGCCAGGAGCGCCACTGGTGGCCGTAGACCGGGCCGAGATCGCCATTGGCGTCCGCCCACTCGTCCCAGATGGTGACGCCGTTGTCGCGCAGATATTTGATGTTGGTGTCGCCCTTCAGGAACCACAACAGCTCGTGCACGATCGCCTTCAGCGGCAGCCGCTTGGTCGTCAGCATCGGGAAGCCGCCGGACAGATTGAAGCGCATCTGATGGCCGAACACCGAGAACGTGCCGGTACCGGTTCGGTCGGTCTTCTCGACGCCGTCTGAAAGAATCCGCTCGAGCAGGTCCTGATACTGGTGCATGTGCGACTATGCCTTTGGGAAGGCGGCGAACTTAGCGGCCACCCCCACGCTGCAACAGCGGCGATTCGCTGTCTACACGGATTATACCCGGAAAAATGAGGGGCCCCGGCACAAACGACAAGGGGCGGAACTTTGCGTTCCGCCCCTTGCCTATCGGCTTGATCCTGCTGCTTAAGTCGTCAACTTGGCCAGATCGCCATGAACCGCCGAGGTCCAGCCCCTCAGTTCTCGGATTCGGTGAACACCTCGTCGCGCTTCGACCGGAGCGCCGGCAGCACCGTGAGCAGCAGCAGGCTCAACGCGATCGCGAGCAGCACCGCGGACAGCGGCCGCGTCAGGAATACGCTCCAGTCGCCGCGCGAGATCAGCAGCGCACGGCGCAGGTTTTCTTCCATCAGCGGTCCGAGCACCATGCCGAGCAGCAGCGGCGCCGGCTCGAAATCGTGCTTGATCAGCCAGTAGCCGACGAGGCCGAACACGCCGGCGAGGATGACGTCGACCGGCGCGTTGTTCACCGAGTAGATGCCGATCGCGCAGAAGATCACGATCGAGGGGAACATCAGCCGGTACGGCACACGGAGCAGACGAACCCAGATTCCCACCAGCGGGAGGTTGATGATGATCAGCATCAGATTGCCGATCCACATCGAGGCGATCATGCCCCAGACGAGGTCGGGCTGCTTCTGCATCACCTGCGGGCCCGGGACGATGCCGTGAATGGTCATCGCGCCCACCATCAGCGCCATCACCGCGTTCGGCGGGATGCCGAGGGTGAGCAGCGGGATGAAGGAGGTCTGCGCCGCGGCGTTGTTGGCGCTTTCCGGTGCCGCCACGCCCTCGATCGCGCCACGGCCGAACCGCTTCGGATCCTTGGCGAGCTTCTTTTCGAGCGTGTAAGCCGCGAACGAGGCGATGACCGCGCCGCCGCCCGGCAGGATGCCGAGGATCGAGCCGAGCACAGTGCCGCGCAGGATCGCCGGAGTCGAATCGATCAGGTCCTTCCTGGTCGGCATCAGGCCGGTGATCTTCTGCTGCACCAGGTCGCGGTTCATCTCCGCGCCATGGTCGAGATTGCGGATGATCTCGGCGAAGCCGAACACGCCCATCGCCACCGTCGCAAAGCCGAGACCGTCGGCAAGCTCCGGAATGTTGAAGGCCATGCGGGAGGCGCCGGTCTCGATGTCGGAGCCGACCATCGACAGCAACAGGCCGAACACGATCATCGCGATCGCCTTCAGCACCGAGCCTTTGGCCAGCACGACCGCGAAGATCAGGCCGAGCACCATCAGCGAGAAATACTCGGCCGGGCCGAACGCCAGTGCGAGTTTCGTCAGCGGCGCGCCGAGAATGGCGATCAAGACGGTCGCGACGCAGCCGGCGAAGAACGAGCCGATCGCCGCGATCGCCAGCGCCGGGCCGGCGCGGCCCTGCTTGGCCATCTGGTGACCGTCGATCGCGGTGACGACCGACGTCGCCTCACCTGGAATGTTGACCAGGATCGACGTGGTCGAGCCGCCATATTGCGCGCCGTAATAGATGCCGGCGAGCATGATCAGCGCGCCGACCGGCGGCAGGCCGAAGGTGATCGGCAGCAGCATCGCGACGGTCGCGATGGTTCCGATGCCCGGGAGCACGCCGACCAGCGTGCCGACAAGGGCGCCGATCAGGCACATCAGCAGGTTGATCGGGGAGAGCGCGACGGCAAAACCGTGAGCGAGGTTGGCAAAAATATCCATCACACCCTCACTGGATCAGGAAACGCGGAAACATCGGCATCGGCAACCCGAGCACGTAGGGAAAGAGGACCGCGCAGCCGATCGTCAGGCAGGCGCCGACGATCGCCGCCTCCAGCCAGCGGGTCTCATGCGACCCCGTCGCTGCGATCATGAAGCTCACAAAGGCCGTAACCACGAGGCCGAGCGGCCGGATCGCCAGCGCGAAGAACAGGATCGCGACCATCACGAACAGCGGCCCGCGCCAGGAATAATGGGCCATATCCGGGCCATCGGTCAGAAGACCGGTCAAGGCGATGCCGGCCGACAAGGCCACCAGCAGTCCGCCGAACATCCGCGGCGCAGTGCCCGCGCCGAAGGAGAAGCCCCGCATGCCCTGCAGGTCGCTCCCAGCCCACAGCGCGAACAGGGCAAGCGCCATCAGGACGACGCCGCCGACATAGTCCTGCGCCGACCGGACCGTCATGAACAGCGTGAGGATCGCCACCACGAACAGCGGATAGGAATAGATCAGCGCCAGCAGCACCTCGGACGACATCTTCTTGGTGCCGCCACCGAACGATCCGAAGACGGCACTGGGCGCGCCTGCGAGCAGCGCCGTCACGTGGTTGGTGACCACCGTCGCCGGACCGCGGCCGGCGCCCCAGCCGAAGATCGTCCCGATCGACCAGATCAATTCGAAAATCTGCGGCGCAATCGCCAGCAGACAAAAGCCGATCGCCAACCGGGTATTCCGGGTGGTCGTCGCTGAGTGGCCCATCGTGTCGGCCATGCATGTCTCCTCCGCGACCCGTAAGTCACGAGCACTGTTGTTCTAAATCGGCTGGAACTGGATACCCCGCCCGGACCACTGCCTAGCGATTTTCATCACACAATGCCAGCAAAACCCAACAGGCCTCCAGCAAGCAGAAGCCAGAGTGGATTGATGCGCGAGACGGACGCGACCACCGCAACCATCGCGGTCAGAAGCACTGCAACAATTGTGCGATCGGTCGACTGGGCCAGGATCAGGGCACTCGCGGCCATCAATCCGATCGAGAGCGGAACCAGTGCAGCCTGAATCAGGCCGGGCCAGCGCGATTGGCTGGGCCTGTTCAGGAGCCGGCTGACATAATAGGCAAGCAGCGCCGTCGGCAGGCACATCGCCAGGGTCGCCGCAAGCGCTCCGGGAATTCCGGCGACGGCATAGCCGATTAACGTCACGATAAGCACGTTCGGACCTGGCGAGAGCTGCGCGATCGCATAGGCATCGGTGAACTGCTTCTCGGTCATCCAGTGATGGACCTCGACCGCGATGCGATGCATCTCGGGCACCGCCGCCGCGGCGCCGCCGACCGCGAACAGCGACATCAGACCGAAGGTGGCGACCAACGCCCAGATCGGATTCTCGGCGTTCACGCTGCTACTTTCCGTCGCAAGAAATAAGTGACGGCAATGCTCACGGGGATCGCGACCAGCAGCACTGTTGGAAGCGGCAGGCGGAGCACGCCGATGGCGAGGAACACGCCGAGCATCAGGATCAGCGCCACGGGATCCATCCGCTTCAGCAGCGGCGTGATCATGCGGAACACCACCGCGATCAACAGGCCGACCGCCGCGCAGGAGATACCGGCGAGGCTGCGGCGCAGCACGTCGAGGTCGCCGAAACGGGCGTAGACGATCGCGAGCACGGTCATGATCAGCGTTGGCGGCAGAAGCAGCCCGGCAAAGGCGGCAATCCCGCCGGCGATACCGCGCAGCTTTGAACCGAACACCATCGACAGATTGACGATGTTGGGCCCGGGCAGGAAATGGCAGAGCGCAAAGGTCTCGTTGAACTCGTCCGCGCTCATCCAGCGATGCTGCTCGACGATGGCGCGCCGGGCGAACACCAGCACCCCGCCGAAACCGGCCAGCGACATCCTGGCGAAGGCCAGAAACAGGTCCAGCAGGCCGGGCGGAGCGGCGTGGGCTGTGGGGATATCCGGCTCTTGAGCGGCCGGTGCGGAATCCAGGGACATGTCAGGAGCTTAGAACGGGGCCTGCGTTGCGGCCAAGGTCGGGCGCAGAGCCACGTCGGACCTATCCAAAGGGAACCGGGCCCTCCCCGCTCGAAACCCCTGTTTTTCGAAACCTTTGCCCCCTATATTGGGGGTGCCGGTTCGCCGGCTATGGAAATAAACGGTCGTCGCAATAAACCATTCGGACCCGGGGGCGGTACCCGGCGCCTCCACCAAAGCCCACCCGTGGGTGATCCCCGGAAGCGGGCTTTGGCGGGGGCGAAATAGGATCGACGAGGGCGTAAAGGGCGTACTTTTTCCCGGTATTGTTCCGCCGTTATCGGGCTACTGCAATAGTTGCCAACGACAACTTTGCTCCGGTTGCTCAGGCTGCGTAACGCAGTTTGAAAGACCACTCTAAAGTCCTAGCGGGTTAAGCTCCGCTAGGCGGGGTTCGGAGGCACCTGGCAACAGAAGCCTCCACTTGCCTTTATTTCTTCTCCGGCGGGGACTCCTTCTGACCCGTCAGGCGCGATATTGTTGCGGCTTGGCGAGTCGAGCCGGCAGGTCCGGCTTCGGGGATGCAACAGGACCACCATGGCGACCGATCATATCCGATACGATGTGCTGGCCCGCGACGCGCTACGCGGCGTGCTGCGCAAGGTGCTGACCGATGCCGCGGCCCATGGCCTGCCGGGGGAGCACCATTTCTTCATCACCTTCGTGTCGAAGGCCGAGGGCGTGAAGCTGTCGTCACGGCTGCTGGCGCAATATCCGGAAGAGATGACGATCATCCTGCAGCATCAGTTCTGGGACCTGACCGTGCTCGAGGACCGCTTCGAGGTCGGCCTGTCCTTCGGCGGCATTCCGGAGCGACTGGTGGTGCCGTTCAGTGCCATCAAGAGCTTCCTCGACCCCTCCGTGAAGTTCGGCCTCCAGTTCGACACCTCCGACGTCGCCGAGGTCGCGCCTGAGAATTTGCCGGCGGCCCCTGCCCCTTCAGCCGTATCGGTGCCCACCGCCAGCCCTGAAAAGGCGGAGACCACGGAAGAGCCGACCCCGCCGAACCAGGGCGGCGCCGAAGTGGTGCGGCTCGATCGTTTCCGTAAGAAATGATCTAGGTTGGCTTTGAAGCCGTCGCGCCCGGCC
>RXJC01000031.1:0-5115 GCA_003963435.1 Bradyrhizobiaceae bacterium | reverse complement strand
GGCCAAACTGCCTATATAGAAGAGCACATGAAAGGCCGTGCGGGGTGTCGCGCGGCAGAATGGATGTGCTCATGGCCAAAGCTGCCCGCCCCAAACTCACTCATTCAAAGACCGCCCGCACCGCGACCCGCACCGAGACCGACAGTTTCGGTCCGATCGAGGTCCCCGCTGACCGCTATTGGGGCGCGCAGACCGAACGCTCGCGCCAGAATTTCCGCATCGGCACCGACCGCATGCCGATCGCGCTCGTGCATGCGCTCGGCATCGTCAAGCTCGCGGCGGCGCAGACCAACCTCGAGCTCGGCCTGCTCGACCGGCGCCGCGCCGGCGCCATCATCCGCGCCGCGCGCGAGGTGATCGAGGGCAGGCTGGACGACCATTTCCCGCTCGTGGTGTGGCAGACCGGCTCCGGCACGCAGAGCAACATGAACCTCAACGAGGTGATCGCCAACCGCGCCAACGAGCTCCTGGGCGGCGAGCTCGGCGCCAAGAAGCCGGTGCATCCCAACGACCACGTCAATATGAGCCAGTCGTCGAACGATTCGTTCCCGACCGCGATGCACATTGCGGCCGCCAGCCGCATCAATTCCGATCTCGTCCCCGCGCTCGGTGAGCTGCTGCGCGCGCTGCGCAAGAAGGAGAAGGCGTTCGCAAAAATCGTCAAGATCGGCCGCACCCATACCCAGGATGCGACGCCGCTGACGCTCGGCCAGGAATTCTCCGGCTATGCCGCGCAGGTCGAGAGCGGCATCGCCCGGCTCAAAGTCGCGGTGAAGGACCTTTATCCCTTGGCGCAGGGCGGCACCGCCGTCGGCACCGGCCTCAACGCGAAGCCGCGCTTTGCCAAGCTGTTCGCAAGGCACGTCGCCTCCATCATGAAACTCCCCTTCACCAGCGCCGCCAACAAATTCGAGGCACTGGCCTCGAACGACGCCTATGTGCTGGCGCATGGCGCCATCAATTCGGTCGCGACGGGCCTGTTCAAGATCGCCAACGACATCCGCCTGCTCGGCTCCGGTCCGCGCTCGGGCCTCGGCGAGCTGATCCTGCCGGAGAACGAGCCGGGCTCGTCGATCATGCCGGGCAAGGTCAATCCGACCCAGTGCGAGGCGATGACCATGGTGTGCTGCCAGGTGTTCGGCAATCACACCGCGATCACGGTGGCCGGCAGCCAGGGCCATTTCGAGCTCAACGTGTACAAGCCCGTGCTCGCCTACAACATGCTGCACTCGATCCGCCTGCTGGCGGATGCCGCGCGATCCTTCACCGAGCATTGCGTCAGCGGCATTCGTGCCGACGAGAAGCGCATCGACGAGCTGATGCAGCGCTCGCTGATGCTGGTGACGGCGCTGGCCCCGAAGATCGGCTACGACAACGCCGCCAAGGTGGCCAAGACGGCCCATGCCAACGGCACCACGTTGAAGGAGGAGGCGCTACGGCTCGGCTTCGTCTCGGCCGACGAGTTTGACCGCCTGGTGCGCCCCGAGAAGATGACCAGCCCGGGATAAAATTCCGAATTCCGATAGCCATCCGTAATGATACGGAGCCTCGGCGCCCCGAAATGTGCGGGCTTTGAGGGCGGGATTTGATTACCGTCAATGTTCTGGCGGGACGGCGTGCTACGCAGCCCTTCCGCCCCTCGACGGGGGCCAAATTCATCGTTTTGGTGGCCCAAGGGGCTGATTGACGAGGACGAGCGAATGGCGATCAAGTCTTGTGGGGCGCAATGCGGCACCCAGTTTCTGAATGTTTCATCCTGCCTGACGAGGATTGGATGATGGAGACGCGGCATGGGGAACGTCATCAACCTGAATCGTTTCAGGAAGCGCGTCGAGCGGGAAGCCTCGGCGAAACAGGCGGACGCCAACCGAACGAAGTTCGGCCGCACGAAGGCGGAACGGTCGGCGGAGGAGACGCGCGCGGACAAGGCGAAGGCGCACCTGGATCAGCATCAGATCGATCGCGAGGAGCAGCCATGAAGTCGCCCGTCGTGAAACGGTCGATCGTCGTCGCCGGGCACAAGACCAGCGTCAGCCTGGAAGAGGCGTTCTGGAACGGCATGAAAGAAATTTCCGGCCTGCGCAACATGACGTTGTCCGAGCTGGTCGGCGAGATCGACAACAACCGCCAGCAGGGCAATCTGTCGTCGGCGATCCGCCTGTTCGTGCTGGACTACTTCAAGAGCCGGGCCATGGCCGCCCAGCCGGACAAGGTCCCGGCCCAGTAGCCAGTTCTCGGGGCGCCTTCGACGGCGTCCCGCGATCCGCACTTTATAATCACTCTAAGGTGCGGTTTCAGCGAGCGCACGCGCTTGACCTCACTGCCTTGCGTTGAAAATACAGGGCATGACTGAAACCAATGACACGCGCCCGCACATGCCGCTGGGTCTGGCCCAGCGCGGCTATACCGGCGTCATCCAGCATCTGTCCGCTCGCGAAGCGGGCTCCGCGCTCTCGGACATCGAGCTCGAGAGCCGCCTGATCGAGCTCGGCTTCGTCGAGGGCGCCCGGGTCGAGGTCCTCCATGAGGGGCTGGTCGGGCGCGACCCGATCGCCGTGCGGGTCGACAGCATCACGATTGCGGTCCGTCGCCGCGAAGCCATGGCCATCATCGTCGCCTAGTTGGCGACCGGACGCCTGACCCAATGGAATTACCCCTGCTGCATCTCGCCCTGGTCGGCACGCCAAACAGCGGCAAGACCTCGCTGTTCAACGCCCTGACCGGCAGCCGGCAGAAGGTCGCGAACTATCCCGGCGTCACCGTCGAGCGCAAGGAAGGCTTCTTCGTCACTCCCTTGGGACGGCAGGTCTCGGTGGTCGACCTGCCCGGCACCTATTCGCTGCGCGGCCGCAGCCCGGACGAGGAGATCACCCGCGACTTCGTGCTCGGCAAGGCCTCCGGCGAGACCGTGCCGGATCTCGTGCTGTGCGTGGCCGATTCCACCAATCTTCGGCTGACCATCCGCCTGCTGCTCGAGCTCAAGCGCACGGGACGGCCGATGGTCCTCGTGCTCAACATGTTCGACATCGCCGCCCGTCGCGGCATCACCGTCGACGTCGAGCGGCTCGCCAAGGAGCTCGGCCTGCCCGTGGTCACCTCGATCGCGGTGCGCAAGGGCGGCACCGCCGACCTCTTGAAGCTGACCGACGAGATCTCGGCCAAGCTCGCCGCCGAGGCGGCGGCGAACAGCTGGCGTGCGCTCAGCGTCTCCGAATTGCGCGCCACCCAGCGCGAGGCCGACCGCATCATCGCCGATTGCGTCAGCCTGCCGAGCCGTCCCGACACCTGGACCGCGCGGATCGACGCCGTGGTGCTGCATCCCGTCGGCGGGCTGATCGTGCTGGCGCTGATCCTGTTCGTGATGTTCCAGGCGGTGTTCGCCTGGGCGCAGCCGCTGATGGAGCTGCTGCAATCCGGCTTCGACGCGCTCGGCGAGCTGGTCCACGCCACCCTGCCCGATGGCCTGCTGCAGAGCTTTCTGCAGAACGGCGTGATCTCGGGTGTCGGCAGCGTCATCGTGTTCCTGCCGCAGATCATCATCATCTTCCTGTTCATCCTGCTCCTGGAAGATTTCGGCTACATGGCGCGCGCCGCCTTCCTGATGGACCGCATCATGGGCGGCGCCGGCTTGCACGGCCGTGCCTTCATTCCGCTGCTGTCGAGCTTTGCCTGCGCCATTCCCGGCATCATGGCGACGCGCGTCATCGACAACAAGCGCGACCGGCTGACCACGATCCTGATCGCGCCGCTGATGACCTGCTCGGCGCGCATTCCGGTCTACACGCTGATCATCTCCGCCTTCATTCCGGCGAAGGAGGTCTGGGGCTTCATCAACCTGCAGGGCCTCGTGATGTTCGGCCTCTACGCCGCCGGCATCATCAGCGCGCTTGCGGTCTCGTTCCTCATCAAGTTCTTCATGCTGCGCGACTACGCACCGGCGCCGTTCATGCTGGAGCTGCCGGACTACAAGATGCCGCGGCTGAAATCGATCGTGATCGGCATCTACACCCGCGCCAAGATGTTCCTGGTGCGCGCCGGCACCACGATCTTCTCGATGATGGTGCTGATCTGGTTCCTGGCCTCGTTCCCGCAGCCGCCGGCAGGCGCCACCGAGCCCGCCATCGACTTCAGCCTGGCTGCGATCATCGGCAAGGCGCTCGCGCCGTTGCTCGCCCCCGTCGGCTTCAACTGGCAGATCGCGGTGGCGCTGATCCCGGGCATGGCGGCGCGCGAGGTCGCAGTCGCGGCGCTCGGCACCGTCTACGCGATCGAGGGCGGCAAGGAGGCGGCCGAGCAGATCGGCCAGGTGCTGGCGACGAAATGGTCGCTCGCCACCGCGCTGTCGATGCTGGCCTGGTACATCTTCGCCCCGCAATGCGCCTCGACACTGGCCGTGATCCGGCGCGAGACCGGAAGCTGGACCTGGATGGCCGTGACCTTCAGCTACATGCTGGTGCTGGCCTATGCCGCGAGCTTTTTGACGTACAACGTCGCGGTGGCGCTGGGCGCGGGGTAGGCGCCTGAAAGCCAAAACTGCGAAAACAACCCCATGCACAGTAGACGTGGGTTGTAAGATCAATGACTTACGTAAGCCGCAAAATCGTCCGACCGTAGTCCACGCGCCGGTTGACCCGTCAGGCGAAACACCGGCACTGTGGCGATCAAACCCGCAGCGACAGCATGATCGACGGCCCGTCACGGAGGCGGTGAGCGGTGGACCATTTCAGCACTCTCCGATTGACCGCCGATCGATTGCACGAAGACCACCTCCCCGACCTCGTCGCGCTGCATCAGGATCCTGAAGTGTCACGCTATCTTGGCGGCGTGCGTTCGGCGGAGAGAACGAAGACCTATGTCGCGACCAACATGGCGCATTGGGACCAGCATGGCTTCGGCCTCTGGTCGCTGCGAACGCAAGACGGAGCATTCGTCGGGCGCGCGGGCATCCGGCACATTCTCGTCGACGACATCGACGAGATCGAGATCTTCTACGCGTTCAAACGTGAATTCTGGGGCCGGGGATTCGCCAGCGAGATCGCAACCGCGCTGACGGATATCGGCCTGTCGCACTTCGAGCTGCCGTCCCTCATCGGCATCGTCAATGTCGCAAACGGC
>RXJC01000599.1 GCA_003963435.1 Bradyrhizobiaceae bacterium | reverse complement strand
ATCGACAAGGGATTCGAGCGGCCGCTGCTGCACACGATCCGCGGCGCGGGATACATGATCCGTGACGGCATTCGGTAAACTCGTCCGCACCACGGCGTTCCGGCTGACGCTGGTCTATCTGCTGCTGTTCGCGATGTTCGCGGCCTCGCTGCTGGCCTATTTTGCCTGGAACACGCGGCGGCTGATCACCGAGGAAATTACCCAGACGGTCAATGCCGAGACTTCGGAGATCTCCGAGATCTACGGCCGTCGCGGCCTGCGAGCCCTCGTGCTGGCGATCGAGTACCGGGCGCTGCGGCCGGGCGCCAACCTCTACCTCGTGACCACGCCGACCGGGCAGGCAATCGCCGGCAATGTCGGCTCGCTGGCGCCCGGCGTGATGGCGACGCGCGGCTGGTCGGAGACCGCCTACCGGCGCATCGAGGATGCCGACGACCGCGACCATCGCGCGCTGGTGCGCGTCACTGAACTCGAGAACGGCTTCCGCCTGCTGATCGGCCGCGATCTTGCCGAGCGACGGCGGCTGTTCGGCATCGTCGCCAAGGCCGCGCAATGGTCCGTCCTGATCGTCGTGGTGCTCGGCCTCGGCGGCGGCGTTTTCGTCGCGCGCCGCGTGCTCCGGCGCATCGACGCCATGACGGGGACGACGCAGCGCATCATGTCCGGCGATCTCAGCGAGCGCCTGCCGGTCGGGCGCAGCGGCGACGAGCTCGATCGTCTTGCCGAAAACCTCAACGCCATGCTGGAGCGGATCGAGGCGCTGATGGCGGGGCTGAAGGAAGTCTCCGACAACATTGCCCATGATCTCAAGACGCCGCTGACGCGCCTGCGCAACCGCGCCGAGGAGGCGCTGGCGAAATCGGGCTGCGAGGCCGATTACCGCGCGGCGCTGGAGCGGACCATCGAGGAATCCGACGGTCTGATCCGCACCTTCAACGCGTTGCTGATGATCGCGCGCGCCGAGTCCGGACAGGCGCGCGGCAACATGGACGATTTCGACGCCGCTGATGTGGCCAATGGCATCCACGAGCTCTACGAGCCGCTCGCCGAGGACGACGGCATGACCTTGAACGTCAGGGCCGAGCCGACGCCTGTTCACGCCAATCGCGAATTGGTCAGCCAGGCGCTCGCCAATCTGGTCGAGAATGCGATCAAATACGGCAAGCCGGTCGCACAGACCGGTGGAACCGTGGTCAGCATGGACGCGCGGCCGATCACGATCGAGGCGAGACGCGACGGCGACCAGGTGCTGCTCAGCGTCACCGATCGCGGTCCCGGCATCCCCGAGGCCGACCGCAAGCATGCCGTCGAGCGATTCGTGCGGCTGGAAGCCAGTCGCACGCTGCCGGGCTCTGGCCTCGGTCTCAGCCTCGCCTCGGCGGTTGCGACATTGCACGGCGGCGAATTGCGGCTGGGCGACGCCCAGCCCGGCCTCGTCGCCACGCTGGTGCTGCCTGCGCGCGCCGGCGCCGGCGACAGGGTTGCTCCGCCAATACCGGATGTGCCACAGAAGGTGGCATGAACCACTCCGCGCCGGGAAACGCGGACAAGCATGGTGAGAGGCTGGCCGCGCGCTTTGCGGAAGCTCCCCATATTGCCGCTTCCGCAACCGACGAACGACGTCTTGAAAGCTGGCTGAGCGAGCTCGAGCCGGCGCAATCCGCGCGTCTCGAAGCGCTGCTCGCTCATCCCTTTGCGCGGGATATCCTGGCCGGAATCGCGGAATTCTCGCCTTATCTGTTCGATCTGGTGCACGCCGATGCCGTGCGTCTGATCCGGCTGCTCGAATGCGATCCGGATGCGCATCTGGCGGCGCTGATCGCGGACGCCAGGGGCGCAGTGCTCGCGGCGGCGGACGAGGCCGAGGTGATGCGGCTGCTTCGCCGCATGAAGGCGGAGGCTGCGCTCCTGACCGCCTTGTGCGACATCGGCGGGGTCTGGCCGGTGATGCGGGTGACGGCGGCGCTGACCGATGTCGCGGTGTCCTCGGTGCAGGCGGCGCTCCAATATCTGCTGCGGCAGGAAGCCGCACGTGGCAAGATCCTGCCGCCCAACCCCGACGCTCCTGAGGAGGGCTGCGGGCTGATCGTGCTCGCCATGGGCAAGATGGGGGCGGGCGAGCTGAACTATTCCAGCGACATCGATCTCATCGTGTTCTTCGATCCCGATGCGACGACGCTGGCGGCGGACATCGAGCCGCAGCCGTTCTTCGTCCGGGTCACGCAGGGGATGGCGCGCATCCTGCAGCAGCGCACCTATGACGGCTACGTGTTCCGCGTCGACCTGCGTCTGCGCCCCGATCCGTCCTCGACCCAGGTGGCGATCTCGCGCGATGCCGCGCTGAACTATTACGAGCGGGAAGGGCGCACCTGGGAGCGCGCCGCAATGATCAAGGCGCGTGCCTGCGCCGGCGATGCCAAAGCGGGCGAGGCGCTATTGGCCGAGATCGCGCCCTTCGTCTGGCGCAAGCATCTCGACTTCGCCGCGCTCGCCGACGTCCACGACATGAAGCGGCAGATGCAGACCTATCGCGGCCAGAGCGAGGTCGCGGTCGAGGGGCACAACGTCAAGGTCGGCCGCGGCGGCATCCGCGAGATCGAGTTCTTCGCGCAGACCCAGCAATTGATCGCGGGCGGCCGCCATCCGGAATTGCGGGTGCGGCCGACGCTTCGAGCGCTCGACATCCTCGCCTCCAGCAACTGGATCACGCTTGCCGCGCGCGACGAGTTGACCGTTGCGTACGAGTTCCTGCGCCGGGTCGAGCATCGCCTCCAGATGATCGCCGACGAGCAGACCCACGCGCTGCCCGAAGACAAGGAGGCGGTCGAGCGTTTTGCGCGCTTCTTCGGTTATCCGGATCGCGAAGCCTTCGCGGGCGACCTGCTGCGGCAGCTCAAGATCGTGCAGGGGCACTACGAAAAGCTGTTCGAGGGCGACGATCCGACCGGCACGGCCAAGCTGCCGGCGCTCGACTATGGTGCCGGCCCCGACGATCCGCGGCTGCTGCAGCACCTCGTCTCGCTCGGCTTCAAGAAGCCTGCCGCGGTAGCGCAGACCGTGCGAGACTGGGTCAGCGGCGACTATCGCGTGTTCCGCAACGAGGCGACGCGCAACGCTTTCGTCGAATTCGTCCCCGCCTTGATCGACGGGCTTGCCCATGCCGAGGAGCCCGACCGCGCCGTCGTGGCATTCGATCATTTCCTCGGCGCGCTGCAGCGCGGCGGCCGGCTGTTTACGCTGCTCGGCCAGAACCGCGATCTCGTCGCGTTGGTGGCGCTGGTGCTGGGCGCGGCGCCCCGGTTAGGGGAGATGCTGGCGCGGCAGCCGCAGCTGATGGACGGCCTGATCGATCCGCGCTTTTTCGGCGCCATGCCGGACCGGCAGGAATTGTCGGAACGCCTCGCTGCGACCGTGCAGGATGCCGGCTCATACGAGGAGTTCCTCGATCGCCTCCGCCTGTTCGGGCAGGAGAGCCTGTTCCTGATCGGTACGCGGATCCTGTCCGGCACCGTCTCGGCGCAGCAGGCGAGCACGGCCTTCGCCGATGTCGCCGAAGGCATCGTGCACACGGTGCATGGCCTCGTCGCCGACCGCTTCGCCGCCCAGCACGGCCGCATCAAGGGCCAGGAGACCGCGATCATCGCCATGGGCCGGCTCGGCAGTCGCGAGATGACGGCCTCGTCCGATCTCGACCTGATCCTGCTCTACGATTTCGACGCCGACCATCCGGACTCCGACGGTCCGAAGTCGCTGCAGGGCGCGCATTATTTTGCCCGCCTGACCCAGCGCCTGATCAGCGCGTTCACGACGCGCACCAATTACGGCGTGCTCTACGAGATCGACATGCGCCTGCGGCCCTCGGGTCGCGCCGGTCCCGTCGCCTCGAGCCTGGTCTCGTTCGCGGATTACCAGGCCAACGAGGCCTGGACCTGGGAGCACATGGCCCTGACCCGCGCCCGCGTGGTGTCGGCCTCGCCCGCATTCCGGGAACGGATCGAGCGCGTCATCCGCGATGTGCTGACCCGCCACCGCGATTCCGCCATCACCGCCAATGACGTCGCCGACATGCGGCGCGCGATCGCCCAGGAGAAGGGCGAGGGCGATTGCTGGGATCTCAAATATGCTGCCGGCGGCATGGTCGACATCGACTTCATCGCGCAATACCTGCAACTCGTGCACGCGCACGACAAGCCCGACATTCTCGACGTCAGCACCATGCAGGTGCTGGACAACGCATGCAGGCTCGGTGTGCTACCGCAATCGGAGACCGAGACCCTGCGTGCCGCCGCGCGGCTCTATCACGATCTGACTCAGATCCTGCGGCTCTGCGTCAGCGACCGCTTCAACCCGGAGACCGCGGGCACGGACCTTCAGCGCGTGATGGCGCGCGCCGGCGATGCGCCGGACTTCTCGTCGCTGGAGGCACGCGTGAAGGAGACGCAGGGCGAGGTGCGGCGGGTGTTCAGGGCGTTGCTGGAAGGGTCGTAGCCTGCTTCAACGAGGTGAGCGCCTCGCGGACGTCGGGCTCGAGGCCCGCGCCGCCGGCGTCGAGATGGGCGAAGATCGCGCGCTTCATCCGGGGATCCCAGAATTTCTTGATGTGTTCGGCGATCCCCGGCACGGCCTTGTCGTGGCCCTGGCTGCGGAAGAACGTGCCGATCTGGTTGGCCATGTAGATCAGGCGGTCAGGCGACATCTGCAACCTCCGTGGCATGGCGGGCGACGACCCTCTCACCATGCGAAAACACTTCGAACCCGTCCTGGCGGGCAATGGCGATCAAGGTGATGCCGGCCGCTTCCGCGGTGCGCACCGCGAGCGCGGTCGGCGCGGACACCGCGACCATCACCGGCGCGCCAATCGCGGCAGCCTTCTGCACCATCTCGACCGAAACGCGGCTCGTCAGCAGCACCATGCCGCCGCTCGCGTCGTTGCGGCTGCGCGCCAGGGCGCCGGCGAGCTTGTCGAGCGCATTGTGGCGGCCAACGTCTTCGCGCAACGCGACGATGTTGCCTGATGGCGACCAGAACGCGGCGGCGTGAACGGCGCGGGTCTGCAGATTGATCGATTGCAGCGGCGCGATGGCCTGCATCGCCATCATGATCTGCTCGGGTGTGAAGGTCTGTCCGTGCGGCACGACCGCCGCGGGGCGCACGGCTTCGGCGATGGACTCGATGCCGCATATGCCGCAGCCGGTGGGGCCCGCGACATGGCGGCGGCGCTCGCTGATGAGTGCCGCGTTTTCCGCCCCCAGCCACATCCTGAGCTCGATGCCGTCGTCGAGACGAACGATGTCGAGCGACTTGATGTCATCGATCGACTTGATGACGCCTTCGTCCAGACTGAAGCCGACGGCAAAATCCTCCAGGTTCTGCGGCGTTCCCATCATGACGGCATAGGTGCCGCCATTATAGGTCAGCGCCAGCGGCGTCTCCTCCGGGATCAGCCGCACGCCTTCGGACGCGACGCCGTCGCGCCAGATCTCGCGGTCGATGGCCTGGACGGGCACGTGCATGCGGTTACTCCGCGGCCTCGGCCGGCGCGATGCGGCGGGATTGCCGCGCCTGCGCGTCATAGGCCTTCTGCCACTCGGACGGTCCGTTCGAGGGCGACACCTGCACCGCCGTGACCTTGTATTCGGGGCAGTTGGTCGCCCAGTCCGAATAGTCGGTCGTGATGACGTTGGCCTGTGTGTCCGGGTGGTGGAAGGTGGTGTAGACGACGCCGGGCGCGACGCGGTCGGTGATCTCCGCGCGCAGCGTGGTCTCGCCGGCCCGGCTCTTCAGCCGCACCCAGTCGCCGTCGCGCACGCCGCGCTGCTCGGCATCGTGCGGATGGATCTCGAGGCGATCCTCGGCATGCCAGACCACGTTCTCGGTGCGCCGCGTCTGGGCGCCGACATTGTACTGGCTGAGGATGCGGCCCGTGGTGAGCAGCAGCGGATAGCGCGGGCCGGT
>RXJC01000009.1 GCA_003963435.1 Bradyrhizobiaceae bacterium | reverse complement strand
GGCCTATTTCGCCTCCGCCGGCCACGAGCGCGCGCCGGGCGAGCGGGCTGGGTTCGAGGGCTGGGTGCTGGAGACGATCGAGCAGGTCTGGAACGAGTTCGCGCGGAAGTTCCTTGAGCTCTGGCGCGCGGGAGGCACTGGCGATGCCTATCCCGTTTCCCTCTTCGCCGGCGAGCGGGGCGCCGCGCGCCTGGAGGCCGAGCGGCAAGCCTACATGCAGCGTCTCCTCACCGACACCGTCGGCTTTGCCGCCGCCAAGACCATCCGCCGCATCTTCGGCCTCGCCCACAACATCGACTTCGAGCTGATCGAGGATGCGAAGGCGCGCGCGACCAGCGAAGCCCGCGCCGTGCGGCTGGCACGGGCGATGATGGTCGAGACGGAGGCGTTCCGGACCATCACCGACATCACGGGTGCTGCGCGAAAATTACGCGATTGGCAGCCGGAATTGTCAAGCTGAAGACATCGCGAAAGGCGACTCCGCACACTCCGTCATTGCGCTCGCAATGACGAGGATAGGCGGCCATGAACGCTAATAGAGATGCACCGGCAGCAGGACGCCATGCCCCTCGACCAGCAGACCCCAGGTCTCGTTGGCGGCGACTTCGAACACCCGGCTGCGTGCGTCGCTGCCGTCCATCGTCAGGGTGATCTTGTACTTGCCTGGCGGTAGATCGAGCTTTTGGCTGTCGAGCAACTCGCCGGCTGCGTTGTCCGAGTTCGCCAGGTTCTCTCCGGCACGCGCCGCAAGCCTGATGGTCCGCTCGTTGACGGTGACGACAGCGGCCTCGTCCGTCTTGTTGCCGAGCATCAGCCGCCCTTGCTCCGGTTTTGGCAAGAACCCCGCAGTCGCGACACGCGGCTTGCGCAGCGACAGGTCGGCGATTGTCTTGCCGTCCTGACGGATGAGGCGAAGCGACGCCGGTCCCTCTGAAGTCGCGAAGGCGATCATGGCTCGATCCGCCTCGACCACCGAGCCTTCGGTCTCGGTCCATCCGTTTTTGGCGAGCGCGGCGCGATAAAAGCCGAGCACGGTCTTAAGATCGAGCGGCATCTCGACATGAGCCGACCGGATGAACGGCGAGTTGTTCGCAGTCATCAGAGCCCAGCTGCCGGGCAGCGGCAGGCCCACGTCTGTGGACAGTTTGCTCTCAAAGGTCCGGCTTGCCGCCTGCGCCAGCATTCTGAGGGCATCGCAGAGCAGGCGCTCACCGAGAGTGTCGGCGGTGCAATGGTCCCTCAGGGCCCACCAGGTATCGGCAGTATCCCCGTTCGACCGCGAGGTGTGGGACCACCCGGCCTGGAAGGAGCCGGTCGCGCTGTCGCGGACAGGGTCCGGCGTGACGGGGATCGCCATCGCCGCCGTCGCGGCGAACAGACTGGCGGCGAGCAGGATACCCAGCGTTCGACGTTTCATTTCTTCCACGATCCCTGGAGCCCAGATAACGATCCTGAGCTTGGTCGCGTCGACCGCGAAAAATGTTCACCGGTCCGGTGTGCCTGATGATGATCCGCCGAGCGGCTGCGCCTTCAGCCCACGATGTCGTTATGCGGAAGACGTGTGTCGGCGCGAGCCGGGGCCGGTGCTGGAGACGCGGGCGGATGGGCACGCGGTGCGGTGCTGGCGGAGCGAGGAGATTGCGGGGCGGGCGGTGCCGGTCTCTAGCGAAAGCCAGCATCCGGGGCAGGGGCCGTCCGCTGAGTGAACCTGTCCTCTGCTACTGGCTTGACCGCCCGATCGCTCCCTCGGCCTGCAGGCCCGGGATATCAGATGCTGCGTACCCGATTTCGCGAAGTATTTCCTCGGTGTGCTCGCCGATGAGAGGCGACCGGCTACGGCCGATGGGTTGGCTGGAAAGGGGCGGCGTGCCCGGTATCTGAGCGATGGCGATCGTGCCGACGCCGGGATGGTCGACGTAATTTACCGCATTCGCGGCCTTGGTCTGGGGGTGATCAAGAAAATCTCCATAGGTCTGGACCGGAGCATTCATCACGCCTGCCGCGGTCAATCTCTCGGTCCAATGCGCTGTCGGTTGTTTGGCGAATTCCTCTCGCAGGATCGCAAGCAGGGACGCTTCGTTCCTGATCCTCAGTTCGCGGCCTTGATAGGCCGGATCGGTCGCCAGCTCAGGTCGACCAATGACTTCGCAAAGGGCGACAAAGTGTTGCTCGCGCATGGCCGTGATATTGAGGTAGCCATCGCTGGTGCGCATGGTCGCCACAGGAGAGTAAAGAGGCTGTGGCTCGCCGCCTTCCAGATGATATTCCATGATCTTCGCTGCCTGGAAGGCTGCTGCCGCCTGCATCAGGCTCACTTCGATATGGCAGCCGGCACCAAACCTGAATTTTCGAACCAGAGCGGTCGCAGCCGACTGGAAGGCGTAGAGACCGGTCACGACATCGACGGGGATCATGGTGAGGCGGTTGGGCACGCCATCGCTCGACCGGGCGACGGTCATCAATCCCGAATGGGCCTGCATCACCGCGTCGGTGACCGGCAGCATCGCGTTGGGACCCTGGCTGCCAAATCCGTTGATCGACAAGTATACGATGCCCGGGTTGGCGGACATCGCTTCCTCATAGCCGAGACCATATTTCGCCATCACGCCTGGTCGAAAGGCCTCGATGACGACATCGCTCTTCTTCATGAGCATTCGGGCGACTTCAAGCCCCCGCGGCTTGGTCAGGTCGAGAGCGATCGATCGCTTGCCCCGGTTGAAGGCGATCGAGTGTGCCGTGTTCTGACCATAGGCGCGGCCAAGGGTGCGCCCCCAATCTCCACCGATGGGTTCGACCTTGATAACGTCGGCGCCATGCTGAGCCAGCAGCATGGCGCTGTGAGGTCCGGCGATGCCCTGGCTGAAATCCAGTACACGAATTCCGCTGAAGGCTTCCTGGTCGGTCATGCCGTTTATGCTTTCGCGCATCTATTCAAGAGGTACATTGGCTGTCTTGACGACAGCCGACCATTTTTTGATCTCAGCATCGACGAAGCGGGTGAAGTCAGCGCCCGACAATTTTCCGGGGGCGACGCCCTGTGTCGCGAACTTTTCGGCGATTGCCTGGGAGGCCAGAATTTCATTCATCACCTCGACCATTCGTGTATAGGCAGCATTGCCATTGGCTGCGGGCATGTACATGCCAAACCACGCGGTGGCCTCAAAACCCTTAACGCCGGCTTCGTCGAGCGTCGGAACGTCGGGAAGTGACGCCGCACGCGTCTTGCTGGTGACGGCGAGCACGCGGATGTTGCCGGCCGAAGCGGCCGGGAGCACGGTCGGGAGCGTGTCGAACATGATCGGGATATGGCCGCCAAGCAGATCGTTCATTGCGGGGGCGGCGCCCTTGTAGGGAATGTGAACGATGTCGATGCCAGCCATTTGCTTGAAGAGCTCGCCGGACAGATGGTTGGCGCCGCCGATACCCGAGGAGCCGAAAGACAGCTTGCCCGGATCTTTCTTCGCCATGGCGATAAGCTCGCCGACGCTTTTCGCGGGAAAGTCCTTGGAAACCACGAGCGCATTGGGCGCAGTGGCGACCACAGCCACGGGCGCAAATGCTGCCTCCGTGTCATATGGCAGCTTGCGGAAAAGGCTCGGATTGATGACGTGGTGAGTTGCGGTGATCAGCAGTACGCTGCCATCCGCCGGAGATTTCGCCACCATCTCGGAGCCGATGGTGCCCGACGCGCCGGCTCGGTTTTCCACGATGGTCGAGACGCCGAGCTTTTCGCTGAGGTGTTGCGCAATGAATCGGGCCAGAATGTCGGTCGTGCCGCCCGCGGGGAACGGAACGACGATCTTGATCTGGCTCGGTGGAAATTGCTGGGCGGATACCGGGCTCGGCGGGATCGTGAGCGACAAGAGCGCCAGCCCCGCCAGCCAGAGCATTCTAGCCTTTGCAATCCAGTTCATGTAGTCCTCCCTGCGAACGCTTGGAGCGCGCTCGTCTTGGTATGATTGACGCAAGAGTTTTGTGCGTTCGATGCCGGATCAGGCTGCGACCGGACTCGCTACCGGAAATTCGACCATGGCTTCGCCGGCTGCGACGTGTTCGCCTTTTTGATTGCGAACCAGCACGTCGATCAGCACCCAGCGTGATTTTTGCGTCAGCTGCTTGGATTTCACCACGCCCACGGGCTGAATCGTGTCGCCGGGCTTGACCGGTTTGAGCCATCGCGTTTCGAGGCGGCGCTGGATGGCGCCGGCAGGATAGGCCCAATCGGTCAGCATCCGGGTGATCAGCCCGAAATTGTTCATGCCGTGCATGATGATGCCGCCGAAATTGGTCTTGCCGAAGCTGTTCTTCATATAGTCGTCGTCGAGATGCAGCGGATTGTAGTCAAGCGAGCCGTCGCAGAACAAACGAATGGATTCCCGCGAGACGTCGAAGGTCGGGCCGTTGATCGTGTCGCCGACGGAGAGGTTTTCGAAGCTGGTGCTCATGGCTGAGGTGTCCTTGTCTATTGCTGCGATCAAGCGGGGCGGATGGTCTGGCCGCGGCCGGAACAGATGACATCGCCGTGCTGGTTGAAGAACACGTTGTCGTGGACGACGAAGAGGCGTTCGCGCTTGATGAACTTGTCCAAGGCGCGGGCCTGAAGGGTGATCGTGTCACCAGGGCGTGCTGGCTTGTTGTAGCTCCAGGACTGGCCGGCATTGATGGTTCCCGGGGTTCGCATCCAATCGTCGGCCGGGGTGCAGGCGAACATCAGCAGGATGTGGATCGACGGCGGAGCGATCAGCCCGCCATAGGGCGTCTGCTTGGCGTAGGCCTCGTCGAAATAGAGCGGGTGATCTTCCCCGACTGAGCGGCAGTAGAGCTGGATTGCGTCCAGCGTCAGCTTGTAGGGGATCGTCTTGCGAGGCTCTCCGGGGACGATCTCATCCCATACCTTGCGCAGATTGGCGTCTTTCCAGAAATCCGTCTCGAATGCGGGCGCTTGCGTCATCGGGTCACCTCCCATAATGTTCGCCAGGCGAACGGAATGTTCGTTTTGTGAAACACTATGCGCGGAGCTCACCAGACTCCGCAAGAGGCTTGTGACATGCCGAAAGAGAGCGACGGATATGTTCGCGCGATCGAGCGAGGTTTCGCCCTGATCGAAGCGCTTGGTCGATCACCCGGGCGGCACACGCTTTCGGAAGCGGCCGTTCACGCCGGCCTGAACCGGGCCACGGCCCGACGCATGCTGGCCACCCTGGTCACCCTGAAATACTGCGAAGCCGACGGCCGCTACTTCCGTTTGCGACCTCGCGCGCTTGGCCTTGGGTTGTCCTATCTGAACGCGTTGCCGTTCTGGGGCTATGCCCAACGGGCGCTTGAAGACCTTCGCAACGACATCGGTGAATCCTGTGCGCTCGCCGTGCTCGACGAGACCGATATCGTCTATGCGTTGCGACTTCCGGCGCGGCGTATCCTGTCCGCCAATCTCGGAATCGGCAGCCGGCTCCCGGCGCATCTCGTCTCGTTGGGACGGGTGCTTCTGGCCAATCTTCCGGTGGAACAACGAGACCAGTATATTGCGAACACGCCGCTCAAGGCGGTCACGCCGCGTACCATCGTCGACCCCGAGCGCCTCGCTCGGGAACTGCGGCTGACGCAGGAACGGGGATATGCCTGGGTCGATGGCGAGCTCGATCCGGCAATCTGCGGCATCGCCGTCCCCATTCGCGATCAGGGCGGCAACGTGGTCGCGGCGATCAGCATCAACTTGATCTCCGGCACGCTGACCGAGGCCGCTGCGAAGAAGCGATACCTCGTGCGCCTTCAGAAGACCGCCCAGGACATTCGGACCCAATCGGTCCCTCTGTCGTGATGGAAATGCTGAGCGATCGAGCAGTCCTGCTGCTGTTTTGGTCGACGCGTCAAACTTCGGCGCGGCCGCGCTTGCGCCGTTGCCCGGTTTGGTAACCAGCTGAACTCCCTCACAGTTTCTACTGTGCATGGGGTTGTTTTCGCAGTTTTTGTTGGACCGGCCGTCTACTCCGCCGCTTTTTCCCTCAAGCGTTGCGCATAGACGTTGATGACCAGCGCCGCCAAGAGGATCAGGCCGCGGATCAGGATCTTCAGGAAGCTGTCGATGTTGACGTGGTCGAGGCCGTTGTTGAGGACGCCGAGCACGAACAGGCCGACGATGGTGTTGCCGATGCCGCCGCGGCCGCCGAACAGGCTGGTGCCGCCGACCACGACGGCGGCGATGGAGTCGAGCAGGTAAGTGTCGAACTCGTTCTGCTGCGCGCTGCCGAAATGGGCGACGCCGAGCATGCCGCCGATGCCCGAGCACACCGCCGAGATCACCATCACGCTGCCCAGGATAAGCTTGACGTTGAGGCCGGAATATTCGGCCGCCTCGCGGTTGCCGCCGACCATGTAGACGTAGCGGCCGAAGCGCGTGTAGGTCAGCACCAGATGGCCGCCGAGCAGCATGATGGCGGCGACGATGACGATCCAGGGAATGCCGCCGATCGAGCCGGAGCCGAGCGTCGTGATCAGGCTTGGCACCTTGTAGGCGATCTGGCCGCGCACCAGGAGGGCGGAGATGCCGGCCGCGATCTGCATCATCGCCAGCGTCATGATGAAGGAGGGGATGCCGATCATGGTGAGCCCCAGCGCGTTGACGAGGCCGAGCAGGGCGCAGAGCAGGATCGACAGGATGATCGCAACCGCGCCGGGCAGCGGGATGTTGGCGATGTTGACGTAGGATTCCTGCAGCGTGAAATAGGCGACGGCAATGCCGGTGACGTTGGCGATGCTGGCGATCGACAGGTCGATCTCGGCGCAGAGGATCACGAAGGTGAGGCCGACCGCGATGATGCCGGTGACCGACACCTGGGTCAGGATGTTGCCGAGGTTGTCGAGCGTCGCGAAGGAGGGGCTGGCGAAGGCGAAGAAGGCCGACAGGAAGATCAGGGTGAGGAACGGGGCGATGTTGCGCATCTGCGAGCGCAGGAAGGGCGCAAGGCCCCGTGCCCGCCGCTCCGCCGCCAAGGCCGTCTCGCTGCTCATGTGCTTCTCCGTCACGCCGCTTCCAGCAGGCGGTCCTTGCTGACCGGCTCGTTCGAAAATTCCCGCACCAATGCGCCGCGCTTGAGCACGAGGATGCGGTCGGCCAGCGACAGCACCGTCTCCGGCTCGGTCGACAGCACGATGATCGCGAGCCCCTTGGCGCGGAGGTCGCGGACGATGTTGATGACGTCGTTCTTGGCGCCGACATCCATGCCGCGGGTCGGCTCGCACAGCACCAGCAGCTTTGGCGGATAGGTCAGCCATTTCGCCAGCGCCACCTTCTGCTGGTTGCCGCCCGATAGCATGCCGAGATCGAGGCCGACCACGGGCGGCCGGATCTGCAACTGCTCGACCTGGCGCTGGGCGATGTCGCGCTCCTGCGCCGGCTTGAGCAGCAGCGAGGAGATGCGGTCGAGGATGCTGATCGAGATGTTCTTGTAGACCGGCTCCTGGTGAAACAGCATGTCGCGCCGGCTCTCCGGCACCAGCGCCACGCCGGCGCGCCGCGCCGCCGCCGTGCTGGCGAAGGTTTTCGGCGTGCCATCGACGGCAAGCGTGCCGCTGTCCGGCTTCAGCTTGCCGAACAGGATGCGGGACAGTTCCTGCTGCCCGCAACCCATGAAGCCGTAGATGCCGAGCACCTCGCCGGCGCGCGCCTCGAAGGTAATGTCCTTCAGGCTGCGGGACAGCGAGAGCTGATCGACCTTGAGAACGACCTGGCTGTCGCTCGGCCGCGGCAGCATCAGATCGTCGGTGTAGCTGTGCTCGAGCGCCTCGCCGCCGCGGCCGATCATGGCCTCGATCAGCGCGCCCTTGCTGGTCGCCGCGCTCGCGGTCTCGGCGACCTTCCGGCCGTTGCGGAACACGGTCACAATGTCGGACACGCGCAGGATGTCCTCGATGAAATGCGAGATGAAGACGATGGCAGTGCCTTCCTCGCGCAGCCGCCGGAGCGTTGCGAACAGACGCTCGACCTCGGGCGGGGAGAGCGCGGAGGTCGGCTCATCCAGGATGACGATGCGGGCGCCGGAGAACAGCACGCGCGCGATCTCGATCAGCTGCTGCAGCCCGATCGGGAGGTCGCCGAGCCTGCTCATCGGGTCGACGTCGATGCCGAAGCGGGCGAGCTGCTCGCCGGCCTCGCGCGCCATCCGCCGCCATTGCACCAGGCCAAGGGCGTTGGTCGGCTGGTTGCCCAGGAACACGTTCTCGGCGACCGTGAGGTCGGGCGCGACGGAGAGCTCCTGGTGCACCATGGCGATGCCGGCGGCGTGCGCATCGCGCGCCGAGCGGAAATGGGTCTCCTGACCGTCGATCAGGAAACGGCCGGAGAATTCGCTGTGCACGCCGGCGATGATCTTCATCAGCGTACTTTTTCCGGCGCCGTTCTCGCCGACGAGACCGTGGATCTCGCCGGGATGGAGCGCGAAGTCGACACCACGAAGCGCTTCGACGCCGCCGAAGCTCTTCGTGATGCCCTGCAGTTCAAGAATGGGCGAACGCACCTCGGGCATGAAAGTTCAGATCAGGAAGTGGTCTTCCATCCACTGCATCCCCGCGGCATTGGCCTTGGTCACGACCGGGCCGTCGGTGACGACGTTTTTGGGAATGCCCTGTCCGCTCTTCTCGCCGCCGACCACGGCCGAGACGCCCGCGATGATGGCGCCGCCATGGATGCGGCAGGAGGGATTGCGGACGGTCGCGAACATGCGCCCTTCGCTCACCGCCTGGATCGCCGGCGGCATGGCATCGACACCGCCGATCAGGATGTTGGTGCGGCCGCGCGCCTTCATGATGTTGGCCGCGGCAAGCGCCATGTCATCATTGTGGAAGAATGCCGCGTCGATCTGCGGGTACTTGGTCAGATAGGTTTCCCACAGCCGCGCCGTCTTGGAGACGTCCCAGTCGGCGGGCTGGGTGTCGAGCACCTCGATGCCGGGGAATTGCTTGACGACCGAGTTGAAGCCCTTGGCCCGGCCTTGCGCGCCGGTATGGCCGAGCGCGCCCTGCGTCATGATGATCTTGCCCTTGCCGCCCATCGCGTTGCACAGCGCCTGCGTCACCGAAGCCCCCATGAACTCGTTGTCGGGGGCGAGGAAGGAGTGGACGTTGATCTGGTCGAGCGGCGCAATCAACGTGTCCATGTCGATCACGGGCGTGCCGGCGTCGATCATCTTCTGCACCGGCTGGGTGAGGGTGCCGATGCCGAAAGCCTGGATCGCGACGAAGTCCCATTTCTGCGAGGCCATGTTGTCGATCGCCGCGCGCTGCTTCACGGCGTCGAGCTGGCCGTCGAACCAGGTCACCTCGACATTGAAGAGCTTGCCCCAGAACTCCGCCGCCTGCTTGCCCTGCGCGCACCAGGTCGCCTGCAGGCCCGCATTCGAGAACGCCGCCTTCAGCGGCTTCTCGCTGCGTCCGACTGCGGCTGCCAATGCTGGATTTATGCCCATGCTGCCGAGGAGGGCAGCTCCGGCGCCGGCGGTCGCTGCCGCCTGAAGAAGATCGCGCCTCGTCGTCGAGAAATCTTTCGTCCCGGACATCGCTCGCTCCCATATATTTTGTCGTCGGCGCGTCATTGATTGCGCAACCGATGTCCGAAAGTGTCTCACAAGAGTTGGCGCCACTCAATCTGCAATCACTCGCTGCGATTGCAGCAAGCGCGTTGGTGCAGCGCAAAGCGTCAGCCTGTCGCGGCGGTGAATGCGTCGAGCTCAACGAGCAGCCGCTCCCAGGCTTGCGCGATCTCGGCCGACCATTCATCGCCGAGCAGATCGCGCAAGGCGTCCCTGATCACGGCGAAGAATGCGATGAACAGCTCTCGTGGGGTGCCGTAACCATCATGCGAGGCGACCTCGCAGGCGATCAGCCGGAAATGTCCATGGCGCTCGCCGGCGAAATCGAGAATGGCCTCGATCGTCAGCGCCAGCATCGACCCCATCACGAGGTCACCGCCGTCCGACCGGAACATCGCCTGCGTATCGGGATGTTCTTCGAACAGGCGCCGGTAGACGAGGGGCGTGAGATCCGCGCAGCGCGAGGCCGCGAGCTCGAAGCTGATTTCGATCGGATTGGACGAAGCATTCATCGGCGCTTCAGCCCCTTGCCAGCCAAACTTGCGGACAAAAAAAGAGCGGGGCCCTGGCCCCGCTCAAAAATTGTGTCGACCCTATTATCCCCGATCTTAAGATTTGATCTTGATTGACGGGGCGACGCTGCATTTTGCGCGCCAGGGGCTCCTCCCGAGACTTGGACCACCAGGCCTCGACCTCGCGGTCAG
>RXJC01000259.1 GCA_003963435.1 Bradyrhizobiaceae bacterium | reverse complement strand
ATGACGTCCGCACGTTGCGGACGTGAGGCGCCGCCGTCAGATGGGTGACGAAATCCTGGAAGGTCGCCATGTCGGGGGCGACGCATTTGAGGATGAAATCGACCTCGCCCGACAGCATCCAGCATTCACGCACCAGGGGCTCGGCGCGGACGAACTCCTCGAAGGCGCGTAGGTCCGCCTCGGCCTGGCTCGACAGGTGCACGGCGGCAAATACGGTGACGTCGAAACCGAGCTTGCGGGCGTCCAGCAGGCCGCGGTAGCCGTGGATGTAGCCCTCCTCCTCCAGCGCACGGACACGGCGCAGGCAGGGCGGCGGCGAGATACCGACGCGCTTGGCCAGCTCGACATTCGTGATTCGACCGTCGGCCTGAATTTCGGTGAGAATTTTCAGGTCGATCTCGTCTAGGTTCCGCGACACGTGATTGGAGCTCCTGGCCTTTGCGGCGGCATTGGATGGGTTTGTCGCAATCCTCATAGCCCAGTCCTCGGCCTTAGCGCAATTTTATTGCGCGTGCAGCGCAATCGACTTTTGTTCCCTGTTGGAAAAATCCGCCGACAGGGAATGCAATTCTTGCATAGCTCACCAGAAGGCTTAGATTAGCTCTGATATTTCAGCGCCTCCGCGACGCCTCCCGGCATGGTCTGCGCCCGCGCTGCAAATCCCCCGTGAAAGGCGTCCATCGAAATGTCCGCTCCTGTTCATGCAAAGGTCGTCATTATCGGCTCCGGCCCCGCCGGGTACACCGCGGCGATCTATGCCGCGCGAGCCATGCTGGAGCCGATCCTGATCCAGGGCATGCAGGCAGGCGGCCAGCTCACCATCACCACCGACGTGGAGAACTATCCGGGCTTCGCCGACGTGATCCAGGGCCCCTGGCTGATGGAACAGATGGAGAAGCAGGCGGTCCATGTCGGCACCAAGATCGTCACCGACCTGGTCACCAAGCTGGAGACGGCGCAGCGGCCGTTCCGCCTCACCTGTGACTCCGGCGACGTCTATCTCGCCGACGCCGTAATCCTCGCCACCGGCGCGCAGGCCCGCTGGCTCGGGCTGCCATCCGAGGTCAAATTCCAGGGCGGCGGCGTGTCGGCCTGCGCCACCTGCGACGGCTTCTTCTACCGCAACAAGGAGGTCGTGGTGGTCGGCGGCGGCAATACCGCGGTCGAGGAAGCGCTGTACCTCACCAACCATGCCTCGCAGGTCACCATCGTGCATCGCCGCGACCACTTCCGCGCCGAGCGGATCCTGCAGGAGCGTCTGTTCAAGCACCCGAAGATCAGGGTGATCTGGGACTCGGCCGTCGACGAGATCTGCGGCACCGAAAACCCGAACAAGGTCACCCATGTGCGCCTGAAGAACGTCAAGACCGGCGCGCTGACGGACGTGAAGACCGACGGCGTCTTCATCGCCATCGGCCACGCGCCGGCGACCGAGCTCGTGAAAGACCAGATCAAGCTGAAACCGTCGGGCTATGTCGAGACCGCCCCCAACTCGACCGCCACCTCGGTGCCCGGCCTGTTCGCCGCCGGCGACGTCGCCGACGAGACCTATCGCCAGGCCGTGACGGCCGCAGGCCTCGGCTGCATGGCAGCGCTCGAGGCCGAACGTTTCTTGGCCCTGCGCGCCAGCGAGCGCGCGGCAGCGGAATAACAATCATGCCTCGAACACGCGACGGATTTACGGATATGGACTGGGATAAGCTGAAGGTGTTTCACGCAGCGGCGGAAGCAGGCAGCTTCACGCATGCGGGCGAGCAGCTCGGCCTGTCGCAATCGGCGGTGTCGCGCCAGGTCTCGGCGCTGGAGCAGGAGCTGTCGGTCTCGCTGTTCCACCGCCACGCCCGCGGCCTGATCCTCACCGAGCAGGGCGACCTGTTGTTCCGCACCGCGCATGACGTGTTCATGCAGCTCCAGGCGGCGCGCGCCAAACTCACCGACAGCCGCGAGCGGCCGAGCGGCGACCTCAAGATCACCACCACGCCCGGCGTCGGCATCAACTGGCTGATCCCGCGGCTCGGCGAGTTCACCGCGCTCTATCCGGAGATCCGCATCTCGCTGATCGTCACCGACGAGGAGCTCGACCTCTCCATGCGCGAGGCCGACGTTGCGATCCGCACCCGCAAGCCGACGCAGCCGGACCTGATCCAGCGCAAGCTGTTCGCGATGGGTTTTCACGCCTATTGCTCGCCGGAATACATCAAGCGCTTCGGCACGCCGCGCACGCTGGAAGAGCTCGACTCCCACCGCATCATCACGCTCGCCGACGGCAACTTCGCGCCGCATCTGCAGAACCGCAACTGGCTGGTCGAAGCCGGGCGCAACGGCTCGGGTCCGCGCGAAGCCTATTTCAGGGTCAACAACATCCTCGGCCTCGTGCGCGCCTGTCAGCAGGGCCTCGGCATCGCCGCCCTGCCCGACTACCTCGTCGAGGAGCAGAGCAAGCTCGTGCAGCTGTTCGGTGAATCGGATTCGATCCAGCTCGACACCTACTTCGTCTATCCCGAGGAGTTGAAGACGGTTGCGCGCGTGCAGGTGTTCCGCGACTTCGTGGTCAGCAAGGCGCAGCGCTGGCCGTCCTGATTTCCGCATGACTGACATGCGGCCTCGGCTGTTGCTGCAGGCCGCTCGTCAAGCCCATACTGTTTGCACGCTGAGCCTTCGCGTTGCGCATTTGTCCCCCTCCTCCAGTGGCGCGGGAGTTCAGTAATCCCTCTTGGAAGGTGATTGTGTCGGCCTCACGTGGCCAATACCTAAGCCGGGCCCTTCGGGTCCGGCTTTTTTTCGTTCAGATCGTCCTTCACCCTCCGCGTGTATTGACAGTTCCACGCATACCCCGCATCATTTACGAATGATCACGAAGTCGTGCGCAATCTCGTTGGAGGCCATCGCCTCGAAAAAAGGCCCCCACGCCGGGGCCTCGGGTTTTTGCGCGCACTAGCTAAGCTTCGTCATCGCAGCAAATCTTCGAAAACCCCGCCGCCTGGACGGGGTTTTTTCATGTGCCCTCCGTCTCAGGCTTTTTCCCGAGAAGGAGATGGAAACATGACCGATCTACAGGAACACTTGCACGGGCTGTGGCTGCCGCTGGTGACGCCATTTCAGGGCGGCGCGCTCGACGAGCGCTCGCTGCGGCGGCTGACGCGGCACTACGGCGCGCAAGGCATCGACGGCTTTATCCTGGGTGCGACTTCCGGTGAAGGCATGACGCTGCGCGAGGCCGAGCTCGAACGTCTCGTCGCCATCGTGCGCGACGAGATGGCGACTGGCCGCCGCAACGTTCCGGTCTGCCTCGGGCTCTCCGGTGCGGACACCTCGCGGCTAAAGGAGCGTCTCGACGAGACCGCGGACTGGCCGATCGACGGTTATCTGATCGCGAGCCCCTATTACGTGCGGCCCTCGCAGCGCGGGCTGCTGGCACATTTCGAGACGCTGGCCGATCACGCGGCGTGGCCGCTCGCGCTCTACAACATTCCCTATCGCACCTCGGTGAACATCACCAACCAGACCATGCTGCGGCTCGCCGAGCACAAGAACATCGTGGGCTTGAAGGATTGTGGCGCGAGCCGCGAGCAATCGATCGCGCTGCTGCGCGACCGCCCGAAGGATTTTCGCGTGCTCACCGGCGAGGACGCCAATTATCTCGAGGCGCTCAGCGACGGCGCCGACGGCGGTATCGTGCTCTCGGCCCATGTCGAGACCGCGGCGTTCGCGGCCGTCTATGCCGAGATGAAGCGCGGAAACCACGACGCGGCGCAGGCGCGCTGGCACGAGGTCGCCGATCTGACGCGCCTGCTGTTCACCGAGCCGAGCCCGGCCCCGGCAAAGTACTGGCTGTGGCGATGCGGCCTGATCGACAGCCCCGAGGTGCGTCTGCCGATGGTGGAAGTGAGCAGCGAGCTCGCCGCCGCGATCGACCGCGAGATCGAGCGACGGATGCAGGTCGCGGCGTAGCCTTTTCGCGCTCCCCCTCCAGGGGAGGGTGAGCGCGTGCCCCTTGGTTAAAATCACCCCAACGGCCTTCGCGCCTGCCGCATTGCGCATCCACGCCTCGTTTACGCTCCGGTGCTTATCGTTACTCTCCAAAGGCTCTCACAAGGGGGAATGACCATGGGGTATCGCACCCGGCCGACGGCCGCGCGGCAATTCGTGTCGGCCGATCTACTGCAGGGAATTCTCGTCGTTTCGTCGTTCGGGTTCTGGGCGGTGATGCTCGGCCTGATGCCGGTGCTGCTGTTTCGGATCTGGCTCGCCTGAAGGCGGCAACCGGCGCGGATGGTTAAACGACCGTCGCAAATGCGTTCAAAATGCAAGCGGGCCTGCAAGCCGGAATCTTAAAACATCCCGCGTATGGTTCACGCCCATAAGCGAAGAAATCGCGGGGGCATTTGTGAATAGTCATAATGAAATGGCGCCGTATTACGTCGCCGGACACGAGACGCTGTCCAACGAGCAGAGCTTCACCACCGAGGACATTCTCTGGGCCGTCGGCATCTGGTCGGTGATCCTCACGCTGTCGCCGGTCATCGTGTTCTACATGCTGATGGTGGCTTAGCCGCTTGATGTGGTCATTCCGGGATGGCGCGATAGCGCCAGGCCCGGAATCTCGAGATTCCGGATTCGCCCTTCGGGCGCTCCGGCATGACAGGCGCAGCCCAAAAACGCAAAACGCGCGGACATTCCCGCGCGTTTTTCGTCCGGGGAATGATTTAAAGAATTACGCTGCCTGCTTGTGCATTGCGCCGGATGCCGACGCCGTGCCGCGAATGGCCTTCACTGAACGCTCGATCGCCGCCCACAGCCTTGCGATTTCCTGGGCCGCACGGCTCTCGGCCTGGTATTCCCGCGCGCCTTCGCCGTGGCTCAGCGCCATCAGCAAGTCCGAACGGTTGGTGATCTGGCCGCCCCACACCGGCGCACGGAATTTCGCCAGGGCTTCGCGGGCGATGGTGACGATCGGGCTTTCGGCATCGTCACGGCGCGCCGGCGCACCGTTGAGCACGACCGCGTAGGGCTTGCGCGCCGCGCGGCACATCTGGATGGTTTCCTGCACCGCGTTGACGTCGAACACGCCGGGACGCGCCGGAATGATCACCATCGTCGCGTTCCGGATCGCGTCGTCGACGACGGCCGAGAGGTTCGGCGGCGTGTCGATCAACACCCATTCATAGCCGTCGCGCTTGGCGGCAGAGACGATGCCGCTGACCGAGTTCACGGCCGCCTTGATCGGCGGCTCGTTGGTGCCGCGCAGCTTGTGCCACAGCGTCAGCGAGCCCTGCGGGTCCGCGTCGACGAGCATGACCTGCTTGCTCGCCTTGATCTGTGCGGCAAGATGTGCGGCGAGGGTACTCTTGCCCGAGCCGCCTTTACGCGAAGCGAAAACAATAACGTTCATACCTTCGGCCTCCAGATTGACCCCAGGCCGCGAAAATGAATCACCGCGCTGATTCGTGAAAGATAAATTTATCGGGAGTTGCGATACGGTCACGAAATAACAAGCCGTGCTGGCTTTTGAGTCACACTGCGATGTGCGAGGCACGGCACGAACTGCCATGAAACGCCGTGCGCGCGTGCTTTGTGTGCGTTTTTTGAGCATTCGCCCGGGACAAGGCGGAATGCAACCTCGCCGCGCAAAGCGGCATCCGACTCTTTTCCGTCGTGCCTGCCGGCCATCGCCGCAAGCCTCGCGCCAGCGCGCGCGAACAAAAGGAGTCCGTCACCTTACGAAGCGTCCAAAGAGGGACGCGGCCCCGCACTCAGCCGTCGCTGGTCTTTTTCTTCTTGGTCGCCGGCTTGGCGCTCTTCTTCGCCGTCTTGGGCGCGATGTTGGTCGGCTTGCCGGCGCGCTGCTCGACCCGCTCGGGTCCGTGGCGGAAGAACACCGCGCATTGCGGCGAGAGCTGCGCCTTTTTCTTGATCATGCAGGCGGTGATGGCATCGACGTTCGGAACGAACTCGCTGCACAGCC
>RXJC01000537.1 GCA_003963435.1 Bradyrhizobiaceae bacterium | reverse complement strand
GAGCCGCGCCGACATCTGGATCGTCACCCATTCGGAACAGCTGATGGAGGCCTTGCGAAGCGAGAGTTCGGTCCCGCTTCGCCGCGTGATCAAGTCCAAAGGCGCCACCGCGATCGAGGGCCTGACTCTCGGCGGCGAATATCGCGACGAGGATGAATCGGAAGACGACGAATCCTGACCGCTGCAGATTGAGGCGTCGTATGACTACGCCGGCTTCCGCAAAATCCTCACCAGCTCCCCGTGCACGTACTCATTCCCGCACACCACGTCCCCGGTCACCAGCGCGTCGCCGGGCGTGTTGACGTCGCTCACCGTGCCGCCGGCTTCGCGCACCATCAGCATCCCCGTGGCGATGTCCCAGGATTGCGTTCCCAGTAGCCGTCGAGGCGGCCGGCGGCGACGCTCGCTCATTCTAATTATCAACTTTTGATTGTTTTTTTCTGAAATGGGCGTCATATTGTGGTTTGAGTGGCCGTTAGGCGTACGCTTCCAATATTCTTTTTCGAGAGCTTGTTGTCAGTTTTTTCCTATTTTGCGAGGTTGTATTGTGGCAGCCTTACGTAGTTTTTTCCGATCGCTCCGAGCGCTCACGATCTTCTTAGGCGTTTTCTGTATTTTGGGCACGCCGGCGTCATCAATGACGGATGATGCGGTGGACGCGCTTTGGCGTCAATTTCGTGACGCATTTCCCAATCACCTGCAAGTGACGGCACTCAGCGCTAGGGATAACCGAAACGAGCGGGTAATGCTTATATCGGAGCCTCCGCCATGGTTTGGTGGCAGCGATCTTTCAGAGGCGCTTCGCGACTATTTTGGTTCTTCGCTACGAAGGACCTACGTGAAGGAGCATCCCGTCGGCGTGGATGGGTGGGTGCGAGATGTCCTCATCCGCTTTGAGAGTCGCCCTGGCGACGAAGACACGATTAAGTTTCGACTGGACCGCATCAACCGAGATCTATTCGGGACTACTTACAAGACTAGCGCGATCCGGCTCCCGGTCGCGATGCCTGCGGACCCGCTAGCTCCGCCAAATCTTATGCCCCGAGCCATCGAACTGCGGGACTGGTTACTGGGCGGCCAAGTTCGCCTAACGTCACTTACCGGTGGCGAGCGGTCTCAACTCGAAAAGTTGCTCTGCAACGGAAAACCCGACACGTACTTCTCTGACACCACTGGTCTGGTGGTGTTGCTGCTCCCGACGGATACGCCGATTGATCCGTTTCTCTTCACCTTACGTCACTTCGCGATAGACACTGACGCGATCTTGGGCGCTATCGGCAAAACAGGCTGTAATCGCGTGGCCATTGTTGGCAGAGAGCGGACGACAAGCCTCATTGCCATGCCACCGTTAAGGACCGAAGTGATACTGCGGCTGGCTGCGACCAAGCAAAAGGAACTGGGCCAAAGCTACGAGCGCACCGCGCCTTTGGCTGGCAAGTTGCTCAGCGGAGAAGATGCTGGGTTAGATTGGGCTCCGATCTTCCTAAGCGATGACCTGCTCAACACCGAGTTCGGCAGTCTACTTAACATCACTGATCAGATGCTCAAGTCATGGTCTGAGGCTGGTAACATCGAATATGAACGCTTCCGATATCCCAAACCAAAGTCCTTTCCCTTCGAAAAGGGTGCGGCTAGCTACGTCAACACGGAGGGTTTGACATACAACTGGAATACGACGGGGGTAGGCTCAGTTGTAAAGTTCGGGGATGTCCGCGTCTTTGCCCTATTGAATACTGGAGCGCTTCCGGTTTCCTATTTTCCAGAGGGTGCTTCTAGAAATCCCGAACGGACGAAGCGCGCGAGAGAGGCGGAAGATATTGCTTATGCGTACTTTAGAGGACTTCGAGACCCTAACCTCGCAGCCGTTGTCGAACTGACGGCCCTCTATCAAATTTTCAGAATTTTTCCGGTTCAGGTCGCCCGAGACGAGCAAATAAGCTACTCCCCACCGTCTTTGCTCTCCGACCGCGTGCAGAGGACGAGAGTTGCGATTGGGGCGATTGCGGACGGTTCGGCAGCAATAGACTCCGCGAAGGTCGATCGAATGGTGCTACTTGAGGCAGCCGACGCTGGAGTGCCTACGGACTTCGCGCTGATCCTATCTCTGAAGGAACTTCCGCCCGACATCGAACAGCGTCTGAAGACTTCGCCAAAATTGACAGAGCTAAGGCAAAAATTGCTTGCTGAGCGGGTGCGCATCACTCAAGAGACCAATTTGAAGGTGGCGCAAGTCAGGTCCAAACTGGCGCGGCTCGCGGCAGTCTTTTCGGGCGAGGCGTTCGAATTACTCTCCAGAACCCTGAACGACAGGTCTGCAACTCTCGATCCCGGCTTCGCATTGCTTCAACGCCTTGCGAGGCCCGGCGATACTGACCAGGACATCATCCGCAAGGTCCGCGTTACTTCCGGGCCGGACCGCGATCTCGCTCTGATTGTTCTCCTTCGGATGAGACTGGAAGGGGATGCCGAATTTTTCGTCCAGCTTCAGGAAGCCATGTGGTGGACTGGAGACGTCGAGCAAGCGCGAAAGCAATATCAAACGCTAGCACTGAATACGCCGCAGCCGTTTATCAAGACACCAACGATCGTTCTTTCGGCGAATAGTCGGGAGCTACTCAGCACTGGCGGGCATAATCTTTACAGCCATTCGACAGCGATTGTGATCGATGCAGCCGTACCGAAGGGAACGGTGGTCCGAGCCAATATCGGTAAGGACGTAGAGCTCCACATGAACCCGGGCGATGTGTCGGGTGCTCAACGAATCGCGCGCGCGTTTGAGCGAAATAGCGCCGCTTCCGAGCGGGAGTTGTCCACGGTCCTGAACGCGTCAGTAAAAGATGCCGGTCCTACTCGGAACGTAGCAGCAGCCCTCGAATTCGCCAGCGCTGACGTCGCGCGAACAGAGCGAGGAGCCTCCGACGCTCTTCAAGGCGACCTTCCTCTCGGTCTGTCAGGCTGGAAGCTCTCCGTCGACAACAATTCAACGCTTCGTGCGGTGCAGCGTGCAGAAGGACAGTATCAGGTCGAGATCGAGAAGGACGGAGCGTCCTACATATTTCATCGTCTGATTCCAGATCCGCCGCGCAGCGTCAGGGTTCTCAGTTCTGCAGAGTTTCCCGTCGTATTCAAGGCGATGGCCGAACAGGTCGCGAATTCCAACGCGGCGGCGCGTAGTCTAGTCGTGAGGACCACGAATCTGTCGAAGGAGGAGGTGGACGGCCTTGCCAAGACCCTAGCCTCAGGCGGCGGCGGTCGAGGTACGAGGTTCGGGGGCGGCTCGGAATTCTATTCGCCAGATAGAGGGCCGTGGTCCGCCTGGTGGTTCAGGAAGGGTGGCGCTGATCGCTACGTGCGAAGGACGCGGGCCGAAGCTTCCGAGCGGATGACTGTTCTGGAGCTGACAGGTAAGACGGATGCCGCCAGAGCGAGCCTTCGGGAGCCCCTGGATTGGTCCAGAGCCACGATCGAAAAAGCTGCGACTGTCGCGGCCGACGCCGCGGAATTTCGCGGGATGGCTAGTGAGAGCTGGAACGTTACGATTCCGGTTTCCGCAAGGCCCGCCAGTTCGATTACGGCGCGGATCACCGCATTCTTCAAGAAGGTCCTCAGTCAAGCCGAGCGAGATGATCTGCAGAATGCAATTAAGAAGAGCGCGGCCGAGAATGCCAAAACGTCACTAAGTGCAGTTGACGGTATAGCAGAGCTGAAGGCGGACATTCTTGTCCTTGCGAAGTCGAAGCCAGAAGCTATTCGGTTCCATTTCTATGATGGATCCAATGACATACTAATAGCCAAAGTCGAGGGCGCGGACAGGGGGTAGTCTCACGATGCGCGCGTCCCCCGATCAAAAAGAATGGAGTGCGTCGGATCCGACAGATCCGCGAAGTTGTGTCTTGCTGAACTGCCTTCCGCTTGATCGAGCGAACTTCATCAGCGATTTCGAATCTTGGCCACTCCACGATTTTGCGCGGAGTGTATCGGGGTATCGCGTACCTGAAGATGCGTGGAATGTACATGGAGCCGCGTTAGCTACGTCTTTGAAGGCTTTGCTCGATGCGGCCAAAATGGCTGGGATCGCGACCATCCCGTCCGCAACCAGCGCGGACTTTGTGCGGGCATTCGAGGACAGGAATGTCATCATCTTGCTGGCGCATTGGAAGGGGGCGAGGTTGCTCCCAAGGGACATTCTCAACGAGCCCAATGCCATTGTTGCTGCGATTACGCGCTCCGCGAGGGATCGGCTGCGCGCGGAAACAGTTGATTGGTTGTTGCCGCGATGCAGTGCGGCTTTGGAGAGGGTGATGCCGATGGCCGATCCCGGCCAGCGCCGCGAATATTTCGCGAGCCTGTTGAACGAGGCAATCATACAGATTCATTCGGAGGTGCCAGGCCTGCTGCCGCTTGGAGAAGATAGACAGCTCGTTGTAGGAGATATCTGGTTGGAAACTTGGGGACGTGAAACGCTCGATCGTTGCGCCGAGCCGTTAATCGTTCGAGGCAACCAAGTAGAGATGAGGGATGGTCTGCAGGATCCGGCCGCACTCGTCCGACAAATTCGACCCGCCTGGAGTGGGCTTGTCGATCTCACCATGTGCCAGTCCGCGCTCTTCGGTCATCTGATCAAGAGCGGCAGGGGCGATCGGGGAATTCTCGCGCGGAGCAGGGCCGTCGACCCTGTGATAGCATTGGCTATCCTGCGAAGGCTCGTTATCGACATCGGGACGGGCAACTTCAATTACACGTCGCGATACGTGGAGATGTTTCAAGCAGCTTCAAAACTCGTCGAGGAGCTTTTTAAAGCAACTCATATCGGATCGTAGTCATGTCTCCCAAAGTCAGAGAATTATTGGCGAAGTACACTCCCAACCCGCTGGCGTTGGGGCCGAGCTTCGAAGCACAGAAGCTGCAGCAGGAGCTGCAAGGGTTGCTCGCAAACCTACGCCGGATATATTGGGTAACGGTCGCGATGATCCTCGTTGTTTTCGTTCTAGAGGTGTTGATCGCTGCCATCTACATTAGAGAGCCGCTGGTACTGTCCGGGATCGCCGCAGCAATGGGCGTGACCATCTGGAGCTCTGTCGAGCGCATGAGCCACTTGTCGAAGGAAATGGCCGAAACTACCCTTTTGGTCACCTTGAGCGACGGGTTGTCTCAGGAGGCTATCGAGCGTGTGGTTGAACAGCTCTTGAAGAAATAAGTGCGGATCGAGAGGATTGAGCCCCTACCTCCGCAAAATCCTCACCAGCTCCCCGTGCACGTACTCATTTCCGCACACCACGTCCCCGGTCACCAGCGCGTCGCCGGGCGTGTTGATGTCGCTCACCGTTCCGCCCGCTTCGCGCACCATCAGCATCCCCGCGGCGATGTCCCAGGATTGCAGGTTGCGCTCCCAATAGCCGTCGAGGCGGCCGGCGGCGACGAAGGCGAGGTCGAGGGAGGCGGCGCCGAAGCGGCGCAGGCCTGCGACGCGGTCCTGGATCGCGGTCATCTCGCGGCGGAATTCCTCGTGATCGCCGCGGCCGATATGGGGCAGGCCGCAGGCCACCACGCATTCGTTGAGCTGGCGGCGGCCGGCCACCCGTAGGCGCTGGTCGTTGAGGAAGGCGCCCTTGCCGCGCTCGGCGATGTAGAGCTCGTCATTGGCGGGGTTGTAGATCACGCCGGCGATGATCGTGCCCTCGCGAGCGAGGCCGATCGAGATCGCGAATTGCGGGATGCCGTGCAGGAAGTTGGTGGTGCCGTCGAGCGGATCGACGATCCAGGTGTGGCTCTTGTCGCTGCCCTCGCGGGTGCCACCCTCCTCGCCGATGAAGCCGTAGCCGGGCCGCGCCTTGGTGAGGTCCTGGTAGACGATCTCCTCGGCGCGCTTGTCGGCGAGCGAGACGAAATTCGCCGGCCCCTTCAGCGAGACCTGCAGATGCTCGATCTCGCCGAGATCGCGCTTGAGGCTGCGGCCGGCGCGGCGCGCGGCC
>RXJC01000139.1 GCA_003963435.1 Bradyrhizobiaceae bacterium | reverse complement strand
CCAGGTCCGCGACGCCGAGGGAGTGAGCCCGCACGGCGGCAGGTTCGGCGATGCTGCGAAGAGCGCAGGCGAGTAATCGCTCCAGTTGACCACCGTCAGCCCGACGATGAGCGTCGGGCCGAAGACCAGTTGCCCGGTGTATTGCAGCACCGGCGGCGGAAACCGCTGCGCCAGTGCAGGTGTCGCAAATCCAACCAGAAGCGCAACGGCTACCAGGAGTCGCTTCAGTCTCATTTGATCCTCCGTCCATAGCGTCAACCAACGCTAGGGGCGGGTGGCGGAAAGCCCTTGATCCTGGTCAACGGAGGGGGGCTCCGCAGCCGGCCGCGAACGAGATGTAAGGCAGGCCCGCCAAGGCGTCCCAAACGATGGCCGGAGCAGGGGCCCCATCGAGCCTCGCGGAACAGCCGCCCAACTTCGCGTTGCCTTACGCGGTCGACTGCGTTAAGCGACAGCCATTCCGGGCTTGGAAGGGTGGCCGAGTGGTTTAAGGCACCGGTCTTGAAAACCGGCGTGCCCGCAAGGGTACCGTGGGTTCGAATCCCACCCCTTCCGCCAGTTCTCCTCTCATGTAGCTGATATTACAGCCAAACTGTCGTCATCTATGGCTCCCGGCTGACGGTCCTTCGGGCTATCCAATTCGGTGACTTGCTGCCATTGGTTCGATCATGTCGAACTTCATGGGCGAGCTGCGCGCATGAGCCTGGATCGCAAGTTTAGGTTCGGACGGAGGTGGTGGATTTGGAGCACATGTACGCCGGATCCACGGCATGAAAGGCTCGGCTCGTTACCCCGCGAAGGTGTCCGACAGCGGAGCGCGAGCGCAAGATGCGTCTATGCTGATTCTCGACTGGATTATTGTGTCCTTGGACCAGAAAACTATTGCGGCTCGGCTGGCTTATCGCGCTCATGGCTTTCGGCTTCAGCGGCTGCGCACGCGTCCATGCCATGGCACCTGCTTAGATAGTACCGAGCGCCCGCTACGATCGAGAAAACAGCGATCACGGTAACAAGCAGGATGATCATCCACCGTCTATTCGACATTCCATGTCCTTCTGTGATGGCAGCCTTCTACCAATCGCCATCCGATATCCCGATCGTGAAGGCAAGGAGGAGATGTGGTGCCCTTCTGCCAGTCTATCCGACCGCGATCCATTGGCCATGCCTCCCAGACAGGTAATCCGTGAACCAGACCTCCAATCCCACCTCCCTCGACAAGCTGAAGCTCCGCATTCAGGCGTTGCGCGCCAAGACGATCGCCAATGGCTGTACGGAGGACGAGGCGCTATCAGCCGCCGCCAAGGTCGCCGAGCTGCTGGATCGGCACGATCTGTCGCTCTCGGACGTCGAGCTGCGCGCCTCGCCGTGCGAACGGAGGGTTTTTGAGACCCATCGCAAGAAGCGAATTCCCCTGGACGACTGCATCGGCGCGATCGCTCATTTCTGCGATTGCCGGGTCTGGCGCGAGAAGAACCCGGCCGGCGAGAACAGCTATGTATTCTTCGGTCTCGGCGCGGATGTCGAGGTCGCGCATTATCTGGCCGAATTGATCGACGGCGCCGTGCGCGCCGAACTTGGGCGCTTCAAGACCTCGGTCGACTACAGCAGGTTCCGGCACCAGGAGCGGCATCTGGCCAATGCCTCCTTCGCGCTCGGGATGGTGGCGTCGATCGCGGACAGGCTGGTGGCGATCAAGGCCGGTCGCGATCAGGTCAACGAAAGCACCGGCCGCGGGCTGGTCGTCCTCAAGACCTCGGTGGTCGACACAGAATTCGACAAGCTCGACCTCAAGCTCCGGACCCAGCGCAGCACGGGCCGGATGGTGTCGATGACGGCCTATGAAGCCGGCGGCGCTGCTGGAGCGTCGCTGGCCATCAATCCCGGCTTGACGGGCCTCAGTCAGGGACCGCTCGCAAAGGGTAGCGACGCGAAGCCAAGGGCAGGGGAAATGCAGAAAGTCGATTGCACCCACATGAGTGGTAAGCATCCGGTGAGGACCGCGTAGCGGTCACTCAGGCGGCTTGATTGACGTGCTTATTTCGGTCGCGCCAATTCCACGGCAGCAGTTCGTCGAGCCTTTGGGCTGGATGTGCCGCGATGCGCGCCAGGACGTCGGCGAGCCAGGCTTGTGGATCCACGTCGTTCATTTTGGCCGTGACGATCAGGCTGTACATCATCGCGGCACGGTCGCCACCGCGATCGGAGCCGCAGAACAGCCACGACTTGCGCCCCAGGGCGATGCCGCGCAGGGCTCGTTCGGCGGCGTTGTTCGACAGGCAGATGCGGCCATCGTCGAGGAAGCGGGTGAACGCGCTCCAGCGCTTGAGCATGTAGTCCATCGCCTTGGCGACATCGTTGCGCCGTGAGAGCTTGGCCCGTTGCTCGCGCATCCAGGCTTCCAGATTGGCGACCAGCGGGGCGCTCAGCTCCTGGCGGACGGCCCGACGCCGCTCGGGCGTCTCGCCGTTGATGCCTCGCTCGATCTCGAACAAAGCATCGATCCGGCGGACTGCTTCCAGCGCCAGCGGCGAGATCACTGCTGGCTTTTTGCCCTGCACCTTGCGGCGCGCATTCTCCGCCAGATCAGCCATCACGAAGAACGGCCGTCTGGCATGGACCCAGCACGCGGCTTCCAGGATCGGACCTGCGTTGCGGCCCGGGTCGTAAAGCTTGCCGTAGCCACCATAGGCATCGGCCTGGACGATGCCGCTGTAGCCGGCCAGATGGGCCTGGGGATGCTCGCCGGCGCGATCGCGTGAGTAATAAAACACTGCCCCCGGCGGCTCTGGCCCGCCAAACGGCTTGTCGTCGCGCACATAGACCCAGATTCGGCTGGTGACGGTCTTGGCTTTGGCCAGGACCGGAACCGTGGTGTCGTCGCCGTGCAATCGCTCGGCGCTCAGCACATGGGCCTCGAGGCGCCGGAACAAGGGCGTCAACGCGATCGTACAGCCGCCGACCTGGTCGGCCAGGGTCGACAGGTTGATCGGCACGCCTTCCCTGGCATAGCGTTCGGCCTGCCGGTTCAGGGGCTGGTGCTGGCCGAACTTCTCGAACAGCACCATCGCCAAAAAGCTCGGGCCGGCCCAACCGCGGGGGATGACGTGGAACGGCGCCGGGGCCTGGCTGATCCTCTCGCAGTCCCGGCAGCTGAACTTCTCCCGGACGTGCTGGATCACCTTCCAGGATTTCGGGATCACCTCCAGCGTCTCGGTGATGTCCTCGCCGAGCTTGGACAACCGCAAACCGCCGCAGCAGGTGCACGACGTCGGTCCCGGCACGAGCACCCGCTCGCGAGGCAGATGCTCCGGGAACGGCTGGCGCGACGGCCTCTTGCGCGTGAACGAAGCCACCTTCGTCGTCTTGGCCGCGGCCATTTCGGCAGCAAGTTCGTCCTCGGTCGCTGAAGCCTCGAGCTCCTCCAGCGTCAGTTCGAGCTGATCCAGCAGCCTTGCCGTACGCTCCGAGCGAGGGCCATGACGATCACGGTTCAACTTTTTGATCTGCAGCTTCAGGTGAGCAATCAGCGCCTGGTCGTCGGATTGCTGGGCGCGAACGCTGGCGAGTTCGGCGCGCGTCGCCAGCAACGCCGCTTGCAGCGCTTCAATATCCTCCGGCAGTTTCTCGGGACCGTCACCCATTCCGTGATGGAATCACAAAAGCCGCGATTTGGCGCGGTCTTTTTGCAATCTCACGGGACTATTGCGCAGCCTTATCCGGCGCTCTGCGGCCGCCAGCTGTGTTGAGGGTTACGCCAGTCGATCGCCTCCAGCAAATAGCCCATCTGAGCTGCGGTCAGCGATACCACGCCGTCCACCGTCGCCGGCCAAATGAAGCGGCCACGGTCCAGCCGCTTGGCGTAAAGCGACAGCCCGACCCCGTCGTGCCAAAGCGCCTTGATCAGCGTACCGGCGCGACCACGGAACACAAAGACGTCGCCGGCAAAAGGATCTCGCCCAAGGCCCTCCTGCACCAGCAATGCCAGACCCTGCATGCCTTTGCGCATGTCAGTGTGACCGGTCGCGATCCAGATTCTCGCCCCGGCTGCGATCGGGATCATCGCCGCTCCAGCAAATCCAACACGCGAGACAACGCGGTCATATCAACGCCGGCATCCACGATCACGCGACAGGCCTTGCCGACCACAATTTCCATGCGTCCACTCGCTGGCCCCGCTGAAGCTACTGGCGGCGCCGCTGGTTGCTCCGGCATCACCATCGCCGGCACAAAGGCTGGCTGAGGTTGTTCAATATCGCTCGTCCGCGTCCCAAATGATCGTCGCCAAGTTAACAGGAGCGAGCGCGAGATGCCGTATCGTCGTGCTGTCGATGAGACCGCGCGCGGTGTCTGCAAACTCTCCAGAACGATCTTGAGTTTCTCATCATCGGTCCAGCGGCGGCGACGGCCAGTCTCGACAACCTCGAACCGCTCGATCTGAGCACTGAACTTATTGCTGTCCATAAGGGCTGTTACACAGCATTCGCCTTAACGCGACAAGGCGGCCCTCACCGGAGGGAGACCATGAGTGAAGCATGACGATCGTCTAAACCAGATGAGCGACGACCGAGGCTCCGGCGCAAAGGCCTCCAACAGAAAGGCGCGGTGGTGGTGATGTGGAAGATCCGACTTATGACGATACTCTAGGTGCGGGGCAGAAACCAAACTAATGCCGGGTGATCCGCAGTCGAGCAGTCTTACAGTTTGTCAGGGGTGTTTGAGCTGTTGAGCAATTGGGCATGGCAAATAGAGAGAGCAGGGATCAGCCAATGAGACATGCTTTCTTTTCTAATTCGGCTTCGTCCAGCCTATTTCGACCGTTTGTTTTCCTTGATCGAAAATCGAAATTTCTTGCACTTGTCCTTTGGGGAATTTTTCAACGAACGCCTTGACTGTTCCGATATCGGTGGAAGCCTGCGTGATCGAGAATATCTCGCGTCCTATATTCGTAAGAAACAAGCTGGGAATGTTTACTTGAATAGGACCGTTGAATGTGACTAGGACCGCAAACTTTCGAAAGACAAAGGAAATGCGCGCGAGCTGACCCTCTTGGTTGTTTTTGAGATCATAGCTCTTGTGAAGGTTGGCGCCTGCCCCTGTAAGGAGCCCGCAATCCTGCAAGTGAAGCAACTCGCTAAACTCGACACCTTGATTAGGAGGAAACGGAATCGAATCAAAATCGGTAACTCTGGAAGACCACTTTTCGAATTGGTTCGCGACTGTTTCGTCCAGCTCAGAGATGAATCGCAGCGTTCGCAAGGAGAACCGTTTTGGGTGCCGCAGTTCACCGGCGAGAATGCGTCCCCATACGTCTTGAAGTCGTTCAGAAGAGGCGTCCTCGGCGTAGCGTTCGAATACATTCAGCCAGTCGTCATCCGGCTTAGACGTCTTTTCTAATGGGTCTTCGCCCAGATGCTCAATCGTTTTCCTAGCGATTGCCTCGCGATTCGTTTGGTGTCGCAGCTCTTTTGCTAACAGGGAGTGCGCGGCTCGCTGAACTACTTCCGGATCATTCTTTGCGAGATTGGCGGCCGCATCGGCGACGGCTTTGCTCACTACGCTTTTGGCTTCTGTCCGGTCCTTTACTCCTTGTGCGACCTGCGCCAGCCAAGCGGCGGGAATATCGACTGCGCCGCCGATCAAACGCGATATGGCCTCGCCTGCTGGACCAGCCACGATCTTCGGAAGATTGAGTTGATCGAGAAAGCCGCCGCCGTCTGGGGGCACAACGTCGTTTCCCATACTAAGTCTCATCCCGAATATGTGTTGAATCGTCCGTGCTTCACGCCCGCGAATGTACCCGCGCGAGACCCGCTCTTCCATCTCGCGCTATAGAAACTCGTTCGCAATCAACGGCACCTTTAAAGCTTCGCGGGCATCACCACCGCACGCAGCAATGGCCTGATCGGCGGCGGCAAGCGCATTTGGTCCGACTGCAACTTTAGCGGGGGGCTTTTACGCGGTAACGTGATGCCCGGGAAGCGGCTCAACTGGTCTCTATTGACCGAATCTTAACTTGTTCGTAGTTTGTTCTCAACAGGCAAGCTCGCCGTTTTTGGTGAGGACACTGTGAATACGGGAGATGAACAGCTTTCGTGGCGGAGTAGCATCGGCGTATGGTCGCTCCAATGTCGAAGGACCTATTAACCCCCGAGAAGGCTTTCGTTTTTCGGATTTGCCATAAAGGCAATGTCGGAAAGGTGTTGGACGACGGCGGATGCCTATCGCATAACGAGGCCAAGGACTCGAAGTACGTCGAGATCGGCAATCTGGAGCTGATTGCCAAGCGCAAGGCGCACCCGGTGCCGTGCGGGCCGGGAGGAACCTTGGCGGATTACGTCCCGTTCTATTTCACGCCGTTCAGTCCGATGCTTTACAACATCAAGACCGGATACAACGGCATCCCGAAGAAGCCAATCGAAGAGATCGTGATTCTAGTCGCGTCGCTTCATCACCTTAAGGAGGTTGGCATCCCGTTCGTGTTCACGGACAGACACGCTTACCTGAAGCTGGCGCAGTTTTCGGACGATTTGGCGAATTTGAATTGGATCATCTGGCCGGTTTTGCAGGCGAGGGATTTCAAGAAGGATGACATGGACAAGTTTGAGAAATACCAGGCGGAGGCGCTAGTGCACAAGAAATTGCCGCTCAGCGCGCTGTCAGGGATTGCTTGCTACAACGATGCGGTAAAGACCGAGATTGAATCCCTGTGCGATTCGAAAGGCCAAAAGGTGAAGCTCGTCACCCGCAGAAACTGGTTCCTTTAAGATGATCCGCTTTACGCAAGGCAACCTCTTGGACTCTGACGCTGAAGCGCTTGTCAATACGGTCAACACCGTTGGCGTGATGGGCAAGGGTGTCGCGCTTATGTTCAAAGAGGCATTTCCGAAGAATTTCGAGGCATATGAAACGGCTTGTCGACTGGAAGAAGTGAAGGTCGGCAAAATGTTTGTGACCGAGCGCGTTGGAGAGATGTTCGGTCCTAAGTGGATCGTAAACTTTCCTACAAAGGCCCACTGGCGCTTTCCGTCCAAGATCGAGTGGATTGTTCAAGGACTTGAAGATCTCAAGCAAGTCATCAGGGACAAGGGTGTTAAGTCGATTGCGTTGCCGCCGCTAGGGGCGGGCAATGGCGGACTTGCCTGGAAGGACGTACGCCCGAAGATTGAAGCTGCCCTTGGCGAACTGAACGACGTGGACGTGATCGTCTATGAACCAATTGCTAAATACCAGAACGTGGCAAAGAGGACGGGTGTGGAAAAACTCACCCCCACGCGCGCACTTATAGCCGAATTGGTTCGCCGCTATTCGATCTTGGGGTTCGACTGCACACTTCTGGAAATACAGAAGCTCGGATACTTTCTTGAGCGGTTCGCCGTAAAGCTGAACCTCGATAATCCCATGAAGTTTCAGTTTGCGGCCCGAAAGTTCGGCCCGTATTCGGAAAACCTAAAGCATCTCCTGAACGGACTCGATGGAAGCTACTTGCACTGTGACAAGCGCCTGGGTGATGCCGCGCCTTTCGACGTTATTCGTTTCGACGACTCCAAGAAGGATAAGGTTACAGCCTATCTGACGACGGCTGACGCGAAGGAACTCCGTACGGCTCTTGAGAAGACTTCCGAGCTAATCGATGGTTTCGAATCCCCGCTTGGGATGGAGCTTCTCGCAACAGTTGATTGGTTAATCAATGAGGCCGGTGTCGAACCGAAGATAAGCGCCGTGCGTGAGCGGCTTGCCAACTGGCCGGGAGGAAAAGAGGCAGGCGAGCGGAAGTTGAGGTTGTTCGAAGATCGTACAATTCAGATTGCGCTGTCATCTCTTGCTGACGCGCGGCTAATTCCTGCACCGAAGGATTAGACTGTCTCTCTTTTGAAGTACCTTACATGACTGGGGTCTACGAGCCGCGGGGCATCGCATCTGATGCTTGATGAGAGTGCCCGGGTTAGTCAGCCGCTGACCAATTTGGCGCTTCAGAAACTCCGGTACTTTGCGCGCGCGATGTTTTTGATCGAACGAGGCGCCGCCGTACTGTCGGGTTATTTCGGGACGTGGGAATACGGCCCGTTATACCCAGCGGCATATCAAGCCTTTTAAGAGTGCAGGCGCGAACGCAATCGACCGGCGGGTTTAGCGAACCACAACCTCAGCTCTTCACATTGCCGCCCTTCAGCGCGTCCCACGCGGCCTTGTTCGCCTCATCGAACGCCTTGCGGGATTCAGCGAGCGCGGCGCTCAGGACCGTCCACGACTCGCTGCCGGCCTGCTTCAGCTTCTGCAGGCGCGCCTCGGCCTCGGACGCGTCGGATTTCATCTGCTTGAGCGCGGCATCGACGTCGCCGGTGTGGGCTGCGGCGACCTTGCCGGCGGCCTCGCGGAATTTGTCCGCGGCTTCGCGCCAGGCCTTGGCCTGTGCGGCTGCAACGTCCTTGAACGTCGCCTGCTGCTGCTCGAATTGTTTGCCGGCGCCCTCGAAGTAGGTTTTGACCTGGGCTTCGAAGCCGGCCCATTGCTTGTCGAGCTCGGTCTTGGCGCTCGCCCAGGCGGCTTCACCTGCTTCGGCCTGGGTCTTGAGCATCGCCTTGAATTCATCACGGCGCTT
>RXJC01000656.1 GCA_003963435.1 Bradyrhizobiaceae bacterium | reverse complement strand
AAATCGGTTGCACCGGCCTGCAGCGCTTCCATCTTGACGTCGTCGGTCTGCCGCGAGGTGATCATCGCGATCGGGATGTCGGCACAGCCGGGCAGAGTACGGAAGACGCGGATGAAGCTGATGCCGTCCATATGCGGCATCTCGTAGTCGACCAGCACGAGGTCGAAGACGCGCTCGCGCGCACAGGCCAGCGCCTCCACGGGATCGAGGAAGGTGGTGGCTTCGACCAAACCTTCGGCTTCGATGTGGCGTTTCAGGAAGTTGAGGACGGAGCGGCTGTCGTCAACCAGGAGCGCTTGGGTCAGCATCGGCGGCCGGGGCTCTGTTCGCTGGCAAAGGCACGAACCCCACGCATAACCCGAGCGAATTTAACGCCAAGCAAACAGGTGCGCTTGAGCCGCGACTCCGCGGATATGTGCACATCGCTTCAGCATGCCACGTAGCTTGCATACAGCTGCACGAATTCCGACGGGAATGTGACCCGTAGTTGTACGGATGCCCGCGTTAGGAGTTTGCTCACTCGATTCGCGTCAAACGAGTAGCGGAATTTTAGCAAAGGCGGATCAGCGATGGCGCTCAATCCCACGGAGCCGAAGTGGTCGTTGCGGTTGCCCGCCGATTGCAGCATCGCGGCCATTCGCAATGTCTACGAGCTCATTCGCGAGGCGTTCGTCCGGCAGGAGCGGCTCGAGATCGACTGTTCGAGCGTCGACAAGGCCGATGTGACCTCGATCCAGCTTCTGCTCTCGACCGCCAAGACGGGAGAGGCCCAAGGCCGCCCGGTGGTCCTGACCTCATTCTCCCAGTCTCTCCGCAACACCCTTCGCCGCGCCGGTTTCGCCAGCGAGGCGCTGGTCGATCAGCACTTCCCGCTAAAGAAAGATGGCATCTAATGGCCACGATTCTGACCGTCGACGACTCCCCCAGCATCCGGCAAATGATCAAGGTCGTGCTCGAGCCGGCCGGTCACAATGTGATCGAGGCCGGCGACGGCGCGCAAGGGCTCGCCAAGGCGCAGGCCGGCAAGCTCGACCTCGTGATCACCGACCTGAACATGCCCGTCATGAACGGACTGGAGCTGATCCGGGCGCTCCGCAAGCTGCCGAGCGCGGTCGGCATGCCCATCGTGTTCCTGACCACCGAATCCAACGACGCGGTCAAGCAGGAAGCCAAGAGCGCCGGCGCCACTGGCTGGATCACCAAGCCCTTCAAGCCCGAGCAGTTGCTCGCTGTCGTCGGCAAGCTGGTGCGCGCATGAGTGCGATGGACCCGACTGAGGTCTTTCGTCAGGAAGCCAGCGAGCTCTTTGAAGTTCTCGAAGGGGCCTTGCTCGACCTCGGCCAGCGTCCGGACGACCGCGAGCTGGTCGACTCCGCCTTCCGCGCCCTGCACACCATCAAGGGTTCGGGCGCCATGTTCGGCTTCGACAAGGTCGCCTCCTTCACCCACGACTTCGAGACCGCGTTCGACCGCGTTCGCAAGGGCGAGATCAAGCCGACGCAGGAGCTGATCTCGGTCGCGCTCGCCGCCAAGGATTACATCCGCGCGTTGATCGAGGATCCGCAGTCGACCGACGACGTCATCGGTGACGCCATCCTCGACGACCTCAAGCGCTTCGTGTTCTCCGATCAGCCCGTTGCACCTCTGGTCGAGATCGCCGAGGCGCCGCCGCTGGCCCCCGGCGAGAGCAAGCAGGCCGGCTGGCATCTCTTCCTGGAATTCGAATCCCACGTCCTGCGCAACGGCTCGAACCCGCTCGACCTGCTGGAGGATCTCTGCAAGCTCGGCCCCTGCTTCGTCGTGCCGATCACCGACGGCGTCCCGTTCCTCGACGAGATGGACCCGGAAGACTGCTATCTGAAGTGGGACGTCAAGCTGCACGCGGCCTGCGGCAAGGACGCGATCGACGACGTCTTCATGTTCGTCCAGGACGAGATGAAGCTGACCCTCTCGCCGCTCGAGCATGTCGAAGCGCCCGCGCCTGCGCCGTTGTTGCAGCTCCTCGACGAGGAGCCGGCACCCGTTGCCGGGACGCCTGCACCGTCAGTCGAGCTTCCCGCCGAGCAGCCCGTCGCCAGGACGGAGTCCAAATCGGAAGCAAGGCCTGAGCCGAAACCCGAGGCCAAGCGCGAAGAGCGTGGCATTGCCACCGTTCGCGTTCAGGCCGAGCGCCTTGACGAGTTGATGGACCGCGTGGGCGAGCTCGTCATCGCGCAGGCGCGTCTGACCCAGCTCGCGTCCTCCGGCTCCGACCTCTCGATCAAGATGATCGCCGAGGAAATCGAACGCCTCGCCTCGTCCTTGCGCGATACCACGATGGGTGCGCGCATGGTGCCGATCGGCTCGCTGTTCGGCCGTTTTCGCCGGCTCGTGCACGATCTGTCGCGCGATCTGTCCAAGCCCGTCGATTTCGTCACCTCGGGCGAGGACACCGAGCTCGACAAGACCATGATCGAATGTCTCGCCGATCCCCTGGTCCACCTGATCCGCAATGCCATCGACCACGGTATCGAGGATACGGCAACGCGCTCCGCGAACGGCAAGACCGAGCAGGGCCGCATCGAGCTTGCTGCCGTTCATTCCGGCGCGCAGGTGCTGGTCACCGTGAAGGACAACGGCGGCGGCCTCAACACCGCGCGCATCCGTGCGAAAGCGGAAGAGCAGGGCCTGATCGCGGCCGGCGCCGTGCTGACCGATCACGAAATCCATCAATTCCTGTTCCACCCCGGCTTCTCGACCGCGCAAACCATCTCGGCGCTGTCCGGCCGCGGCGTCGGCATGGACGTGGTCAAGCGCACCATCGAGAACATGCGTGGTTCGATCGACCTGTCGACGAGGCCCGGCGAGGGCACCACGGTGACGCTGCGCCTGCCGTTGACGCTCGCGATCATCGAAGGCCTGCTGATCCGCGTCGGCGAGGGCCGCTACATCATTCCGCTGTCTGCCGTCGAGGAATGCATCGAGCTGACCGCCGAGGACGAACGTTCCCGCGGCCGCAATTTCCTCAACGTGCGCGGCAATCTCGTGCCCTTCCTGCGGCTACGGGAGATCATGAACGCTGCCGGCACGCCCGACCGGCACCAGAAGACCATCATCATTTCGACCGGCGAAACTCACGTTGGTCTCGTTGCCGACCAGATCATCGGTAACCACCAGACCGTGATCAAGTCGCTGTCCAAGCTGCACTCCGACGTCACGATCTTCTCCGGCGCGACGATCCTCGGTGACGGCACGGCGGCGCTGATCCTTGATGTCGCGCAGCTCGTCGCGCTGGCGCAGTCGAAGGTCGAGAAGCAGCACATCAACGAGGCGGCGTGATGAATCAGGATCTGGCAGGCGAGCATCAATCCGGTGCAATGCAGGTCGTGATGATCGGCCTCGGCGAGGAGAAATTTGCGCTCGACGCCGGTCTGGTGCGCGAGATCATCGATCCGGTTCCCGTCACCAAGGTGGCAGGCGCCCGGGCCTTCGTTCCCAGCGTGATCAACGTGCGCGGCAACGTCATTCCGCTCGCCGACCTGCGCATCCGCTTCGGCATGCCGCAGCTCGACGACTCGGCCGACACGCGCATCGTCGTCATCGAGCTCCAGCTCGACGGCGAACCTGTCCTGGTCGGCGTCACCGCCGACAAGGTCTACGAGGTCACTGAGATCTCGCAGACCGACGTGCAGCAGACGCCGCGCGTCGGCATGCACTGGAAGCCGGAGTTCATTCGCTTCATTGCGAAGTGGCGTGAAGAGTTCGTCATCGTTCCGAACATGGAACGCATCTTGAATTGAAACGAGGTCTCGGGGCGAGATCGGTAGGGGCTGAAGATGAGATTTACGGTCAAAGCGAAGCTGGCCAGCGCATTCGGCCTGGTAATCATCCTATCCGCGGTCGCCGGCGGCGTCGCCTACTTGAAGCTCGGCGACATGATGGCGACGGCGGACAGCATGGTCATGCGCGCCAAGCGCATGGAGAGGGCCGCCGAGATCGAAAAGACCATTCTGCTTCAGCTTCGAGCCGAGAAGAACGCGATTCTCGGGACCGACGCCGAGGCCCAGCAGTTCGCTGCCGACGCTGCCAAGCGCCGCGACGAGGCCGTGAAGACCCGGGATGAGGTCTACGCGTTGGCGAGCGAAGCGGGCAAGAAGCTGCTCGACGGCTTCTCCGGCGCCTACGCCAAGATGAACGCCTACCAGGAAGAGACGATCCGCTTGGCGAGGACCGACAAGGCGAAGGCGACCGAACGCTCGATGAACGAGGGGCGGAAGGTGGTCGCGGATGCGCTGGAGTCGATGGGCGTCTATGTGCAGAACACCAAGAAGCAGATGGCCGACCAGGCCGTTCAGTCGAAGGAAGAGGGGCACCAGGCGCAGTTCCTGCTGCTGACCCTTCTTGGCGTATCCCTCATGGTTGCGGTTGGCGCAGCTCTGTGGATATCGATCACGATCAGCCGTTCGCTCGGCCGCGCGGTCAGCCTCGCCGGCGCGGTCGCCGAAGGCGACCTCAATCAGACCATTCCTTCCGCCAGCAACGACGAGATCGGCGACCTCGTCAGGTCTCTGAACACGATGGTCGAGAAGCTGCGGCAGATCGTTGCCGAGGCACTGACGGCCGCGCAGAACGTCTCCGCCGGGAGCCAGGAGCTGTCCGCCAGCGCCGAGCAGCTCTCGCAAGGCGCGACCGAGCAGGCTTCGTCCGCCGAGGAAGCCTCCTCCTCCATGGAGGAGATGGCCTCGAACGTGAAGCAGAACGCCGACAACGCCAACCAGACCGAGAAGATCGCGACGCAGTCGTCCAAGGATGCCGAAGCCAGCGGTGTTGCCGTGGGTCGTGCCGTCGAGGCGATGCAGACCATCGCCGAGAAGATCACGATCGTGCAGGAGATCGCGCGCCAGACCGACCTGCTCGCGCTCAATGCGGCCGTGGAAGCGGCGCGCGCAGGCGAGCACGGCAAAGGCTTTGCGGTGGTCGCCTCCGAAGTGCGCAAGCTCGCCGAGCGCAGCCAGGCGGCCGCGGCGGACATCGGCACGCTCTCGACCGAAAGCGTCAAGGTCGCGCAGGAGGCGGGCCAGATGCTGTCCAAGCTCGTGCCCGACATCAAGAAGACCGCGGAACTGGTCCAGGAGATCACCGCGGCCTGCCGCGAGCAGGACGTCGGCTCGGCCCAGATCAACCAGGCGATCCAGCAGCTCGACAAGGTCGGCCAGCAGAACGCCAGCGCGTCCGAACAGGTGTCCTCGACCTCCGAGGAGCTCGCCTCGCAGGCCGAGCAGCTGCAGTCCACCATCTCGTTCTTCCGGATCGAGGACGGCGCGCGCAAGGAGAAAGCGGTGGCCGAGCCGATCGACCGCGCCGTGGGGCAACTGCGAGCCAAGGCTGCCCACATGGCGGCGGCCGATCGCGGCACGAAGAAGCCGGCGCCTGCCCGCAAGCCGGCGCGTGCGATGAAGGTCGCCGGCGGCGGCGGCGGCTTCGCCTTCGACATGAACGACGGCGAAGACGATCGCGACGCCGAGTTCCAGCGCTGATCAACCGGTCCGGCCTCGCGCCGGACCGCTTTCATTTACAAACCTTCGGAACCCGGACTGCATCATGGCCGCAACCTCGCAATATCTGACGCTCGGGCTCGCCGGCGAGACGTTCGGCATCAGCATCCGCAACGTCCGCGAAATCCTGGACATGCGGCCGATCTCGCGGCTGCCGCACGCGCCGGACTTTCTGCTCGGCATGATCGACGTGCGCGGCAGCGGCTATCCGATCGTCGATCTCAGGAAGAAGCTCGGACTGCCGACCGTGGCCGCCACGGAAGCGACCCGCATCATCATCCTCGACGTGCCGATGAAGGACCGCCTGGTCGGCGTCGGCTTCGTCGCAGACTGCGTGTTCGAGGTCACCGACATCGACGAGCAGGCGATCGAGCCCATCCCCGAGGTCGGCGGCAGATGGCAATCCGACTATGCCGCCGGCATCGGCCGCAAGGGCGAAAAGTTCGTCGTGATCTTCGATCTCGCCAAGCTGATGGCGAACGACAAGATCCCGGAGGCGCGCGATGCCGACACGGACGCGCCCCGCGCCGCCTGAGTTTGCAAGAGTGAAGCGTGGTCGAGCGTAAGCACCCCAATTTGAAATTCGAACAACGAGACTGACATGAGATTCACCGTCAAAGCCAAGCTTGCCTGCGCCTTCGGCATCGTCATCCTGCTGTCCATGATCGCCGGCGGCGTCGCGTATCTGAAGTTGAACGACATGGTCACGACGGCCGGGCATCTGTCGGCCCGGGCCGGCCGGCTGGCGAAAGTCGGCGAGCTTCAGGAAGCCGTGCTGCTTCAGGTGCGGGCGGAAAAGAACACCATCCTGGCTGCCGACGCCGATCAGGACAAATTCATCGCCCAGATCACCCACCTCCGCGAACGCGCCTCGAAGGTGAAGGACGAGGTCTTTGCCAGCGCAAGCGAGACCGGCAGGAAGATGATCGAGAAGTTCGCTGCGGCCTACGCAAACGCAAACAACGTCCAGGATCAAACGCTCGCGCTGGCCAAGCACGATCGAGCCAAGGCGACCGAGCGCTCGATGACGGAGGGCCTGAAGGCGAGCACGCCGGCGCTCGACGCGGCGAGCGACTACATCACCTTTGTCAAGAAGCAGATGGCCGACGAGAGCGAGGAGGCCAGAGTTGAGGGTAGCCGTGCCACGATCATTTTGCTCTCCCTGATTCTCGCTTCGCTGGTTATCGCCATCGGTGCCGCCGTCTGGATCGCGCTGAACATCAGCAGGTCGCTTTCCAGCGCGGTGGGCCTCGCCGACGCCGTGGCGATCGGCGATCTCAGTCAGAAGATCGAGTCCTCCAGCAATGATGAAATCGGCGATCTCATCAAGTCACTCAACACGATGACGGTGAACTTGAATCAGACCGCCGCTCTCGCCAACGAGATCTCGCAGGGCAACCTGACGGTCGAAGCCAAGCCGTTGTCGGACAAGGATACGCTGGGTCTTGCGCTCGAGCGCATGGTGGAGAAGCTGCGGCAGATCGTGTCGGAAGCGCTCACCGCGGCCCAGAACGTCTCCGCCGGCAGTCAGGAGCTCTCGGCCAGCGCCGAGCAGCTTTCGCAGGGCGCGACCGAGCAGGCTTCGTCCGCCGAGGAAGCCTCCTCCTCGATGGAGGAGATGGCCTCGAACGTGAAGCAGAACGCCGACAACGCCAACCAGACCGAGAAGATCGCCGCGCAATCCGCCAAGGACGCGGAGGCCAGCGGCGCCGCGGTCGGCCGTGCCGTCGACGCGATGCAGACCATCGCCGAGAAGATCACCATCGTGCAGGAGATCGCCCGCCAGACCGATCTGCTCGCGCTCAACGCGGCCGTCGAGGCCGCCCGCGCCGGCGAGCACGGCAAGGGCTTTGCGGTGGTCGCCTCCGAGGTGCGCAAGCTCGCCGAACGCAGCCAGGCCGCCGCGGCAGAGATCGGGTCGCTGTCGTCCGAGACCGTGAAGGTCGCGCAGGAAGCCGGCGCCATGCTTGCCAAGCTCGTTCCGGACATCAAGAAAACCGCCGAGCTGGTCGAGGAGATCACCGCCGCCTGCCGCGAGCAGGACGTCGGCTCGGCCCAGATCAACCAGGCGATCCAGCAGCTCGACAAGGTCGGCCAGCAGAACGCCAGCGCCTCGGAGCAGGTGTCTTCGACCTCGGAGGAGCTCGCCTCGCAGGCCGAGCAGCTGCAGTCCACGATCGCCTATTTCCGCATCGAGCAGGCCGCCAGGAGCCACGCGCCGGTGCCGATCGACCGGGCCGTCAGCCAGTTGCGAGCGAAGGCGGCCACCATGGCGGCCGTCGAACGTCCGGCCAAGAAGGTCGCGCCGGCCAAGCCGGCGCGCGCCGTGAAGGCGGCCGGCGGCGGTGGCTTCGCTTTCGACATGAACGACGGCGCGGACGACCGGGACGCCGAGTTCCAGCGCTAACGTATCCCGAGAGGACCGGCGTGCCGGTCCTCTCCAGCTCTTCCAGTAGACGCGTAGGATTGCAGATGGCCAGGACGGCCCGACATTCAGTGCAGGCGGCCATTGCTGACCGGAGCCGGCATCCATGATGCCCGCCGTGCAGGATACGGCCGTGCATCTGTCCGATCGACACTTCCGGACCATCGCCGAACTCATCGAGGGCCAGGTCGGCATCAAGCTGCCGCAGGGCAAGCGGCTGATGCTCGAGGGCCGGCTGCATAAGCGCGTGCGCGCGCTCAACTTCTCCGACCTCAACGAATATGTCGAGAACCTGTTCGAGCCCGATCATTTCGACACCGAGCTCACGCATCTCATCGACGTGGTGACGACCAACAAGACCGACTTCTTCCGCGAGCCACAGCACTTCACCTTCATGCGCGAGGTCGCGATCCCGGCCTTGCTCAAGTCGCGCGGCCGCAGGAACGCGAACCTGAAGATCTGGAGCTCGGCGAGCTCCACCGGCATGGAGGCCTACACGACCGCGATGGTGCTGGACGACATGACGCGGAACGGCTCGCGCTTCCAGTTCCGCATCCTGGGGACCGATATTTCGACGGCGGTGCTGCGCCTGGCCAAGACGGCGATCTACACCCGCGACGTGCTGGCGCCGGTGCCCGAGCCGTTCGTGAAGCGATATTTCCTGTCCTCGCGCGACAAGTCGCGCGGCGAGGTCCGGGTGGTGCCGGAGCTGCGGCGCATGACGCATTTCATGCGGATGAATCTCATGGACGCGTCCTATCCGGTCGACCGCGACGTCGACATCATCTTCTGCCGCAACGTCCTGATCTATTTCGAGCGCGAGACGCAGCGCAAGGTGATCGAGCAATTGTGCAGCCATTTGCGGCCCGGCGGCTATCTCCTGGTCGGGCATTCGGAATCGATGATCCACAGTGCCGTGCCGGGCTTGAAGCAAGTCCAGCCCACCATCTTCCAGGTCTGATCGGAGCGCCGCCCCAAATGCCGAAGCAGAAAGTTCGCGTGCTGATCGTGGACGATTCGGCGTCGGTGCGCCAAATCCTGCAGACGATCCTCAACGACGACCCCGACATCGAGGTGATGGCAACGGCCTCGGATCCGTTCGCGGCCGCGCGCCGCCTCCAGAGCGAAATTCCCGACGTCATCATTCTCGACCTCGAGATGCCGCGCATGGACGGCATGACGTTCCTGCGCAAGATCATGGCGCAGCGTCCGATTCCGGTGATCATCTGCTCCTCTTTGACGGAAGAGGGCTCGAACGTGATGTTCGAGGCGTTCGAGGCCGGCGCGGTCGACATCGTGCCGAAACCGAAGATCGACACGCGCCATGCACTGCTGGAATGCTCGACGCGGCTGCGCGAGGCGGTGAAGTCGGCGGCGCGCGCGAGGGTCCGCCCGCGTGCGGAACGCCGGGCCATCGAGAAGAAGCTGACCGCCGACGCCATCATCCCGCCGCCGGTGCAGGGCAGGGTTCGGCCGACCACGGAACGCATCGTCTGCATCGGTGCGTCGACGGGCGGGACCGAAGCGCTCAACGACGTCCTCGAGATGTTGCCGGTGCACTGTCCGCCGCTTCTCATCGTCCAGCACATGCCGGCCGGATTCACCGCGGCCTTCGCCAGGCGGCTCGACGGCGTCTGCCAGATCAAGGTCAAGGAGGCCGAGGACGGTG
>RXJC01000092.1 GCA_003963435.1 Bradyrhizobiaceae bacterium | reverse complement strand
ATGTCAGCGCGAGATTGAACGGATTGCGGGTCGGCCCGCGCAATCTGTTGGTGCAGACCGCACCAAAGCCGAACTCCGGCGTGTTGGTCTTCCCTATAATGATCGCGCCGGCGCGCCGCAGCCGCGCCACGACGAGGTCATCCTCGACCGGGACGTGGTCGCGAAACAGAACCGAGCCGTAGGTCGTCGCAAGCCCTGCGGTGTCAGTGAGATCCTTGATGCCAACCGGCACGCCATGCAGCGGGCCGATCGGCGCAGAAGCCGCATCGCACATCTGCGCGGCGCGGCGGGCACCGTCCGTATCGACCGTCACGAAGGCCGCCACCCCTGTGTCGAGGCTCGCAATCCGCGCGAGATGCGCTTCGACGGCCGCGCGCGAGGACAGCTCGCCCCGCGCAATGGCGCGTGCAAGCTCCGTGGCAGTGAGGTCGCATATCGATCGATCCGATGTCATCGGACCACCATGCCAAAACGCGCGCCGAAAAGCGACAGGCGCGGGCACGAGATTTGCTTTCTCCTCTGGGGCAACGGGAGGCAACACCATGGCTGAAGCGCAAGGCGGACGTTCGCTCGTCGTCGACGCCGTCACCCACCGCTACCCGAGCGGTGCGCTCGCGGTCGAGAACATCAATCTCGACATCAAGGGCGGCGAGATCATCGCCCTGCTCGGCCCGTCCGGCTGCGGCAAGACAACGCTGCTGCGCATCATCGCGGGCTTCATCGCGCAGACGCAAGGGCGGATCATCATCGGCGACGACATCGTCGATGCGCTGCCGCCGAACAAGCGTGCGGTCGGCATCGTGTTCCAGAACTATGCGCTGTTTCCGCATCTGTCGATCAGCGAGAACGTCGCCTATGGCCTCGCCGCCCGCGGCGTTGACAAGGCCGCGCGCCAGCGCGAGGCACAGCGCCTCCTGGAGCTGGTGCAGCTGCCGACCATGGCCGAGCGGCTGCCGCGGCAGCTTTCCGGCGGCCAGCAGCAGCGCGTCGCGCTCGCCCGCGCGCTCGCGATCAAGCCGTCGATCCTGCTGCTCGACGAGCCCTTTGCCGCGCTGGACAAGAATCTGCGGCTCGACATGCAGATCGAGGTCAAGCGGCTGCAGCGTGTCTCCGGCATCACCACGCTGATCGTGACGCACGACCAGGAAGAGGCGTTGTCGATGGCCGACCGCGTCGCCGTGCTGAGTCACGGCAAGCTCGAGCAGTTCGGCTCGCCGTCGGACGTTTACGATCGGCCCCAGACGCTGTTCGTCAACACCTTCGTCGGCTCCACCAACCGCATGCCCGGAATCGTCGTCTCGGCGGATCGCACCGCGGCGAAGGTCCGCCTCGATGCCGGCGCGGAGATCATCGCGCGCCCCGCCGCCGGCACCCTCACCGAAGGCGGCCGCGTCACGGTCTGCATTCGCCCCGAGCATCTGCAATTCGTCGGCGACGAGACGGGCTTTGCCGGCGTGGTCGGTATGTCGCTCCCGCTCGGAGCCACCGTCGTGCACGAAGTCACCACCGCCGACGGTTCCGGCGTCAAGATCTCCGAGGCGCGCATCGGCGAGACGCGCGCGCTGGAGAGCGGCGCCGCCGTGCGCCTCGCACCACTCGCCCCTTCGCTCGCCAACGCATTTCCCGCAACCCTTTAGTCCTGTCATTGTCCACACGGAGTTCGACATGATCCTCAATCGCCGCAGCCTGATGACGACCGCCCTCACGCTCGGGGCCATGAAGGCGTTTCCCGGACTGAGCTTCGCCCAGGCCCGTCCGCTGGTGTTTGCGACCTTCACCGGAAGCTGGGAGGAAGCTCACAAGGCCGTGCTGGTGCCGGCCTTCCGCAAGGCCAATGCCGATGCCGCGATAGTGCTCGATCCCATGCTCTCGGTCGATCAAATCGCAAAGGTGAACGCCGCGAAAGCCAATCCGCCGATCGACGTCATGCTGCACGATCCCGGCCCGGCCCTCGTCGCCATCGGCCAGGACCTGGTCGAGCCCTATCCGGTCGAGAAGAGCGCCTATTACAAGGACCTGATCGCCGAGGCGCAGGAGCCGATGGGCCCTGCCCCGTTCTTCCAGGTCGTCGGCCTCACCTACAATCCGGAAGCCGTCAAGACGCCGCCGACCTCCTGGGCCGATCTCTGGAAACCGGAGTTCAAAGGCCGCGTCGGCATCACCAACCTCAACTCGACGCTCGGCACCGGCTGGCTGGTCGAGATCGCCAAGATGCGCGGCGGCTCGGAAGCCAATGTCGATCCCGCCTTCAAGGCGCTGGAGGAGCTGAAGCCCAATCTCGCGGCCGTCGCCGCCAATCCCGGCGCGCTCGCGACCCTGTTCCAGCAGGGCCAGATCGACATCTCGCCCGGCAATTTCAACGCCATCCAGATCCTGAAAGCGCGCGGCGTGCCGGTCGAGTTCGTGGCGCCGAAGGAAGGCGCCATCGCCTTCAAGACCACGATCCACATCGTCAAGAATTCGCCGAACCGCGAGCTTGCCTTCAAGCTGATCGAGGCGGCGCTGACGCCAGAGGTGCAGACCACGCTGATGAAACCGCCTTATCTGATCGTGCCGACCAATTCCAAGGTGGCGATGGGCGGCGAGATCGCGCGCGTGCTCGCCAAGGACACCGCGGAGCTGAAGAAGAAATTTGTGTTCCAGGACTGGAAGAAGATCAACGAGCAACGCTCGGCCTGGATTGAACGCTTCAACCGCGAGATCAAGATCTAGGCTATGGGCGCAGCACCGGCATCACGGGACGTCACGTCCTACGGAATGGGATTGGCAGCGCCGCTGGCGCTGTTCTTCCTGCTGTTCTTCGTCGCGCCGCTGCTGCAATTGTTCTGGCTATCGCTGCACAACGACACGGCCGGGCTCCATTGGGGGCTCGGCCAATACCTGCATTTCCTCACCGATCCCTTCAGCCTTGGCGTGCTCGGCTCGACGCTGCTGCTGGGCGCCGAGGTGACGGCCGTCTGCCTCGTGCTCGGTTTCCCCATCGCCTGGCTGTACCAGCGGGTGGGGCCGAAGCTTCAGACCGTCATCATCCTGATCGTGCTGCTGCCGCTTCTGACCAGCGTCGTGGTGCGCACCTTCGCCTGGATCGTCATCCTGGGACGCCAGGGCATCATCAACGCCACGCTGCAATCCCTCGGCGTCATTGATACGCCGCTAAAGCTGCTCTACACCCAGTTCGGCGTGGTGATCGCGCTGGCCCAGGTGCAGATGCCGCTGATGACGCTGCCGCTGATCACGGCGCTCGGCCGCATCGACCCCAATCTCGACGATGCCTCCTGCTCGCTCGGCGCCGGAAGCTGGCGCACCTTCTTCCGGATCGTGCTGCCGCTCTCGCTGCCCGGGGTGATCGCCGGCTGCACGCTGACCTACGCTGCCGCGATCACCGCCTTCATCACCCAGTCGCTGGTCGGCGGCGGGCAAATGCTGTTCATGCCGATGTATCTCTATCAGCAGGCCTCCACGCTGCAGAACTGGCCCTTCGCGGCCGCGATCTCGATCATCTTCCTGCTCGCCGTGCTCGCCGTCGTCTCCGTCTTCACCACCCTCGGCCGCCTGTCACGCGGCTATGGAGGGGCATGATGAGCGGGCGCAAGCGTACCCTCGAGGCGTTCAGCTTCGAGCTGGTCATGACATTGGTCGCGATCATCGCGCTGATCCTGATCATCGCGCCCTCGCTCGTGGTCCTGATCGTCTCCTTCACCAGCGGCTTCTCACTGCGCTTCCCCCCACCCGGCTATTCGCTGCGCTGGTACGCCGAGCTGTGGGACGCCTGGCAGCTGCATTTCGCAGCCAAGAACAGCCTCATCGTCGCGCTGTGGGCGACCGGTCTCTCCGTGGTCCTCGGCGTTGCAGCCGCGCTCGCGATCTCGCGATCGCAGAGGCTGTCGGCGCGGCTGCTCGATTCCCTCTTCATGTCGCCGCTGGTGCTGCCGGCGCTGGCCTTTGGCCTCGCCGCCCTCATGCTGTTCTCGCTGGTCGGCCTGCCGGTCTCGCCGCTAACGCTGGTGATCGGCCACACCGTGGTCTGCGTGCCCTATGTCGTCCGCAACACGGTTGCAGCGCTGGCCCAGCTCGAGCCGACGCTGCTCGAAAGCTCCGCGGTGCTCGGCGCGAGCCGCCTCTACACCTTCCGGCGCATCGTGCTGCCCCTGATCCGACCCGGCATCATCGCGGGCGCCTTCATCGCCTTCATGTCGTCGTTCGACAACGTGCCCGTCTCGCTGTTCCTGCGCGACGCCGCCACCGACATGCTGCCGATCCGGATGTGGCAGGATCTCGAAGGCAAGCTCGACGTCACCATCGCCGCGCTGTCGGGCGTCTTGATCATCGCGACCGTGGCGATGGTCGCAGTGATGGAGCGTGTCACCGGCCTGTCGCCGCGGAACAGCGAGTAGCCCCAGCGCGTGAATTTCAGCGGCAAGTGAAAATGTTCATCGACGTGCTTGATGCGGAAGCGGAACGGCGTCACGGTCAGGAAGCCGTCGCGCTCGCCAAAGAACTCGCCGAGATGAAACAGCACCTCGTACTCGCCGGCCGACACGCCTGCGCCTTGCGCAATGGGATGATCGAGCACGCCATTGGCACCAAGCCGCCCGTCGGCGATGCGCAGCTGTTCCGGATCGATCCGCCAGATCTCGACGCGCAGCCCCTGCGCCGGGCGCCCGCTCGCCACATCGACCGCGTGAATGGAAATGCCGCCTGCCACGATGTTCCTCCCATGAGCGCGGCGCCATGGTAGACGGAAAGACCGCCATTCGGCCAGCACCCGCGTTGCTGCCGGCCCTGGGGGCGATGACTGCGCTTCAGGCCCTCGTCGCACTCGCCTTGTTCGCGCCCGGCGTGGTCGCGCCCCGCGCCCATATCGAGATCTGGCAGCTCTCGATGTTCTCCTGCGCGGTGTTTGCGGTCGGCATTCCCGCCTCGTTCTGGGGCGGCGGCTTCATCGCGCGCCTTGGCTCGCTGCGAATCGCGAGCCTGTGCGCGGCGGCCATTGTGGTCGGCATGGCACTGGCTTCGCTCGGATCGAGCATCGCCCTGCTGGCCGCAGGCCTTTGCCTCGGCCTGGCCATGGGCCCCGAGACGCCCGCAAGCGCGGCACTGCTGGCGCGGCTCGTGACCGCCGAGCGGCGCGCCTTCGTGTTCTCGGTGCGTCAGACCGGCAACCAGATCGGCGCGGTTTGCGGCTCGCTGGCCCTGCCCGCGATCGCGATCTCGCTCGGACCGGCCTGGTGCTACGCGCTGGTGGGCGTCTGCGCGCTGCTCGCGATCCTGCTGTTCGAATGGTTGCGGCCAGCCTATACCGACAAGATCATCCCGCCGCCAAAGCTCGATCTCCGCGCGCGGTTGGCGCTGGTTGCCGCGGACCGGCGGATCGCGACGCTGGCGCTCGCCTCGATGCCGTTCAGCGCGATGCAGGTGTCGCTCAACACGGTCTTCGTCACGCTCGGCACCCGCGAGCTCGGCCTCAGCCATATCGAAGCCGGCATGGCGCTGGCCTGCGCGCAAGCCGGCGGGCTCGTCGGCCGGCTCGGCTGGGGCTATCTCGCGATGCGCCTCGACGCCTCCCGCGCCGTGCTCGTCGTCATCGGCCTCGGCATGGCCTTCTGTGCCACGTTACTCGGCCTCAACGGCGTATCGCTCGGGCGCAGCGGCCAGTTCGTCGTTGCCGCGCTATTCGGTCTGACCGCGTCGGGTTGGAATGGCGTCTTCATCGCCGAGATCGCCCGCCTCGCCCCGCAGGACCGTATCGGCGAGACCACCGGCGCGGTGCTGACCGCGTCCTATGCGGGACTGCTGGCGGCGCCGGCGGTGGTGTCGATCGTGGACGGTGTGGCCAGCCTTGGCGCGGCGTTCTTCGCCTTGGCGTGCCTGGCGCTCGGCGGCACATTGGCATTGTTCTGGGGAAGCCATGACACAGCGGACAAATAGCGCGCACGAGATTGCAGCGGACGTCACCGCCGGGCGAACGACCGCTGTCGAGACCGCCAAGGCCGCACTCGGCCGCATCGAGGCCGCAAAGGCGCTGAACGCCGTCGTCACGGTCGATCCCGAACGCACACTCGCCGACGCGGCAGCGGTCGATGCTCGCCTGCGTGCCGGCGAGACGATGCCACTCGCCGGCGTTCCCGTCATCGTCAAGGACAACATCTGGGTCGGCGGCTGGCGCGTGACGCAGGGCTCGCGCCTGTTCGCCGATTTCATCGCGCCGCGCGATGCCATCGCGATCGAGCGCCTGCGCAGCGCCGGGGCCGTCGTCGTCGGCATCGGCGCGACGTCCGAATTCGCCAGCAAGGGCGTGACGACCTCACCGCTGTTCGGACCGACGCGCCATCCGCTCGATCCGGCGCTGACGCCCGGCGGCTCGTCGGGCGGCCCGGCGGCTGCGGTTGCAGCCGGCCTGGTGCCGCTCGCGATCGGCACCGACGCGGGCGGCTCGAGCCGGAGGCCGCCGGCGCATGTCGGCGTCGCCGGCTTCAAGCCGTCCTATGGCGCGATCCCCTATGGACCCGGCTTTGCAGAACCGTTCTTCGGCCTGTCGGTCATCGCCCCGATTGCCGCAGATATCGCCGATATCGCGCTGGCGTTCGAAGCCTTGGCCGGCAGCGATCCGCGCGATCCGGATTCGGCCGTCATCGCGAAAGAGGTCGGGGACGTCGCCGGCTTGCGCATGGCGATCTCGCCGCGTCTTGGCCTCGACGTCGCGGTTGACGACGTCGTCGCGGATGGTCTCGCCTCCACTGTCGACCGGCTTTGCGCGGCAGGCTTGCGCATCACACAGCGCGATCCCGTCTGGCCGGCAGGCGTCACGGAGGACGGCATCATGCCGCTTCAGCATGCGGGCCTGGCGGCGCTCTATGGCGATACCTTCCGCAAGGATCCCACGATCTTCGATCCCGATATCGCCGGGCAGATCGCGCGAGGTCTCTCCTGGTCGGGCGCGGACGTCGCTGGAGCGCTGCTCGCGAGCACCGCGATCGCCGGCGCCTTCGCCGCTTTCTTCACCGAGTTTGACCTGCTGCTGACGCCAACGGTCCCCTGCGTCGCTTGGCCGCTGACCCAGCTTGGGCCGGACATGATCGGCGGAAAGCCCGCGAGCCCGCGGGGGCATGCGGTGTTTACTCCCTTCGTCAATCATGCCCGCCTGCCAGCGATCTCGATTCCATGCGGAACGGATCCGCGCGGCCTTCCGTTCGGCCTGCAAATCATCGCCAGGCGCGGACAGGACCGGACGCTGCTTGGCGCCGCACGTGGGATCGAGGCTTTGCTGCGTGGGTGACCTCGCTGGAGCCATGATCCGACAGGTGGACGCGCTAGCATGGGTTTTGCATAAATTGCGGGCGATATGGACGCCGCATGAACCTCATCAGTCTCGACATCCGCATGCTCCGGTCGCTGATTTCGGTGGTCGAGACCGGCAGCATCACCGAAACGGCGCGACGGCTGGGCCGCACCCAGCCGGCGATCACCCTGCAATTGCAGCGGCTGGAGGAGCTCACCGGCAAGCAGCTGTTCGAGCATGGCGGCCGCAGACTGACGCTGACCGACGACGGCAACACCGTCCTCACCTACGCCAAATCCATCCTGAGGTTGCATGACGAGCTGATTTCGCAGCTTGCGTCACAGGAGATCGAAGGCCAGGTCGTGCTCGGCACGCCCGACCTCTATGCGGCGTTCATGCTGCCCCAGATCCTCAGCGTGTTCCGAAAGTCCTTCCCGCGCGTCCAGGTCGAGCTGAATTGCGCGCTGTCGACGCCGCTGGTCGGCCTTGTCAAGCGCGGCGATGTCGACATCGCGCTTGTCACCCGCATGAACGATTTCACCGGCGGCCAGGTGGTCCGGCGCGAGCAACTGGTGTGGATGACCGGCGAGCAATCCGCCGCGCATCAGGAACGACCGATCCCGCTCGCGCTGCTGCCGCCGGGCAACATCTATCGCGACTACGCCATCGATACGCTGGAACGCGCAAATCTGCGCTGGCGCGTCGCCTGCGTCAGCGAAAGCGTCGGCGGACTCCAGGCGGCCGCCTTCGCCGGGATGGCGGTGACCGTGCTCGGCCGTAGCGCACTGGTGCCGGCGATGCGCGAGATCGGGCCGAATGAGGGCCTGCCGCCGCTGCCCAAGATCGAGCTGCTGCTTTACAAGTCCAGCGGCGCGACCTCGAAGGCGGCGACTGCGCTACACGACTATCTCGCGCATTATCTGCGCCTCGACGAGGAGCTCAGCGGCCGCGGCGCTCCGATCGAGCTGGGCTAGGCCCACAAGAACGCGAAAACAACCCCATGCACAGTAGAACGGCCCTTGTTTGCAAAGGGTTTTTCGCGCGTCACATCGGGGAATACCGAGGCCGACAATACCGTACCGTGCCTGAGAGATCTGACACGTCGGGCAAAACACCTGCACTATTTATGATGGCCGCTTCACCCCTTGGCGCGCCCTCCACTCCCCTCGCGTAGCGCGAGCTGCGGCCAGAACTTCGCCCAGGGTTGCGCCGCCTCGAACGCAGCGGCGATGCGGAAGATGGTGGGCTCATCGAGCCAGGGCGCGACGATCTGAAGGCCGATCGGCAGTCCGTCGCGATCGAAGCCGCAGGGCAGCGTCGCTGCCGGCAAACCTGCCAGATTGATCGGCCAGGTGAACGGCGACCAGCCGAGATGCGGATCGACCTTGCTGCCGTCGACGGTGTCGACGCCGATCCGGCCGGCCTCGAATGCGGTGACTGCAACCGTCGGCGTCACCAGCACATCGACACGTTCGAACAGTTTGACGAAGGCATTGCGCGACTGGCCGCGGCGGTAACTCGCCTCGATGTAGTCCGTTCCGGTGTAGCGCCGTCCAGCGCCGATAACATTGCGGTAGTCGGCCTCCGAGCTCGCAAGATCGGCTGCGGACTTGCTCGCGACCGCCGCCGCCTGTTCGGTAAAGGCGATCGGCTTCAGGGTATGCTCCAGAATGCCGGGGTCGAGACCCGGGCCGTCCATGGTGACCTGCGCGCCGCAGGAATCGAGAATGGCGAGCGCCTTGCCGAATGCCGCGCATACGTCAGGGCTGACGGCGGCGTAGCCGAGATCGGCGCTGGCGCCGATACGAATGCCATCCAGGCGCCCTGCATCCGTATTGAAGCGACGTGCAGACACGGGAAGGCTTGCGGCATCGCGCAGATCGTAAGCAGCGATGATCTCCAGCGCCAGCGCGGCGTCTGCGACCGTGCGCGTGATCGGGCCGGTATGGGCGAGCGAGGCCCAGGACGGCGGCGAGAAGCCGGGCGAGCGCGGCACAAGGCCGAAAGTCGGCTTGAGCCCGAAGACGCCGCAAAAGGAGGAAGGCACCCGGATCGAGCCGACGCCGTCGGTGCCGATTGCGATCGGACCGCAGCCGGCCGCAACGCCCACTGCCGCGCCGCCGCTCGATCCGCCGCTGGTACGGCCGGGATTCCAGGGGTTTCGAGTCGTGCCGGTAACCGGGCTATCGGCCGTCAACTTGTAGCCGGATTCGCAGGTCGTGGTCTTGCAGGTGATGATCGCGCCGGCGGCCTTCAGCGACGACACCACGGCGGCATCGGCCTCCGGCACAAAGCTCGTGTTCATCGGCGAGCCCGCATAGGCCGGCACGCCCGCGACGAAGACGAGGTCCTTGATCGTGACGGGCACGCCGGCGAGCGGCCCCTTGGCCTCGCCCGAACGCATCTCCTGCGTCAGACGATCGGCCTCCGCCCGCGCCTGCTCGTACATCGGCGTGACCACCGCGTTGCAGGTCTCGTTGGTCGCCTCCAGCGCGGCGATGGTGTCGTCGACGACATCGCGCGGGGTAAAGGCCTTGCGCCGGTAGCCGGCCATGATCTCTGCTGCAGAAAGCGCGCCAAGGCCAGTCGGCGCCGGCGGGAAGGCCGTTTGGCCGGAACCATCAGTCATCATCAAACCCAGGGCTAGCCGAGCGCCGCGTCGACGGCGCGCTTGGCCATAACCGTGACGAGATGCGCCCGGTAATCGGCTTCGGCATGGATGTCGGACGTGAGACCCTCGGCGTCGATCCTGATCGCCGCGATCGCGGACGGATCGAAATTTTCCGACAGTGCCTCCTCCATCGGTGGCACCCGGAACACACCGGGCCCGGCACCGGTCACGGCGACGCGGACGCCACCCGCGAATTTCGCGACGAACACGCCGACCAGCGCATAGCGCGACGCCGGCGCCTTGAATTTTGCGTAACCCGCCTTGAGGGGCACGGGAAAGCGGATCGCGGTGATGATCTCGCCGGGTTCAAGTGCGGTCTCGAACAGGCCGAGGAAGAACTTGTCCGCCGCAATCTCGCGCGTATTGGTGACGATGGTCGCGCCGAGGCCGAGCACGCCGGCGGGATAATCCGCCGCCGGATCGTTGTTCGCGACCGACCCGCCGATGGTGCCGCGGCTGCGCACGGCGGGATCGCCGATCATCGAGGCCAACGCCGCGAGCCCGGGGATTCTTGTCAGTACCACCTTCGAGGCCGCCACCACCGCATGCGGCGTCATCGCGCCGATCGTGATCGTCGTCCCATCGTCGGTGATGCCCTTGAGCGATCCAAGCCTGGAGAGATCGACCAGCGCCGGTGGACTGGCCAGCCGCTGCTTCAAGGTCGGGATCAGCGTCATGCCGCCGGCAACAAGCTTGCTGTCCGCGACCGAGGTCAAAAGCCTGGCCGCATCTGGAATCTGGTGCGGCTGATGATAGGCAAACGGTTTCATTGTTATCCTCCCTATTCCGCGGCGACCGGGAGCGACGCGTTTTGCAGCAGGCGCCAGATCCGGTTCGGAGTCGCCGGCATGTCGACATGGGTGACGCCGAGATGCGACAGGGCGTCGACCACCGCGTTGATGACGGCGGCGGGCGAGCCGATGGTGCCGACCTCGCCGCAACCCTTCACGCCCATCGGCGTGTGCGTGCACAGCGTGGAGTGGGTCGCGACCTTCATCATCGGCATGTGGTCCGCACGCGGCATGCAGTAGTCCATCAGCGAGCCCGACAGCAGCTGGCCGGAGCCCTCGTCATAGACCGCGTTCTCGAACAGCGCCTGGCCGACCCCCTGCACGATGCCGCCGTGCAGCTGGCCCTCGACGATCATCGGGTTGATGACGGTGCCGACGTCGTCGACCGCGGTGTAGTTGACCAGCGTCACCGTACCGGTCTCCGGATCGACCTCGACCTCGGCAATGTGGCACCCGCCGGGATAGGTGAAGTTGACGGGATCGTAATAGGCCTGCTCTTCCAGGCCCGGCTCCAGCACTTCGAGCGGGTAATTGTGCGGCACATAGGCGGCGCCCGCGATCTCCTCGAACGTCTTGACGCGGTCCGTGCCGGCAACGGAGAATTTTCCGGCCTCGAACTGGATATCCACCTCGGCGGCTTCAAGCAGATGGGCTGCGATCTTCTTGCCCTTGACGATCACCTTGTCGGTCGCCTTCGACAGCGCGGCGCCGCCGACCACGAGGGAACGCGAGCCATAGGTGCCCATGCCGAACTGCACGCGGTCGGTATCGCCGAACACGATGTCGACATTCTCGAAGGCAACGCCGAGCTTCTCCGACACGATCTGCGCGAACGTCGTCTCGTGGCCCTGGCCGTGATTGTGGGTGCCGATCATGACCGTCACCTGGCCGGTCGGATGCACGCGTACCGTGGCGCTTTCATAGAGACCGCCGCGCGCACCCAGCCGTCCGGCGAAGCGCGACGGCGCAAGGCCGCAGGCCTCGACATAGGTAGAATAGCCGAGCCCGCGGAATTTGCCCTTGCTGGCAGAGGCCGCCTTGCGGATCCCGAAATTCTTGACGTCGGCCGCAACCAGCGCGCCGTCGAGACAACCCATGGGATCGCCGGAATCGTACTGGACCAGCACCGGCGTCTGGTACGGATAGGCCTCCTTCGGGATCATGTTGCGGCGGCGGATCTCGACCCGGTCGATCCCCATCTCGCTGGCTGCGACGTCGACCATGCGCTCGAGCACGAAGGTGGCCTCGGGCCGGCCGGCGCCGCGATAGGCATCGACCGGCACGGTGTTGGTGAACACCACCTTCACGTTGCAATAGATCGCCGGCGTGGTGTAGACGCCGCCGAGCAGCGGCGCATAGAGGTTGGTCGGGATGTTCGGCCCGAAGGTCGAGAGATAGCCGCCCATATTGGCGAGCGTGTTGACGCGGAAGGCCAGGAATTTACCGGTCTCGTCGAGCGCAAGTTCGGCCTCGGTGACGTGATCGCGGCCGTGGCGGTCGGAAACGTAACCTTCCGAGCGGCTCGCGACCCACTTCACAGGCCGCTTCACGCGCTTGGCGGCCCAGGTGATCACAGCCTCCTCGCCGTAGTGGAATTGCTTGACGCCGAAGCCGCCACCGACGTCGGGCGCGACCACGCGCAGCTTGTGCTGCGGGATGTTCAGCACAAGCGCGCCCATCAGGAAGCGCACGACATGCGGAAACTGGCTGGTGGTCCATAGCGTGAACCGATCGGTGCCCGGCTCGTATTCGGCGATGGCCGCGCGCGGCTCCATGGGATTGCCGATCAGGCGGTTGTTGACGAGGCTGAGCTTTGCCACATGCGCCGCCTTGCGGAACGCGGTCTCGACCGCGGCCTTGTCGCCGAGCTCCCAGTCGCAGCAGATGTTGTTCGGGACGTCGTCGAACAATTGCGGCGCGCCCGGCCTGACGGCTTCGAGCACGCCGACGACCGAAGGAAGCACCTCGTAATCGACCGCCAGCAACTCGGCCGCCGCCTCGGCCTGCTCCGGCGTCTCGGCGATGACGAAGGCCACCATGTCGCCGACGAAGCGCACCTTGCCCTGCGCCAGCATCGGGAACGGCGGCTCCTTCATCGGGACGCCCTTGGCGTCCGAGATGCCCCAGCCGCAGGGCAGCGAGCCAAGGCCGTCGGCCTTGACGTCGTCGCCGGTCAGCACCGCGATGACACCGGGCAATGCCAGCGCCGCGGTCTTGTCGATGCCGCGCAACACCGCATGCCCATGCGGCGAGCGCACGAACACGCCTGCCGTCATGCCCGGCCGCTTGATGTCGGAGACGTAGTTGCCGCGGCCGGTGAGAAAGCGCTGGTCCTCTTTCCGCTTCGGTGCGGCGCCGATGCCGATCACATTGCCCATGGTCACTCTCCCTTGGCGGCGCTCATGGCGGCAGCGCCGGCCATGACCGAGACGATGATGTTCTGGTAGCCGGTGCAGCGGCAGATGTTGCCTTCGAGGCCGTGGCGCACATCGGCCTCGGTCAGGTCGGGCTTTTCTGTCGCGAGCGCGACCGCCGTCATCAGCATGCCCGGCGTGCAGAAACCGCACTGAAGGCCGTGATGCTCGCGGAATGCTTCCTGCATCGGGTGCATCCGGTTCGAGCCGGGTGCGCCTTGCAGGCCCTCGATGGTGAGCAGTGTCGCGCCATCGAGCGCCGGTGCCAGCAACGTGCAGCTCTTCACCGGCAGGCCGTCGAGATGCACCACACAGGCACCGCACTGGCTGGTGTCGCAGCCGATATGGGTGCCGGTCAGATGGAGCTGCTCGCGCAGCAGCTCGGCGACGAGTGTCGCCGGTTCGACGTCAACAATGGTGGGCCGGCCGTTGAGGGTGAAGGATATCTGCAAGGTCATACTCCTGCGCGACGGGTCTTAGGCGAGTGGAAGCGCGCTGCCGGTGGCCCATGTGGCCATGACGACATCGCCGACGGTGAACGGATCTGCGAAGAAGGTCTTTTCCGGCACGTAAGCGACGAACTCGTCATTGGGCACGGTGTCGAGCATGACCTTGACGAAATAGCCCTGGTATTCGATCGCGAGCACGCGGCTCGGCAGCGAGGTCGTGTAACCCGGCGGCAGATCCCTGCCCGGCCGCACCAGCGCGACATCGTCACGGCGCACGGCAATGTCGACCTTGTCGCCGACACTGACATTTGCGCGGGACTGAAGCGGCACTTCGATGCCTGAAGGTGCCGCCTGCGCCAGCGTAAAGCTGTGTCCATTGATCTTCTCGACCCGGCCGGACAGCACGTTCTGGCCGCCCATGAACTCGGCGACGTAGCGATCATGCGGATGGGCGTAGACATCGCGCGCCGCGCCTGCCTGCTTGATCTTGCCTTGCTCCATCACCACGACGAGGTCCGCCAACGCAATCGCCTCCAGCTGGGTGTGGGTGACATGGATGAAGGTAATACCGAGCTCCTGCTGCATCCGCCTGAGCTCCTGGCGCATCTGCACCCGCAGCTGCTCGTCGAGCGCCGACAGCGGCTCGTCGAGCAACAACACCCTGGGCTCGGTGATCGCGGCGCGCGCCAGCGCCACGCGCTGCTGCTGGCCGCC
>RXJC01000166.1:9419-9799 GCA_003963435.1 Bradyrhizobiaceae bacterium | reverse complement strand
CCGGCTGACATTTACGAGCTCGGCCTGATCTACAAGGTCGAGATCAAGGACGACCGCTCGGTCGACGTCCAGATGACGCTGACGACGCCGAATTGTCCGGCCGCCGGCGAGCTGCCGACCATGGTCGAGAACGCGGTCGCCAGCGTGCCCGGCGTCGGCGTGGTCGACGTCAAGGTCGTCTGGGAGCCGCCGTGGTCGCCCGAGCGCATGAGTGACGAGGCGCGCCTCGTCCTCAACATGTGGTGACGCGTATCTCTGGCATTGAATTTGCTCCGTAACGGACCACATCACTGACATGACACAGGCAACCCCAGTCTCCACTTCGAAGCCGCGGCGCCCGCGCCCGCAGGTGATGCGGCTGACCGATGCCGCTGCCCAGC
>RXJC01000166.1:9134-9369 GCA_003963435.1 Bradyrhizobiaceae bacterium | reverse complement strand
AGCGCATCACCGAGCTGACCCAGCGCGCCGATTCCGAGATCGTGGGCCTGCGCGTCGGCGTGAAGAACGGCGGCTGCGCCGGCCAGTCCTACACGGTCGAATACGCCCACGACGTCCGCCCGACCGACGAGGTCGTCGAGGACAAGGGCGTCAAGATCCTGGTCGACCCCAAAGCCGTGCTGTTCCTGCTCGGCACCGAGATGGACTACAAGGCCGACAAGATGCAGGCCCAGTT
>RXJC01000166.1:0-9084 GCA_003963435.1 Bradyrhizobiaceae bacterium | reverse complement strand
GCAGGCCCAGTTCGTCTTCAACAACCCCAACCAGATCTCCGCCTGCGGCTGCGGCGAGTCGGTCGAGCTGCGGCCGGCCAAGATCGACGGGTAGTCTCTCCGTCATTGCGAGGAGCTCAGCGACAAAATTGCGTAGCAATTTTGCGCAGATGCGACGAAGCAATCCAGACTGTCTCTGCCGAGGCAGGCTGGATTGCTTCGCTTCGCTCGCAATGACGCCGGTGCTATAAAAGCTGGCCTTCGCCAGGGACGTTCTTTATGGACCGCGAATTCCTGACCGACCTTTTCGCCGATTTCGGTCCTGTTGCCATCCGAAAAATGTTCTCCGGCTACGGCATCTCCGCCGACGGCGTCAATTTTGCGCTGTCGCTGCGTGCTGGCCTGTTCTTCCGCGTCGACGAGCTGACCATTCCTGATTTTGAGGCGGAAGGCTCAAAGCCGTTCCAATATTCGACCCGCGCCAAGACGGTGGTGGTCAACTCCTATTGGGAGCTGCCGGCGCGGCTGTTCGACGATTCCGAGGAGCTCGCGCGATGGGCGAGGGCGGCGCTCGCCGCCGCTCAGCGCGCCAAGGTGAAGACGCGGCCGAAGGGGAAGAAGGTCAAGAAGAGAGTCGAGCCAAAGAAGCCTGCCAAGAAGACGGCGAAGAAGGCAGTCAAGAAGACGGTGCGTAGGGTGGGCAAAGCGAAGCGTGCCCACGGTTAGGATGTTGTGGAAAGAGATCGTGGGCACGGCGCTTGCGCGCCTTTGCCCACCCTACGAGAGCTTCAGTCCACAGCCTTGGTCAGGCCGACCCGCATGTCCTTGGCCGTGAACACGCCGGCGCCGTCTGCGAGCACGCGCCCGTCGGCAATTCCGAGCACGAGCTTGCCGCGGCGGACCATCCGCATCGCGACCTCGTAGCGCACGCTCGTTGTGTCGGGCGTGATGGTGCCCGTGCACTCCACCTCGCCGACGCCGATGGCGCGGCCCTTGCCCGGCGAGCCGGACCAGCCGAGCCAATAGCCGATCATCTGCCACATCGCGTCGAGCCCCAGCGTTGGCGGCATCATCGCGTCGCCGCGATAGTGGCAGGCGAAGAACCAGTGGTCGGGCGCGATGTCGAGCTCGCCGACGATATGGCCTTTGCCGAACGCACCGCCGTCCAGGCTGATCTCGGTGATGCGATCCATCATCAGCATCGGCGGTGCCGGCAATTGCGCATTGCCCGGGCCGAAATAGCCGCCTTCGCTCGATCTCAGCAGTTCGTCCCGGGTGTAGGACGGCTGCGGCGTATGGAAATCATGAGGGTTGGGCAAGGCGAAAAGTCCTCGCGGTCAGGCGTCGTGACGGCGAGGAAGATGTCGTTCGTCAGGTGGGAAAGTCAAGCGCGAGCAATCTGCGGCGCGCTGCTTCCGTCACGCCACCCGGCTGTGGGTCTCGACCGCGTATTCCGGATCGGCTTCGCAGATCACGCGGTTGCGGCCGTTGCGCTTGGCGGCGTAGAGGCAGGCGTCGGCGCGCTCGATCAGGGCGTCGGGGTCGTCGCCCGGCTTGAGCATGGAGACGCCGACCGAGATGGTGACGCGGCCGAGGATCTCGCCGGTGGACTTCTTCTTCAATTCCTTGGCCATCACCGCGCGGCGGATGTGGTCGGCCACCGTCAGGGCCTGGCGCAGCGCGGTGTTGGGCAGCACGACCGCGAATTCCTCGCCGCCATAGCGCGCGGTGATGTCCTGGCCCTTGATGGTCTGCTTCAGCGACAGGCCGACGAGCCGCAGCACCTGGTCGCCGGTGAGATGGCCGTAGGAATCGTTGAACGACTTGAAGTGGTCGATGTCGAACAGCAGCAGCGACAGCGGTTCGCCCGAGGCGAGCGCGCTCTGCACCGCCATGCCGATCATGCGGTCGAAATATTTGCGGTTGCCGAGGCCCGTGAGCGGATCGGTCAGGCTCTCGGCGCGGATCGCCTCCAGGCTCTGCTGGAGATTGCTGATCTCGTTCTTCGACAGCGTCAGACGGTCTTCCAGCGCCTTGTTGGTCTCGCGCATCTCGCTGGTGGAGCGCAGCAGGGTCTCGACGATCGCCTTGATCTGGTCGCGGCTCTTGGCCGCGGAAAGTTTCGCGGTCGCGCCCGACAGGCTGGCATCGTAGGCGCTGGTCATGCCGAGTGCGTCGCCCAGGACCCGCATCACGTCGTCGATCTCGCCGATCACGCGCGCGCCGACCTTGTCGATGCGGTCGGTGGTCTTGATGTGGGAAAGATAGGTCTCGTAGATCTGCTCGAGATCGGCCTCGGTCAGCTTGCCGCTGCGCGCCAGAGTCTCGTTGATGATCTTGTTGAGCGGCGCGTTGTAGCCGGTCGCGTAGACGTACCAGATCTCGTAATTGCGGGGAATCGCCGTCTGCCGAAGTGATCGGATCTGACCGAGCGCCACTTCGGCGAACGCCATCGTGCGTTCGTGTTCGTCGAGTACCTTGACCACAGAACATACCCCACAGCGGTCGGCGCGCCGACGACCGCAGCAATGCTTAAATTATGTTCGTAGGCTAACGGACGATCGTGAACGCCCCGTAAATATACGTTCACGAAGCGTCTAAAAACGTGTGCTTCCTATTTCCTCAACTGAAACCGCGCTCTCGCGCTTCAGGCTCCGGCAGGAGACGAACGCACGGGCCGGAGCAGGAACGCCGGCAGGTGCGAATGATCGCCCGGCTCGGTATCGGCCTCGCGCTGGCGGCGCGGTTCAGGACGGCCGATCGACGGCACATGCGAGTTGTTGGCCTGCTGGCGGGCGTCGTGGCGCGGCTCCGCCCTGCGCTTGTCGTCGGAGCGATGCCGCGCTTCGGAGGGCTGTCTTGCCTCGGAAGGCTGCCTTGTCTCCGAAGAATGTCTTGTCTCCGAAGAATGTCTTGGTTCGCCACGCGCCTCGCGCGGCTCATGGCTGCGCTCACGGTCGCGGCCGCGCTGCGGCTTGCCGCGTCCGCCGCGCGAACGCTCCCGGCCACGCGCCTCGCGCGGGCGCTCGGTTGCGTCGCCGGCCTCGCTGTGGACGTCGTAATCGCCCTCGGCGCGCGGAATGCTCTGGCCGATCAGCTTCTCGATTGCCACCATCGACTTCTGGTCGAGCGGCGTCACGATCGAGATCGCAGTGCCGGTGCGGCCGGCGCGGCCGGTGCGGCCGATGCGGTGGACGTAGTCGTCGGCGTGATGAGGGACATCGAAATTGAAGACGTGGCTGACCTCGGGAATGTCGAGGCCGCGGGCGGCGACGTCGGAGGCGACGAGCAGCGGCAGCTCACCTTTGCGGAACTGTTCGAGCGCCGCCGTGCGGGCCGACTGGTCCATGTCGCCGTGCAGCGCGCCGACGCTGAAGCCGTGCTTCTGCAGCGACTTGTGAACGATCGCGACCTCGCGCTTGCGATTGCAGAAGATGATCGCGTTCTTGAGGTCCTTGGCTTCGCGCAGCAGGCGGCGCAGCAGCTCGCGCTTCTCATGCGCCTCGCGCCCGGCAGGCACCTGAACCTGCGTGACGGTGACAGCGGTGGTGGCGGGCTTGGAGACCTCGACCTTCTGCGGATTGTGCAGGAAGGCTTCGGTGATGCGCCGGATTTCCGGCGGCATGGTCGCGGTGAAGAACAGGGTCTGCCGCGTGAAGGGAACGAGCTTGCAGACGCGCTCGATGTCGGGGATGAAGCCCATGTCCAGCATGCGGTCGGCTTCGTCGATGACGAGCAGCTCGACGCCGGTGAGCAGGAGGCCGCCGCGCTCGGTGTGATCGAGCAGGCGGCCGGGGGTTGCGATCAGCACGTCGACGCCGCGCGTCAGCTTGGCATCCTGGTCGCCGAAGGAGACGCCGCCGATCAGCAGGGCGACGTTGAGTTTTTGGCCGGCGCCGTAACGGTCGAAGTTTTCCTTGACCTGGGCCGCGAGCTCGCGCGTCGGCTCGAGGATCAGCGTGCGCGGCATCCGCGCCCGGGCGCGACCTTTTTCGAGGATAGTGAGCATCGGCAGCACGAAGGCCGCGGTCTTGCCGGTGCCGGTCTGGGCGATGCCGAGCACGTCCTTGCGTGCGAGGACGTGGGGGATCGCCTGTTCCTGAATGGGGGTGGGGGTGGTGTAACCTGTGGCCGCCACAGCGGCGAGGACTTTTTCGGACAGTCCGAGATTTGAGAAGGACATTGAGCCTCTGGTCGAAACCGCCGTTCGGAATCGAGGGTAATGAAGGCTGTCGCGTTCCACCCCGAAACGGCGCGCTCTCAAAGAAGCTGGGGGTGCTGACTCACGCGAACAAAGCGCAAGGCTCGGGAATCGGTCTTCGATCTGAGCCGCGTCGCCTCGGAACATAGGGCGGAATCCGCCAAAGTCAATGGAGCGGGCGCGGGAAGGTCCTAAAAAACCTGAGGTTTTTGCCCAAATCACGGGCGCGGCTGAGGTTTTCCGCCCAGCCCGCACTCCGGCCCAAGGCGTCAAATCGGCGGCTAGCGCTGCTCTGTGCCCTGGGCCCGGCAGTCGACCCGGAAGTCACCGGGGGCCATGCCGTAGGCGGCGTTGAAGACCCGGTAATAGGTCGCCAGGCTCTCGAAGCCGCAGGAGGCCGCGATATCGGCGATCAACCGCTCGGGCGCCTCGCGCATCAGGCGGCGGCTCCGTTTCAGGCGTTCGTCCGTCACGGTCTGCGAAAAGCTCTTCGCCGCGGTTTCGAACAGCATGTGCAGGTGGCGCACGGACACCCCGAGCTCGTCGGCCACCATCGTCGGGGCCAGATCCGGATTTTGCAGATGACGCTCGATCAGGTGGCGGGCTTGCGAGAGGCGGGCCGTCCGCAGCGCAGCCTGTCCGCGCCGGCTGCCGGGCCTGACGATGCCGCGCTCGATCAGTGCGAGCTGGGCGAGGGCCTGGACGAGGGACGTTGCATCGAGCGCGGCATCGTCGGTGGCCGCGTTGAGATCGGCAAAGCAGGCCGCCAGCAGGGGCGTCAGGGTGGGATCGCCGAACGTGCGGGGCGAAAGCTCGCGCATCCGCCTGTCCTGCGTCGGGATGCTGCCGACCGGAATCTTCAGGATGCGCAGATGGAAGCCCCCGGCGCCGAGCGGCGCGGTACGGTAGGGCAGGTCGGTATGGCTGGTGGCGAAGCTGCCATTTCCGATCGCAAAGTCGCTCCCGCGCAGGCCGCCGAACCAACCGCCGCTGCCGAGCTGCTGGTAGACGCAGATGGCGTCACCCGGCGCGGAGGCGATGTCGGAGCTGCTGCGCTCGACCGTGTAGGCTGAGGCCTTGAGCTCGACGAGGCCGGCCCCGCCCAGCTGGCGCAGTGAAAATTCACCGAAGAAGCCCGCGCGGCGTTCACGCGCGAGCTCGGCGGTGACGCCGAACAATCCCTTGGAGCGCACCTCGCGCCAATAGTCGAAGCGATCATTCGGCTCGACCTCGTCGGTACACCAGCGATACACGGCAGCCCCCGCTTGCAGCGCAATTGCCCTAGAATGAGCAGATTCCGCGGGAATCTGCCATAGCCAGATCAGGGAACCGGAGCCCGGGTGCCTTGAACCGTCGTTACGTCTGGGCCGACTATCACACAGCGGGAGGGGGTCCAATGAACTGCCGTTCAAGGGAAGCGGCCTCTCCGCCGTTCTGCAACGGGAATCTTGCGATGACGCGTCGGCTTTTCAGAATTCTGGCGGCCCTTGGCCTGGCAGCAAGCCTCAGCGGCGTTGCGCTTCCCGCTTATGCCGAGAAGCGCGTTGCGCTCGTCGTCGGCAACAACGACTACAGGAACGTTCCGAAGCTGCTCAAGGCCGTCAACGACGCGCGCACCATGGGCGACACGCTGAAGCAGCTCGGCTTCTCGGTGATGGTCGCCGAGAACCAGAACCGGCAGCAATTCTCCGAGACGCTGCTCGCCTTCGACAGGGCGATCGAGCCGGGCGATACCGCGTTCTTCTTCTATGCCGGCCACGGCTTCGAGATCGCGGGCCAGAATTATCTGCTGCCGACCGACGTGCCCGCGGCAACGGAAGGGCAGGAAGAGCTGGTGCGCGATGCCTCCATCCTGGCCGACCGCATCGTCGAGCGCCTCCAGAACAAGAAGGCGCGGACGTCGATCCTGGTGTTCGACGCCTGCCGCAACAACCCGTTCGAACGCAAGGGCACGCGCGCGGTCGCCGGCGGCGGTGGGCTTGCTCCGATGACGCAATTGCCCGAAGGCGTGTTCTCGGTGTTCTCGGCCGGTCCCCGTCAGACCGCGCTCGATCGTCTGTCCAACGACGACACCAATCCCAATTCGGTGTTCACGCGCACCTTCGCCAAGGAGCTGCTCCAGCCCGGCGAGAACCTCGTGCAGGTGGCACAGCGCACCCGCCGCGCCGTCAGCGAGATGGCCGACACCGTGAAGCACAGGCAGGTGCCGGTCTATTTCGACCAGATGGTCGACGACGTCTTTCTCAGCGGCATGGCGAAGGATGCCGCCGCGCGGCCGGCCGATCCGCCGCCGCAGAAGCTCGCGGCGCTGCCGCCGGTGTCGGTGCCGCAGCTGCCGAAGGAGGAGGCTACCAACGCCCCGATCGCGAGCTTCTCGCGGCACAATGGCGGCTGGAGCGTGGTGTTCTCGTTCGCCGACCCGACGCTCGGCATTTCCTGGCGCATGGCCGGGAAGGGCGATTTCCGCGAGACCGGCTTCATCGACACGCTCGATCCGCGCACGCGCAAGCGGATGCCGAACCCGTCGATCGAATTGCCTGCGGATGCGCAGGCCGGCACCATCGAGGTCCGCTACGTCGACCAGTCCGGCGATATGCAGGGGCCGTTCCCGATCAAGTTCGACCCCGAGGCCGCGCTGATCCGCGACCAGCGCAAGATCCTCGACATGACCGCGACGAGCTGGCTGTCGTTCCGCGAGTTCAACGGGCTCCTGGTCTATTACACGCACCTCGTGTCCTATCGCTGCGCCATCCGCGAGGTGCGCATCGGCATCGACACCGCCGTACCCAACCAAGTGCTGAAGATGCCGCCCTGCGACATGCGCGACCCCAGCGCCATCACGGCCGGCATGCCGCTCTACATGAAGCTCGCGCCAAACACGCAATCCGTCTCGGTGGAGCTGACCTACCGCGACGGCAGCGTCTCGGAGATCAAGAGCTTTCGCAGCGCGAACCGGCAGTGATTGACGGGTCCGCTGCTGGCTGTGTTGCGATTCCAGAGAAAGGAACTACTTCCGGGCGACCAGGATTGTCCACCAAACCAGGGAGACAATCCATGATCCGTAAAACGATCCTCGTCGCTTTCACATGTGCTGTCCTTTCGACGACCGCCTTTGCCCAGGGAGGCGGAGGAGGTGGTGGAGGGGGCAGTGGTGCGGGCGGAAGTGCCGGCGCGGCGGCAGGAACCGGGACCGGCGGCGCGGGATCCGCAGCCAGCTCGGGCGCCGGCATGGGCACGTCCTCCAGCAGCACAAACACCGGGCCGTCGGCTCCTTCAGGGATGGGAACACACGGCACCACGACAGGGGCCAACGTCAACACCAACAACAGCCAGACCAATCCGAACGTTCAGCCGCCGATCGCCAACGGCAAGACACCGACGGCAGCGCAAGCCGAACGGAATGCAGGTGTCGGTCATGCGCCGAACGGGTTGCCGATCGGTAGCCCCGGCACCGGCACCAGCAATGAGGATCAGAAGTAGTCTGCCTGCACCGTCGAGAACCGGCGTCGCGCGGGCCCGTCTCGTCTCACGTTAGCGACGGTAGCCGTGCTCCCGCGAGCGGCTGAAACAGGCACGCGAGAGCTAGACTCGCGGCTCGCTCTCTTCGGCCTCGCGGGCTCGTCGCGAGCGCAGATAGACGAGCGCGACGTTGACGGCCAGCCAGGCTGCCACGCCTGCAAGCAACCATGCCACGTTGAACGTTTCCTCTGGACGCCCTTTTGGGTCGTATTCCCTTGTAACAACAACCGGCAGGTCGGTCTATTCCCGGGAACAAGCGCGCAAGCCTGATAGGAGATGCCGGCTGGCGTTGGAGGTCGCGTTCCGCATTCAGATTCAGGCCCCAAACGCCCGCAATTGGCATTACATTCACTGCGACATGTTGTCCGTTACGCGCGGGATCCCGGCTGCAATGACACCAGACCAACAACCGAACCGGACGAAAAAAGTCCGCTGCTGCATCGTCGGCGGGGGACCTGCCGGCATGATGCTCGGCTATCTCTTGGGGCGCGCCGGCATCGAGGTCGTGGTGCTGGAGAAGCACGCGGATTTCTTCCGCGATTTCCGCGGCGACACCGTGCATCCCTCGACGCTTCAGGTGATGGACGAGCTCGGCTTGATCGACGGCTTCCTGAAGCTGCCGCATCAGCGCCTGCAGACGATGGACGGCCTGTTCGGCGGCACGCCGGTGCGCATCGCCGATCTCTCCCGGCTCCACACCAAATACCCCTTCATCGCCTTCATGCCGCAATGGGATTTCCTGAACTTCCTGCGCGAGGCCGGCCGGCGCTTTGCCTCGCTCGAGGTGATGATGAGCACCGAGGCGGTCGATCTGATCCGCCGCGGCGAGACGATCGCCGGCGTGCGGGCGAAGACGCCTGACGGCGTCATCGACATCGAGGCCGATCTCACCATCGCTTGCGACGGCCGGCATTCGACGGTGCGCGAGCGCGCGGGACTCGCGGTCGAGGAGATCGGCGCGCCGATGGACGTGCTGTGGTTTCGCGCCGGCCGCAAACCCGGCGAGACCGAAAACCTGTTCGCCCGCGTCGAACCCGGCAAGATGATGATCACCTTCGATCGCGGCGACTATTGGCAATGCGCCTATGTCATCGCCAAGGGCCAGTATGATGCGGTGAAGGCGAGGGGATTGCAGGCGCTGCTCGACGACGTCGTGCGCATGGCGCCGGTCCTTGAGGCAGGCATCGCCGACGTCAAGAGCTTCGACGACGTCAAGCTGCTGACCGTTGCGATCAACCGCCTGACGCGCTGGACGCGGCCGGGCCTGCTGTGCATTGGCGATGCCGCGCACGCGATGTCGCCGGTCGGCGGCGTCGGCGTCAATCTCGCCGTGCAGGACGCCGTCGCGACCGCCAATCTCCTGGCGGAGAAGCTGCAGCGCGGCT
>RXJC01000587.1:7767-13763 GCA_003963435.1 Bradyrhizobiaceae bacterium | reverse complement strand
CCCCAGCCATTCGAAGAAATAGTTCGGATGGCGCGACCAGCGCCACAGACCGACATCGCAGACCCGTCCCTTGCTTGACGCGTCGTGTTTGAAGCGCCGCAGCTGCCGGTCCGCCAGTGCCTCGCCGGCGACGGCAACCAGGATGATGACGATCCCGGCGTAGTCCTGCAGCCGCAGTCCGGGCGCCGGGGCGTGCGCCGCGAGGAAGACGGCGAATGGCAGCGGCACCGAGACCAGCGCCTGTGATTGCAGGAACAGGAACATGCGGCGAGGCGCATCAGCCCCCCATTCGCGGGCATAGTTCGCATATCTGGGATCGTCGATCCCGGCTGCGGAGCGGCGCGCGATGTGCGTGCCAAGCCTCACCGACCAAAGCAGCACGAGTGCTGCGACAAGAATTCGACGGGCCGGCAAGTCGTCGTCGAGCGGCCACAAGGCCGCGCCCGCGCCCACGAGGCCGGTGGCGTAGGACCAGATGGCGTCCACCCAGCCGGAATTGCCTGTGCGCTGCTGAACGACCCAGGCAAGGCCCATCAAAAGGCAGAGGGCCAGCGCAATGCAAACGATCGCCTGAACGTACGGAAGAATCATGCTCTCAACCGAATTGCCCCCGGTCGATACGTCACGTCCGGGCCACGGTTTCGCCTTCCGCGGCGGATTCGGACCGAATCGAGGTGATCCGGGCCCTCTCGCCGAACGTTTCCTGAGGGTTGCTTCGGGTTCCGTCTTTGACGGTAACGCAGTGGGGGCGAAAGAGCATGCGTTTGGCCGTGATCGGGACTGGAATTGCCGGCAATGCCGCCGCATGGCTTCTGTCGAAGCGTTACGCAGTCACTGTTTACGAGCGCGAGCTTCAGCCGGGCGGACATAGCCACACCGTGCGGGTCGACTATGACGGCGAACCCGTGGACGTCGATGTCGGCTTCATCGTGTTCAACGAGACCAATTATCCGCAATTGACGTCGCTATTCGCGCATCTCGGCGTGAACACCGTCGAGACTTGCATGAGCTTCGCCCTGTCCGCCGATCAAGGTCGGTTCGAGTGGCGGGGTGGCGGCGAGACGGCATTTCAAACCGCACGCGGCCTGTTCGCGCAACCGCGCAACCTTGTCTCTCCCTCGTACTTTCGCATGCTGGCCGAGGTCGCGCGTTTCAACAAGCAGAGCGTGGCGGACTTGCAGGCCGGCCGGCTGCAAGGGCTGACGCTCGGCGAGTATCTACGCCGGCAATCATTCGGACCGCGCCTGTTCTCCGACTATCTCGGTCCGATGGGGGCGGCCATCTGGTCGTCCTCATCCGACGACATCCAGTCGTTTCCGGCGGAAAACTTCGTCGCCTTCTTCGACAATCACCGGCTCCTGCACCTCGATCGGCCACGCTGGCGCACCGTGGAGGGCGGCAGCCGGCGCTATGTCGACAAGCTGACCGCTTCGTTCAAGCACAACATTCGGGTGGGCTGTGCGGTAACATCGATCGAACGAACGGGACATGGCGTGACCGTCCGCGACAGTCATGGCGACGTGGAGAGCTACGATGCCGTGGTGATGGCTTGTCACAGCGATCAGGCCTTGGCGGCGCTGTCGGATGCCGATGCCCAGGAGCGTTCCATCCTCGGCGCGATCAGATATGCCCCGAACACCATCTATCTGCACCGTGATCCCAATCTCATGCCCCGACGGCGCCAGGCATGGGCCTCCTGGAACTTCCTGCGCTGGCCGCGGCAGACGCCTGCCCTGAACGACGTCGCGGTGACGTATTGGATGAACCGGCTCCAGGGCATCGACGAGCGCAAGCCGTTGTTCGTCAGCCTCAACCCTCCTTTCGAGCCGGCGGCCGATCTGACGTTTGGCAAATTCACCTTCGCTCATCCGCAATACGACCTGGCTGCGTTCGCGGCGCAGCGAAAGCTGCCCGCGATTCAAGGGCGTCGCCGGACCTGGTTCTGCGGCGCCTGGACCGGCTACGGCTTTCACGAGGATGGCTTGCAGGCCGGCATCTCCGTTGCCGAAGCCCTTGGCGCCGAGGTACCGTGGCGTCGGCCGGATCCGCTGCTGGCCGAGGCTGCCGAGTAAGGCGATGGTCCGAACCAAACCAGCCGAAGCGGAGGAAGCGACAGCACCCGCCGCGCTCTATTGGGGAAAGGTGATGCACGCGCGATGGCGGCCGGTGCAGCACAGGTTCACCTATCGCGTGATGAGCCTGCTGATCGACCTCGACCGGCTGGGCGAAGCGGATCGCCAATCCCGGCTGTTCGGCATCAACCGAGCGGCGCCCTTCAGCTTTCACGAGCGGGATCACGGCGATCGCGAAGGCGCGGGCCTGAGCCAGCATGCCCGACGGCTCGCGGCAGACCACGGCATCGACCTTTCCGGGGGCCGCATACTCCTGCTGTGCTACCCAAGGGTGTTCGGCTACGTGTTCAACCCGCTCTCGATTTATTTCTGCTACGGCGCCTCCGGCAATCTCGCGCTGCTGATCTACGAGGTGCGCAACACCTTCGGTGAGATGCATTCCTACGTCCTGCCGGTGCAAGAGGACGGCGCGAGCTCGGTCATCCGCCAAAGCCAGGCGAAGGCATTCTACGTTTCACCTTTCATGGAAATGGAAACGCGTTACCGTTTCAGCGTTTCTCTACCGCGGCAGGATGTGAAAGTCAGAATCCTGCAGAGCGGCGCGCAGGGCGCGATGTTTGCGGCAGCATTTTCCGGACGACGTCGCGCCCTGACGAGCCACTCCCTGTCGGCAGCGCTTCTCAGCCTGCCCCTCCTGACGTTCAAGGTGATCGCGGCCATTCACTGGGAAGCGATGCGGCTCTGGCTCAAGGGTGTTCCCCTTGTGCCTCGTTTGAAACAACGCGAGATCTGAAATATGGACCTGGCAGCCACCCATCCCGCCGTTCAATTTGATGGCGTCCCGTTCTTTGCCCGCCTGGCTTTGCGCCTCGCATCGCAACTTCGGTGCGGTACCCTTCATGTGCGCCTTCCCGATCAGAGGATGCTGACGTTGCGCGGCGAGCTTCCGGGTCCGTCGGCCTCGATCGAGCTGAAAAATTACAGGTTTGCGCGCAGCCTCGTCATCGGCGGCGACATTGGCATGGCCGAGGCCTATATCCGCGGCGACTGGACCACGCCCGATCTCGCCCAGCTTCTCTACGTGCTCTGTCTCAACGAAGACCTGGTCGACAACGCCTTTGCCGGCAATATGCTGGTTCGCCTCTGCCGGCGGGCGCTTCATCGCCTGCGCCGCAACACAAAGGAAGGATCGCGGCACAACATCCACCGGCATTACGACCTCGGCAACGAGTTCTTTGCCGCATGGCTCGATTCCAGCATGACTTATTCGTCGGCTCTGTTCTCGCCCGAGACGACCGACCTTCCCGCCGCGCAACAACGCAAATACGAGCAGTTGGCGAGGGCGATCGAATTGCAGCCCGGCCAGAGCGTGCTCGAGATCGGATGCGGTTGGGGCGGCTTCGCCGAATTCGCCGCCAAGACCTACGGCGCCAACGTCCTGGCGCTCACCATCAGCAAAGAGCAGCATGATTTTGCCCGTCGCCGGATCCACAAGGCCGGGCTCGCCGAGAAGGTCGAGATCCGATTGCAGGATTACCGCGACCAGGACGGCCGCTTCGACCGCATCGCCTCCATCGAGATGATCGAGGCCGTCGGCGAGCAATTCTGGCCGGCTTATTTCGATCAACTGAAGCAGCGGCTCAAGCCCGGCGGCCTCGCCGGCATCCAGGCCATCACGGTTCACGACGAGCTGTTCGGCAGCTATCGGCAGCGCGTCGACTTCATCCAGAGATACATCTTTCCGGGCGGCATGCTGCCTTCGGCCAGCATCCTGCGCTCTTTCGGCGAACGCTTCGAGCTGCCCGTCATCCGCGAACGCATGTTCGGGCAGGACTACGCCAGGACGATCTCACTCTGGCGCGACAATTTCAGCCGAGCATGGATCGACCTGACCTCGTTGGGTTTCGACGAGACCTTCCGCCGGATGTGGGAATATTATCTGTGCTACTGCGAGGCGGGCTTCCGGGCCGGAAAGATCGACGTCGGGCACTTCGTGTTCGCGCGGCAGGGGTGAGCGAGCGCCCCGGGGAATGACGACGGAGAAGTTGTTGGGCGATTGAAGCGAACACGACGTCGAGGGTTCCTAAAACCCCGCCGCCGGCACCGTCAGTGAACGTCCGCGTATCGCCCGTCCCGCAGTGTCCTTGCCGCTCTGGCTGTCGTCGGTCCAGACCGCGAAGGCCACGTCCTCGCTTGGGCCTGAAGCCGCGACAGCCGCCAGGCTGAAGCGATTGCGGCCGGTGGACGTGTTGAACTGGACGACCCGACCCAGCGGCCCCTTGGTCGAAAAGACCCGCGCCTTCACGTTGGTGGTGGCGGGCTGGTCAACATTGAGCTGGACCCAGCCGATCAGGAAGCGTCCGCCCGAGAGCGGCGAGAGCGTCGGCCAGGTCGCCTGGATGCGTTGCTCGCTGGTCGAGACGAAGTGCAGATTGGCGGGCGAGCCGTCGGCCTTGTACAAATCTGCTTCCACGACGATCAGGGTGTTGGCCGTGGCGTCTTCGCCGAAATCGTTCAGATGCGCGATGACGAACTGGCCGCCGCCGATCGCGGCCATGGCTGCCGCGGTGGTGGTCGCTGGCGTGATGTGCTCGCTGCCCACCGCTCCGTTCGCGTTGAAGAGCTGATAGCGGATATGCAGGGGACCTGTTATCCGCGCCCGCCATGCGATGACGACGTCGCCGGTGGTCAGGCACGCCACCATCGGGACCTTGTGCAGCCCAGGGGTGGTGTTGGCGCGAAACTCGGCGCCGATCCTGCTTCCGTCGGCGCCGAAACGTTGCGCGCGGATGCGCTGGTCGGCCCGCTTGTCCGCCCAGACGACGATGAAGTTTCCGTCCTGCAGGCGCGCCAGGGCGGGCCGGGTCAAAGGCTCGACCGGTGACGTAGAGACCTGGATTTCCGGTCCCGACAGCGTATCGGCATCGAAGATACGAAGCTTGAGCTGGGTCGGCGCCGTCGCGGCGCTACCGGCCGCCTGCTCGTTCCAGGCCACAACGAAGCCCGATCCGTACTCCACGGCCACGGGAAGCTGCCGCCGCGGTCCCGGTGGCGTCGGCAGATTGATCAGGATCTGGTCGCTGCTCTTGGCACCGCCCGCACCGAACATCTGTCCCTTGATCGTGTTGTCGCTGTGGTCCTCCCACACCACGACGAACTGGGTGCCCTGAAGGCCGCACACGCTGGGCTGGCTTTGATCGCCGGCTGTGGTCGTGTTGATCAGGACCTCGTCCATGGCGTTTCCCTTCCTCAATCCAAACGTGATGAAAAGCGCGGGGCCGACCGAAAGTTGGGACTATAACACGAGCGCTCGCGGCGATTGGAATCGAGCTTGGGGCGGCGCGCAGCTTCGGCGGGCGACTAGCGGACTCGCCCTATGTCGATGGGCATTTCCATTTGAGGCTGGGCTTCAAGGCGTGGAAGCGCCCGTCTGGATGCGCAAGGGCTTTGCGCGCGGCTGCGAACCATAGTCACGGCCGGGTCGGCGACGTTCAGGCCTTCGTTGTGGGGGAAGCCTGACTGCGTCACGTGTAACCGAAGTGTGGTGCCCAGGGGCGGAATCGAACCACCGACACTGCGATTTTCAGTCGCATGCTCTACCAACTGAGCTACCTGGGCGTGCTCCAAGAGAGGGGCCAAAGCCCATCGAGCGGGCGGTTTATAGTGGGCCGGAAGCGGCCTGTCCACCCGGCTTCGCCAAGAGGCTTCGCCGGGCGCGGCCCGGCTGTGCACAAGCTGCCGCGGCTGGCGCGCGGCGGGGCGGGGAATCAATTAAATAATTGATATTCCTATCTATTCTGCGTCATCGACGTCGTCGTCGCGGCCGGGGATGACGTAGGAGCCTTTCAGCCAGCGGTTCAGGTCGACGTCGCGGCAGCGCGAGGAGCAGAACGGACGGGCGGCCTCGGACTGCGGCTTGCCGCA
>RXJC01000587.1:7494-7717 GCA_003963435.1 Bradyrhizobiaceae bacterium | reverse complement strand
CTTGCCGCAGATCGGGCAGGTTTTGAGCGGGCTCGCGGGTTTTTGGGCCTGGTCGTCCATGATGTCGGCGGCTTGTGCGGGGTGAGAGGGGTTCAAGAGCCTGTCGGCCAACGGGTTCCCAGTACCTGCGGCGGACGCGCCGCCTCAGGCCATTCTACTGTGCATGGGGTTGTTTTCGCGATTTTTGTTGGACGGCAAGGCTGCCGGCTCACACCGCTGTGGC
>RXJC01000587.1:0-7444 GCA_003963435.1 Bradyrhizobiaceae bacterium | reverse complement strand
GCCGGCTCACACCGCTGTGGCGTTGAGCCAGCCGAAGCGGATCGGAAAGCCTTCGCCGCCGAGCAGCGTGGTGGTCTCGTAGAGCGGCAGGCCGACGACGTTGGTGTAGGACCCCACCATCTTGACCACGAAGGAGCCGGCGATGCCCTGCACGGCGTAGCCGCCGGCTTTGCCGCGCCATTCGCCCGAGCCGATATAGGCCTGGATGTCGTCTTCCGACAGGCGCTTGAAGCGGACGCGGGTCTCGACCAGGCGCTGCCGGAAGGCCTCGCGCGGGGTGACCAGGCAGATCGCGGTGTAGACGCGGTGGTTGCGGCCCGACAGCAGCCGCAGGCACTGCGCGGCCTCGTCCACAAGATTCGCCTTGGGCAGGATGCGGCGGCCGACCGCGACGACGGTGTCGGCGGCGAGGATGAAGGCGCCGCGCAGCTCGTCGTCCAGTTGCACCGATTTTAGCGCCGCATCGGCCTTGGCCCGCGCGAGGCGGTTGGCGCAGGCGCGCGGCAGCTCGCCCCGCCGCGGCGTCTCGTCGACGTCGGCCGGCCGGAGCGCATCCGGCTCGATGCCGGCCTGGTTGAGCAGCGACAGGCGCCGCGGCGAACCGGAGGCAAGTACGAATTTGGGGCGGCCGAGCATCAGGTGATTTGGGGATGAAGCGGGGGGTGAATTGCGCGCGGAACCTATCGGAAGGGGGCTGATTTCACAACCCGGGAACCCGGACTTTGCTGATTCGAGGTTTCCGACATGCGTGTGCCCTCTCTCTGTGACGCGGGTGTTACGGGCACCGCTCGCTACCCGCTTGCTGCGCCGCCCTTGGCAAACCGCTTGCGAATACGCATCGACAGCTGGTCGCAGACATCGCGATAGGCAGCCAACTTCTGGTCGCGGCTGCCCTCGATGGTGGTGGGATCCTGCGTCGGCCAGTATTCGACGTCGGCGGCGAGCGTCCGCGTCAGCTCCAGCGCCTTATGATGGGCTTCCGGCGACAGCGTGATGATGAGGTCGAAATTCAGCCCCTCCCAGTCCTCCAGCTCCTCGAAGGTCTGCGGCTTGTGGGCTGAGATGTCCTGGCCGAGCTCGGCCATCACGGCCACGGCAAACGGATCGAGCTCGCCTTTTCTTGTGCCCGCGGACTTCACATAGAGGCCTTGCGGAAACATGTGCTGCAGCAGGCTCTCGGCCATCGGCGAGCGCACGCTGTTCATCGCGCAGGCGAACAACACCGATTGCGGATCGCGTGCGCGTGGCGGCGCAGCCATCGCTCACGCTCTTTTACTTCTGCGCATGATCCGATCCGAAAACCGGTTCCCACTTTTCGGGATCATGCGCGCTTACCCCTTCCAATGAAGGACGGTAATGAGCGTGAACAACCGGCGCGAGGTCTCGAAATCGACCCGCACCTTGCCCTTCAGCCGCTCCTGCAGCGTGCGCGATCCCTCGTCATGGATGCCGCGGCGGCCCATGTCGATGGCCTCGATCTTGTCGGGGGTCGCGGTGCGGATCGCCTGGTAGTAGCTGTCGCAGATCATGAAATAGTCCTTCACGATCCGCCGGAACGGCGTCAGCGACAACAGATGCGCGACCACGGGCGTGCCGTCCTCGCGGCGGATGTCGAACATCAGCCTGTTGCCGGTGATGCCGATATGCAGCGTGAATGGGCCCTGTCCCTCCGCGCCCTCGGGCGCGAACAGGTTCTGCTCGATCAGATCGTAGATCGCGATCGCGCGCTCGTGCTCGATGTCGGGTCCGGAACGGCCGATCGAGTCCTCGTCGAGCGTGACGCCGACGATGCGATTGTTGGAGTCGTCCTGTTCGGGCGGCTTTGTCATGACAGATTGAGGCGCAATCCAATCGAACGCGAATGAGCGTCGAGCCCCTCCGCCTTGCCGAGCGTCATCGCGGCCGGGCCCAGGGCGCGCAGCTGATCCGGGCCGCATTTCAGGATCGAGGTACGCTTCAGGAAGTCGTGCACCGATAACCCTGAGGAGAATCGCGCCGAGCGCGCCGTCGGCAGCACGTGGTTGGAGCCGCCGACATAATCGCCGATCGCCTCGGGCGTATGCGGCCCGAGGAACACTGCGCCGGCGTTGCGGATCTTGGCAGCCAACGCATCGGGATCCGCGGTCATGATCTCGAGATGCTCGGCGGCGATCGCGTCCGCAAGCGGGATGGCGTCGGTGAGGTTCTTCACCATGATGACGGCGCCGAAATCGGCCCAGGAGCGGCCGGCGATCGCCGCGCGCGGCAGCGTTCTCAACTGCGCCTCGACGGCCTTCTCGACATCGGCGGCAAGCCGCGCCGAGTCGGTGATCAGGATCGATTGCGCGCTGGCATCGTGCTCGGCCTGCGCCAGGAGGTCGGCGGCGATCCAGTCGGCATTGCCGGTGTCGTCGGCGATGACGAGCACCTCGGAGGGACCCGCGATCATGTCGATGCCGACCTTGCCGAACACCAGCCGCTTGGCGGCGGCGACATAGGCATTGCCGGGACCGACGATTTTTGCGACCGGCGCGATGGTGGCGGTGCCGTGCGCCAGCGCGGCCACGGCCTGCGCGCCGCCGACGCGGTAGATCTCGGTGACGCCGCCGAGATGCGCGGCGGCCAGCACCAGCGGATTGAGCTTGCCGTCCGGCGAGGGCACCACCATCACGAGGCGCGCCACGCCCGCCACCTTGGCGGGAACAGCGTTCATCAGCACCGAGGACGGATAGGCCGCGGTGCCGCCGGGCACGTAGAGACCGGCCGATTCGATCGCGGTGTAGCGCCAGCCGAGCTCGACGCCGAGCGGATCGGTGAAGCGCTCGTCCTGCGGCAGCTGGCGGCGGTGGTAGGTCTCGATGCGGTCGCGCGCGAGCTTGAGCGCATCCAGCGTCGCGGGCTCGCAGGCCTTCGTCGCGGCTTCGATCTCGGCGGCCGTGACGCGCAAGGAGGAGGCGTCCAATGTCAACCGGTCGAACTTGGCCGTCGCCTCGAGCAGGGCCGCGTCGCCGCGCTTCGCCACATCGTCCACGATCGCACGCGCGGCGGCCTCGACGTCGGCCGAGACCTCGCGCTTGGCGGCGAGGAAGGCCGCGTATCGCTGGTCAAAATCGGCGCTGCTGCGGTCGAGACGAACGGGCATGTCTGGCTTGGCTTCTGGCTGGTCTTTTGGGGCGGATTGGCGCACCAGGTCCCCTGCTCAATGGCGCGGCGGGGCAGCGGCGTCAACCCTCGCAAGGCGCCGTTCTGGCGCAGGCCGGAGGCGGTGCGGCTGGTATACAGGTCGCCTTACACCTCCCCCTCGATCTCCACCCCCGTTCCCAATGCGTCCGTCCCGAGGTCGGTCAGCTCGCATTCCAGGCATTCGACGTCGAGCCGGACGGCGCCGCCTTGCGCGAACAACAGCAGGGCACTGCCGGCGGGCTCCTCGGCGCGTCCGTCCTTCGGGTGAAACTCGATGCCGACGAGGTCCAGGACCTTGTCGGGAGCGCCCAAGTCAATGTTGCGCGACTTGCAGGCGAGCACGCGGTCGAAGCGCAGCGCGGCGACCAGCCGGCGCGGCTCGGTCTCGCCCTCCAGCGTCTGCTCCCAGTCCAGCCGGCTCATCCCGACCACAAGCCGCTTCTCGGCCTGCCGCCAGATGATGTCGGAGACCTGGACACGGGCGTCCTGGACATGGGTCGAGATCACGGCGAGATCGTCGGCGTCGAGGGCGATCAGTTTGAGCTGGGGCGACATCGCCGACGCTTCTCCTTCGGAGTGGACCGGGCTCAACGCGCGCAGGCCGCGAAATTTCCGCACAAACTAACGGGTCGCGGGGTCAGAGGCTATTGATATCCTCCATCTCCAGCACCTTCCGCGGATACCCCTCCCGGGCGACACGGATCATGGCGCGGCCGATCTGCTCGGTGGAGGTGACGAGCCGCGGGAAAAGCCGGCGCAGCACCGACCACAGCGGCCAGGTCGCGGCATAGACCGCCTGCACCCAGGCGGTCTTGGAGCGGGCGCCATGCAGGGGCTGGATCGCGCCGGGCCGGAACATATAGGCGCCCCTGAACGGCAGCTTGAGCAGATCGTTTTCGGTCTTGCCCTTGATCCGCGCCCACATCCGCGACCCCTGCTCGGAGGAATCGGTGCCGGCCCCGGTGACGTAGGTGAAGACCATTTGCGGGTTGAGGCGCGCCAGCGTCGTCGCTGCCGCAAGCGTCAGGTCATAGGTGAGGTGACGATAGCGCTGCTCGCTCATGCCGATCGAGGAGACGCCGAGGCAGAAAAAGCAGGCATCGAAGCCGGCCAATTGCGTCTCGATCGCCGAATAGTCCAGGAAATCGTCGTGGATGATCTCGACGAGCTTGGCGTGGCGCACGTTGGTCGGGCTGCGGCCGACCACGAGCACGCGGTCGATACCGGCATCGACCAGGCATTCGCGCAAGACGCCCTGCCCGACCATGCCGGTCGCGCCGAAGATGATGACTTGCATCGGCATGTCCCTGGCAGGCCCGCGGCTCATGCCGCGGCTGCCCTGTCGCAAGGATACACCGGTCGGCGCTTCCGTGCGATCAGGGCGACCTCGACGTGAGGCGCGTCACTCCCTGAAGAACGCCAGCAGGTCGGCGTTGATGGTCTCGGCTTCCGTGGTCGGCATGCCGTGCGGGAAGCCCTTGTAGGTTTTCAGGATGCCCTTCTTCAGCAGCTTGGCCGACAGCGGCGCGGAATCGGCGTAGGGCACGATCTGGTCGTCGTCACCGTGCATGACCAGCACAGGCACGTTGATCTTCTTCAGGTCTTCGGTGAAATCGGTCTGCGAGAACGCGACGATGCCGTCGTAATGCGCTTTCGCGCCACCCATCATGCCCTGGCGCCACCAGTTCTGGATCACCGCTTCCGACGGTTTTGCGCCGGGACGGTTGTAGCCGTAGAACGGGCCGGCGGGGAGGTCGCGATAGAATTGCGTGCGGCTGGCGGCGAGCTGCTTCTGGAGATCGTCGAACACGCTCTTCGGCAGGCCACCTGGATTGGCAGGGGTCTGCACCATCAGCGGCGGCACCGCCGAGAGGATCGCGGCCTTCGCCACCCGGCTCTCGCCGTGGCGCGCGATGTAATGCACGACCTCACCGCCGCCGGTGGAATGGCCGACATGGAGCGCGTTCTTGAGGTCGAGATGCGCGGTGAGCGCGGCCAGATCGTCGGCATAATGGTCCATGTCGTGCCCGTCGGAAACCTGCGACGAGCGACCGTGGCCGCGGCGGTCGTGAGCGATGACGCGGTAGCCGTTGTTGGCGAAGAATATCATCTGCGCGTCCCAGTCGTCGGCCGACAACGGCCAGCCGTGGCTGAACACGATCGGCTGACCGCTACCCCAATCCTTGTAGAAAATCTCGACCCCGTCTTTGGTGGTGATGGTGGGCATGGTGGAGCTCCTTATGTGGAATGTCATTCCGGACCACGCGAAGCGTGGATCCGGAATCCAGAGATTGTTACGCGAGATTCCGGATTCATCGCTGCGCGATGCCCCGGAATGACGGTGAATGCGTTGCGTGTTCGATATCGCTCAGGCGAACGCCATCGGCTTGAAGCGGCGCCAGGCGCCGATGGTCAGCACGACGAAAAACACCAGCACGATGCCCTGCACCACCGCGAACACAGGTCCCGACGGCGGCGCCGGCGGCACGGCGGGCGCGAGCGCGGCCAGCGCCGGCACCTTGAGGAACGACTGGATCACCAGCACGAAGACGTTGAAATAGAGCGAGATCATCGCGGTGACGATATAGACCGGACGCCAGGCGCCGTTGAGCTTCATGCCGTAGAGCGCCAAGCAGGCGATCGCGAGCAGCACCAGCGAGATGATGCCGATGATGTGCGAGGGCAGCAGCTTCTCGAACGGAAACAGGAAGCCGGTGGCGCTGGTGAGGATCGTGAACAACAGGAAGATCGCGGTGAGGCCCGGCATCGACTTCGAGCCGAGCAGGCCGAACATGACGACGAGGCCGGCGGCGATCGCGATCAGGCTGATGACGACATGGAGCAAGGTGAAGGTGGAAAGGCTCAAGCCAAGGACCATGACATCTCTCCTACTCTCCGTTGAGATTCAGGAGAGTCGTATTACGGTCCTCATCAGATTACCACCTGCGTTGTCGTCACATGCATGCGCGCAGCCATGCGTCATCGTGCGAATCGACAAACGCATGGCTGATTTTTTTGCATCGCTGTCACAAACGCGAGCAGCTTTCGACGAAAGTTGAATCGAAGTCTCACACTTCCTTGGTGTCGAAGATCAGGAGGTCAGCGCCACCGCTGGCGAATTTCGGCACGTCGGCGCCGGTCGCCTTGCCCTCTTCGCTGCCGAAGGCCTTCTGGATGTCGGCCACGCTGTCGAAGGTGAGAATCGCGACGAGATGGATTCCGGAAGGACCCGCGGGAGACGCGACCGGGCCCTTGCTGACGGCGTATTTCTTCAGGCCGGGAAGCTTCTTGGCGAGCGGAATGTGCGTCTCGGCATAATACTTGTCGAAGGCGGCAGCATCCTTGGGCGTCTTGTAGAGCACGACGACTTCAGCCATTTAGTCCTCCCTATGTGTCTCTTGTTCGTTCCACGGGCGATACGCCTCGCGACGAGGGGATAGTCCGCATCGCGCGGCACGATGGCAAGTCACATTCGCCTTGCCATCCGCTTGTCTTCTCCTTGACGAGAGCCTCGTTCCGCTTCCGATGGAATCGGGACGAGCCTCTAGGTTCCTGTTTTAACGCGTTTTCTTGACGCGAACCGGAATCCACTTCGCTCGAAAACGCTTTTAAAGCGCCGGTTTTGCGGCGTCGCCGAGATAGCCGTGCAGGGAGGCCACGACCTGGGCGCCCTCGCCGATGGCGCCGCCGACGCGCTTGACCGAGCCGGAGCGGACGTCGCCGACGGCATAGACCCCGGGCACCGAGGTCTCCAGCGGCGCCACCAGGCGGCCCTGGTTCTGCTCGGACTGCGCGCCCGTCACGACGAAGCCGCCGCGGTCGAGCGTGACGCCGCAGCCGTCGAGCCAGGCGGTGGCGGGATCGGCGCCGACGAACAGGAAGAGATTGCGGATGTCGGCGGAATCCTCGTCGTCGGACAGCCGGCTCTTCCAGCGAATGCGCCGCAGCAGCGCGGCCTCGTCGCCCTCGAGCGCGGTGATCTCGGTGTTGAACATCAATTCGATGTTCGGCGTCGCTTCGATGCGCTCGATGAGATAGCGCGACATGCTGGCCCCCAGGCCGCCGCCGCGGATGATCATCAACACCTTCTTGGCGTGGCCCGACAGGAACACGGCGGCCTGACCGGCCGAATTGCCGGCACCGACCAGCGCGACCTCCTCGCCGGCGCAAAGCTTCGCCTCGATAGGCGAGGCCCAGTACCAGACGCCGCGGCCCTCGAAGGTGTCGAGGTTTGCGATCTCGGGCCGGCGATAGCGCGCGCCGCTCGCGACCACGACCGAAC
>RXJC01000601.1 GCA_003963435.1 Bradyrhizobiaceae bacterium | reverse complement strand
GGCGCCGACCGGTACGAGATAGTTGGAGCCCGCGACCTGCACGCCGTGCCCGGCATAATAGAACAGCGCGACGTCGGCGCCCTGCACCTGCCGCCCAAAACTCTGCACCGCGATGTCCATCGCGCTCTTGTCGAGATCGAGCTGGGCGCGCCCGCCGACGAGCGAAAATCCCAGCGCGCCGAGCGTCTCCGCCATCAGGCTCGCATCCTTGGACGGATTGTCGAGCGGCGTGATGTTCTTGTAGGCGGAGTTGCCGACCACGAGTGCGATGCGTTTCTCCGCCGATGCCGGCTCCGCAGTGACGACAAGCAAGGCCAGCGCCGCCAGCCCCAAAACGCGATCGAAAATCCTCGCGCGCATCAAAATTCCCCAAAATAATGGCGCTAGTGTAGCAGCCCGGCGCGCCGGCGAAAAGCGGCGCGGGAGGGAGGGGCGGAAGGCAGACGGCGAGAGCGCCAGCTGCGAATTCAGTTATCCTGAGGCGCGAGCTGCGCGATGCAAAAGCATCGTGCCGGGAGCCTCGAAGGATGCACGGCCGAGCTGGCGGCCGGGCCGTCGCCCTTCGAGGCCTCCGCTGCGCTCGTCATTCCGGGGCGCCCTGAAAGGGCGGGCCCGGAATCCAATATGCGGCAGGGCATGCGGCCCGATGGATTCCGGACCTGCGTGCTTGCGCACGCATCCCGGAATGACGATGGATGCGGTGACGGGCGTTCATTTCAGCGGCAAAAACAAATCCGCTATCGCTTCGTGCTCACCGACCTCCGGAACGAAACTCAGTCGCTGGCAATAGATCGGGAAGTCGCGCGCTTCTTCGCCGCTGGCGGGAAGCCAGTCGCGATAGAGGTAGAGCGCGGCGGGCTCGAGATTGTCGGTGTTGCCGACGACGCGCAGCACGGCGCAGCGTCCGCCGGGAATGTCGCCGGCCTTGATCACTTCGCCGTTCGCTTGGATCGGCTGGTCGGTCCCGACGCAGAGATCCACGCTGTAGTCGGCAGGCGCGGCGGGGCGCCGCTCGGACCGCCACACGGTGAAGGTCGGATTGGTTCTCGGGTGCAGGCCGGCGGCTTTGCGCCAGGCGATGAAGCGCTGGATGGTGGCGGGAAGCGTCGCCGGGTCGCCCCGATGCTCCATGATCGCCACGGCCGTGGTCGGCACGTCGCGGATCGTCACGTCGTCGGTGGTGAAGGTCTTCTGCATGAACTTGCTCCTCGCGATGTCGAGAGGCCCGAAGGCCGCAAGCCACGGCTCCCAGTCGGGAGACTTCCGGAACGACGACGGCGATTGCCCGAGCCGTTGCCGGAAGGCGCGAGCGAAAGCGTCGGGTGCGTCGTAGCCGGCATCCATCGCGATATCGGTGACGCTTTCGGCCTCGCTATAGGCCAGCCGGTATGAGGCCCGCTTCATGCGGGCGAGCTGGATATAGCGATGCACCGACAGCCCGAAGGTCGCCGTGAACTGCCGGTGGAAGTGAAACTTCGAATAGGCCGCGACACGACTCAGCGTGTCCAGGTCCAGATCGTCGTCCAGGTGCCGGTCGATGTGATCGAGCACCCGCTGCATCCGGGCATGGTAATTCTGAAGCGCCGCCGTCATTTTTCCGTTCTCCGTGGCAGCACCAGCTAAGCGCATGCGGGCATGATCTGCTCGACCGATCTTGCGGTCTTACCACGGCTGAGCACGCGCCTCGTCCTTCGAGACGACCGCTTCGCGGTCCCCTCGGGATGAGGCTAAGCAGCATTGGAGCTCGTTGAAATAAGTGCCGCCCACTCGGTCCTCATCCTGACGGCCCGCCAACGGCGGGCGTCTCGAAGGATGGCCATGGAGAAGGCGCTCGCACTACCAGCGGTAACGCAGCGTGCCGGTGCCCGCATAGGTCTGGGTGCGTTCGGCGAACGCGCCGTCGAGCTTTGCCGACAGCGTGATGCCGCGGGCGAGATGCAGATCGGCCCCGGCGGAGACGAGTGCGGTGTCTCTCGCTGGCGTTGCGCCGTTGACGACGAAGCTCGGCCCCGGCAGCGTCTGGAACACCGCTGACAGCGCGGGATCGCTGACCCAGTCATGCGCGAAGGCGAGGCGGCCGCGCAGCGTCAGCGCCGTGTCGGGTGCAACCAGCATGGCGCGGTCGAAACGGGCGCCAAGCTCGCCGCGTGTGTCGGTCGCGCTGCGGGCATTGTAGGCGAGACCGAAGCCGCCGCCAGCAAGATCGGTCTCGCTGTAGGTCGGCGTGCGGAAGCTCTGCGCCTGCAACGCCGCGTATGGCGTGATCCCGACAAGCGGCGTCATGACGCGATAGCCGCCTTCGATGCGCCCGCCATAGCTCTGCGCGTTGAAGCGCGCCGTGAGATGATCACCGAATGCGGCGAAGCGGTCGGTCGACACCCAATGGTTGGCCGCTGCCAGCGAGGCGGCCACATAGGCCGGCCCGGAGCGCACCGCCGCATAGACGCCGCCCTGGAATGCGTCGCTTTTGCCGCCGCCGAGCCCTTGCGCGAGATCCCATCGGGTGCCGCCACCGGCGAGCGCAAAGCCGACCATTGCGTTACGAGTCAGGTGATAGTCGAGCCCCGCAGCACCGCCTGCGACTTGCGCGGTGAGATCGTGGCTGCCGAGGACCGCATCGCCACCGGTCTTGCCGGTGCCGCCGAAGCCGCTGGCCCACACGCTCCAGCGCGGCTCGAAGGCCAGCGCAGTCTTGTCGAGCGGCGCCTTCGTCGCGCTGGCATAGGCGAGGGCAATGTCGTCCGGCAAGGCCGCGCGCTCCGGTGCGAAGCCGAGCGCCGAACCTCCGGCACCGCCTGCGCCGTCGCGTCCGCCCGTGGACGGATCGAGCATCAGGCCGAGGAACTGGCCCATGAACTGGAATGCGCCCTGCTGAGCGCCGGTCGCGGGTTCGCCGGAGAGCTGCGACAGTGCGGTGCCGAGATTGCCACCAGTGAGGCCGAAGATGCCTGCGAAGTTCGCCGGCAGACCGCCGCCGCTGTCGAAGGCGTTGTTGAGCACATTGGCAACGTTCTGCTGGTTCACGTTCAGCCCGGTGCCGACGCCGAGCGCGGCCGAGAGGTCGAGCAGCACGTCCGTCGGCGTGTAACTCAGGCTGACGACGAAGTTCGTCGCGCTGACGCCGCTGAAAGTGGTGCCGCCGAGACCGCCGGTCGCGTGCAGGATGGTGGACTGCTTTGCGACCGAGTTGCCGGGTGCGACCGTCACTTGCACGCTGGCGCCGGTGAGTGTCGTCGTGCCGGAGACATTGGCGCGCGAAGCCGTCGCGGATCCGACCTGCACGAGGTAGAGCGCGCCGGACTGCATCGCGAGGTTGCCGGAAATGGTCAGCACCGAGCCGGGTGCACCGGAACCGGGTGCCAGCCTGCCGCCGCTGTTCACCGTTACCGACCCGACCGTGCCGATGCCGGACAGCGTGCCGCCGCTGTTCACGGTCGTGCTCGACACGATCGAGCCGTTGACCGCAAGCGTGCCGCCGTTGACGGTGGTTGCGCCGGTGTAGTTGCTGGCGGCGGTGAAGATGGTGGTGCCGGCCTCGACCGTCACCGTGCCGGAGCTGCCGGAAATGACGGGTGCGAAGATATAGTTCGATGCCGTATGATTGAACACGATGTGGCCGGTGCCGGTCCTGAACCTGACCAACGAAGTGTTCAGTGCACCGGGCGCGACGGCTGTCTGGCCGGACGCGGCACCGATATTCAGTGTTCCCGCGGAAAAGGCCAAATCGCCAAGCGTCACGGAAGCAGCCGAGACGACGGCGCCATTGGCGACCGTCAGCACGCCGGTGCCGCTGGCTCCGACATCCATAAACAATGAGGTGGTCCAGGATGATCCGGCGCCAGTGACCGTCACTGTGCCCGTCGTTCCCAAAGCGGCGCCGATGATCCCGACCAGGCCGCTCACCGCGCCGCCGTCTGCGATCGTCAGCGTGCCGGTGCCGTTTTGCCCGACATAGAAGTTGCTGGAATTGGTCCAGGACGAACCGGCGCCGGTGACTGTCACGGTGCCGGTCGAACCGGCATTGGCGCCGATCGCGCCGACCACGTTGCTGACCGCGCCGCCGCCTGCGATGGTCAGCGTGCCCGTGCCATCCTGGCCGACAGAGAGATTACCCGAATTGGTCCAGGACGAGCCCGTGCCCGTGACCATCGCCGTGCCGGTCGCGCCAGCATTGGTGCCGATCGTGGCGGTCGTGTTGCTCACCGCACCGCCATTGGCGATGGTCAGCGTGCCGGTGCCGGCCTCGCCGACTGAGAGAGTGCCGGCATTGGTCCAGGACGAGCCGGCGCCTGTGACGGTCACAGTGCCGGTCGCGCCGGCGTTGGCGCCGATATGTCCGTCGGAGCCGTTGCTCACCGCGCCGCCGTTCCGGATCGTCAGCACGCCGGTGCCGGTTTGGCCGACATAGAGATTGCCGGTATCGGTCCAGGATGAGCCCGCGCCGTCAACCGTCACGGTGCCGGTCGCACCGGAATTGACGCCGATGAACGCGTCGGCGCCGTTGCTGACCGTGCCGCCGTTCTGGATCGTCAGCGTGCCGGTGCCGGAATTGCCGACATAGAGCGCGATATGATTGGTCCAGGACGAGCCCGCGCCATTGACCGTCACGGTGCCGGTCGCGCCGGCGCCACGGCCGACATGCCCGGACTGGTTGCTCACCGCGCCGCCGTTGCTGATCGTCAGAGTGCCGGCGCCGGAATAGCCGACAGAGAGATCGGCGGAGTTGCTCCAGGACGAGCCTGCGCCATCAACCGTAGCCGTACCGGTCGCGCCGAGAAAGCGACCGAGGGCCCCGACCGAATCAGACAGCGTCCCCCCGCTCTGGATGGTCAGGCCTCCGGTCGCGGAGAAGCCGATGATGACGGTCTGCGCCTGCGCGTTGCCGGACGAGATGACGGCGGCGTTGGGCGAACTGGTGTCGATGGTCGCGTTGGTGGCGTTGGTCGGGACGCCACTGGGCGTCCAATTGCCGGCCGTGAACCAATCCGGAGTGGCGCCGTTCCAGCTTTGGGCCTGCGCTTGTGTCGTTGCGATCCATGCCAGCGTCGCCAGGGACAGTCCCAGCGCGGCCCATGACGCCATCGCGGTCCGACCGCGTTTAACGCCTCGGCTTGGAGTCTTCGCTCCCTGCGACATTCCCAGTGCCCTCTTGGCCGGGCACCGAGCGTCGCAAACGACATCTCACCAGCCTTCCACGGACGCGCGCAATGCGGGCGGCTAGCGTAAGCCCGGTTGCGTCCTCCTTCGTAATGGAACCAGCATCACTGTGGGCTGGAACTTGTCAATGCTTGTCGCCGACAGTCGCCCGGAAATTTAGCTGGCCACGCTCAGGTGAGATGGAGCGGAGCAAAATCGGCAAGCTCGAAATCGCCGCATGAAGGGCAGGGCTGAAGGGCAGGGCCGACGGGTTGGATGCGACCCGGTGAAGTCACAGACCGGTTAGCAACCTGCGCTTCCGGGTCGCGTTCAAGTCCGCTGAACCCAGGCCGGACGTTTCACTTGATAGAACCGGCGCGATTTTTGGCGGCCCATGGAAAAAGCCTACGACGTGCTGATCCGGAACCTGTGCGAGCACACTGCGCTCGCTGAGGAGGATCTTGCCGAGATCCGCGCGCTCACTTTCGAGCAGCGTGAGTTCGGGCCGAACGAGGATTTCATCCGTCAGGGTGACGAGCCAGAACACTCGGCGCTGGTTGTGTCGGGCATGGTCGCGCGTTACCACCTGCTCGGCAGCGGACAACGGCAATATCTGGCTTTCCACCTCACCGGCGACCTGCCGGATGCGCAGGGCCTGTTCATCGATCAGATGGATCACGGATTGAGCGCGCTGGGGCCGGCCACGGTGGCCTTCATCCCGCATCGCGAATTGTTCAGGGCTTTCCGGCGCCGCCCCACATTCGCGCACTCCGTCTGGCGCGAGACGCTGCGCGATGCCGCGATCTTTCGCGAGGCCATCACCAACAACAGCGCCCGGCCGATGCGGGCGCGCATGGCGCACCTGTTCTGCGAGCTGTTCTACCGCGCCCGTGCCGCGCAACTCGTCCGCGGCAATCGCTGCAGCATGCCGATCAGCCTGGCGCAGCTCGGCGAGACGCTGGGCATGGCGATCGCGACCGTGAACCGGACGCTCGCCGAGCTCAGGCGCAGCGGCGCGATGGACCTGCGCGAGGGCGAGCTGATTGTGCTGAAATGGCGCGAATTGCAGCGGCTCGGCGATTTCAGCCCGGTCTATCTGCACCAGAAACGGCAGTCGCCGCCGCAGGTCTGAAGGCGTCAGCCGCCGGCAGCAGCTGCGCCCAGCACTTCGTCAAAATGCTTCTTGACCCAGTCGTTGCAGCAGCAGGCCCGGGCGTCGAGCGCCGCCGCATCGAGGACCAGGATGGCGCCACGGCGCGTGGCGAGGATGCGCCTCGCCTTGAACATCTGGATGACGCGGCTGGCGTAGGAGCGGGAAACGCCCAGCATGCCGGCGAGCTGCTCGTGGGTGAGGGGGATCTCGTCCCGGCCGATACGTTCCTGCGTGGAGATGATCCACTTGGCGGCGCGCTGCTCGATCGAATGCGCGGCGTTGCAGGCCGCGGTCTGCAGCAATTGCGCGAACTGGCAGTCGGAATAGCGCGAGAACATCTCCTGCAGCGCGGCCGACCTCTGCTGCGCCTGCTC
>RXJC01000049.1 GCA_003963435.1 Bradyrhizobiaceae bacterium | reverse complement strand
TCGCGGCCGGCCGCTGCGACCAATTCCGGCGCCTCGCGAAAGGCGTCGCGGGAAAAGGCGGTGAAGCGCGCCCGCTCGGCGGCGTTGCCGGCAAGCCTGCGCCCGATCAGATCGGCCAGGGCCGCCGCAAACCCGGCATGCGTGAGAACAGCCTCGGCAAGCGCCTTGCCGAACAGCGGATCGGACGCAACCGCACGCTGCGCCTCGTCGCGTATCGCGTGCCAGAGGCGATCATCCGTCGCGGTCACGGCTGCCGTCATTACCGCCTCCGGTGTCCTGATGCTTGTTTCGCGTCTCGAATATAGGCCGTCGGCGGCCCGCACGCCACGCTGCGAGCGGCGCGACTGGAGCCAAAAGCCGCAGCTCTCCGTGAGGTTACGAGCTTGCGTGCCAGATGTCCGCGACCATATAGATAGTCCGTCGAATTTTCGGCCGACGCTGCTTTGGCCGAGATGTCCATGCAAGGCAGCTGATTCAAGCCCCCCGCGGTGGTCCGCCATCCGCGGGTTTTTCGTACCCGGCCGCCCTCAGCGTTGCGGAGACGAAGTCCCGGATTCCCGCAACGTGAGGTCACGCCAAGACATGTCGCCCAACGCGCCCACCGACGACCGCCACGACGACGTCATGTATCCCTCCGCCATTCCGTTCGTGCTGGTTCATCTCGGCTGCTTTGCGGCGATCTGGTCAGGTGTCACCTGGCAGGCTGTGGCAATCTGCATCTCGCTGTACGTCGTGCGAATGTTCGGCATCGGTGCCGGCTACCACCGCTATTTCTCGCATCGGGCGTTCGCCACTGGCCGCGTGTTTCAGTTCATCCTGGCCTGCCTTGCGCAAAGCACCGCGCAGAAGAGCGTGTTGTGGTGGGCGGCCAAGCATCGGCATCATCATCTGCATTCCGACACCGAACTCGACGTGCATTCGCCGCGTCAGCGCGGCTTCGTGTACAGCCATCTCGGCTGGATCTTTTACCGCGAGCACGACGCGACCGATCTCGTGAAGGTCGGCGATCTCGCGGTCTATCCGGAGCTGATGTGGCTGCATCGGCTCGAGCTGCTGCCGGCCGTCGTGCTGGCCGCGCTCTGCTTCCTGATTGCGGGATGGTCGGGCCTGGTCGTCGGCTTCCTGTGGAGCACGGTGCTGGTCTATCACGCGACCTTCTGCATTAACTCCCTCGCCCATGTGCATGGACGCAAGCGCTACGTGACGGGCGACGATTCCCGCAACAACTGGCTGCTGGCGCTCCTCACCTTGGGCGAAGGCTGGCACAACAATCACCACGCCTACCAGAGCAGCGCGAGGCAGGGATTTTACTGGTGGGAGATCGACGTCACCTATTACGTCCTGACCGCGCTGTCCTGGCTCGGCCTGGTCTGGAACATGAAGGCGCCGCCCGAACAGGTGCTGCGCAACGAGCAGCTGCTCGGGGCGCGCGTCATCAATCGGGCTGCCCACGAGCTTGCCGGACGGTTCGATGCACAGGCCCTGGCACACGCGATCTCCTCGGCGCTGCACCGCGCCGATCCGGCCCAGCTGCAACTGCCGACGCTGCACGACATCCTCAATCGCGCGCATGAGGGCGTCGACGCGCTGACCCACCTGCATCTGCCGAAGATACCGACCCGCGAGGAGTTTCTCGCTGAAGCCAAGGCGATCTTCGCGCGAACGCGATCGCTCAACGAGATCGTGGACCACGCCTACGAGCAGTTCATGACGTCGGTTCGCGCGCAGCTCGCGACGGTGCGCTGAATTCTGTGAGGGCACAAAAACCAACCGCCCGCCTGCGGGTTGCGCAGACGGGCGGCTCGGGGCCATCAGGACTTTGGGGGCATGCGCCTGAAGGCTTTGAGAGTGTCAGCTTGAAGATCAGCCCTGCTGCTGGTCGGTCGGCGGCGGGGTCGGACGCGTCTTGTGCTGCGCCATGAACTGGTCGAACTCTTCCTTGTCCTTGGCGTGACGCAGACGGTCGAGGAAGTTCTTGAACTCGACCTGCTCCTCTTCGAGGCGCCGCAGCGTCTCAGAGCGGTATTCGTCGAAGGCGCGGTTGCCTGAGGACGGCGGGCCGAAGCCAAAGCCGAAGCCCCGGCGCTCCATGCGACCGCGCATGCGGTCCATCTTGTACTGCATCCGCTCCATCTTGTTCTGCCAGCGATCCTGGTGGCTCCAGCACGACATTCTTCTGCTCCCGAGTGTGAAAAAGAGAAGGGCAAGTCCGATCGGCCACCAGATGATGAAGCCGAGGATGGTCACGGCGATCCAGCCGGGATGCCAGGGCGTATCGAGCATGTGGGGGCGCTCGTAGTTTTGGTCCGAAGGGCCGCGCCAGCGATTGACATCAGCGGTGTAGGCCATTTCCTTCTCCATGACGGCATCAGCCGTTGTGAATGTAAATAACATTTACATAGCTAGACCATCCCGCGATTTTGTCAAGCTGACCGCCCGACACGCCCGCGTGATTATTTGCGCAATTTTATTTCGGCTTGCCCCAGGGACCACCTGGCGTACCGCCGGGCGGCACGCCTGAACCGGAGGGCGCCTCCGGTGGCACCGGCGGCGGCTCGGCGCCCCTGGCCGGAGGACGGCGGTCGGTCGGGAAGCCGAGACCGCGCAGATAGATCAGCACCTCGGCCTCGAGCAGCTCGTCCGGCGACATCGGCAGTTTTCGCCGCGCGGCATCGCCACGCGAGAACAGCGAGGCCACGCCGTGGGCCATCGACCAGATGTGCAGCGCCATCATCATCGCCGGCGGTCGCGGCATGCCTGGCGGCGCCAGCGCCGCGAGTCGCTCGGCCGCGGCGCGAATGATGTTGAAAGCGCGCTCGCTCGCCGCCTGCAGTGCCGGATTGGCATCGACCGGCAGACCGGACTCGAACATCGCGTTGTAGAAGGCGGGCTCCTCGCGGGCGAAGGCAAGATAGGCTCTGCCGACGCGCTCGAACGCGGTGACCGTGTCGGGCCGCCCGTCGTCCCAGGCCGCGGTCAGGCGCGCCTCGAACTGCTCGAAGCCGCGCTGGGCGATCGAGGACAAGAGCTCGTCGCGGTCACGGAAATGCCGATAGGGTGCCGCCGCGCTGACACCGGCCATGCGCGCGGCATCGGCGAAGGTGAAGCCGGCCGCGCCCTTCTCGGCGATCAGCCCGAGAGCGGCCTGCAACAAGGCTTCCTTCAGATTGCCGTGGTGATAGCCGCGCTCGGCGCGGCGCTGCTCCTTGCGCCAGCTCATGTGAACGACCTTTACATGAGCCGGGCGCGAAGGTCACTAGCGGCGATGAGGCAGGATTAACCCGTGCTTTCACGGTCGTACCCGGGCCGGTGCGTCGGCATCGAGCCCGGAACGAACCCGCACCGAGGCTACATCTGCGGAATGGGCAAGACCGGCATGACCTCGATCGCCTCGCCCGGAAAGATCGCAAAATGCGGATGGTTCTCGAACAGTTTGGCAGCTTCCTCCTGCGAGGCGGCGCGCACCACCGTGAAACCGGTCAGCGCATTGCTGATCTCGGTGATGCCGCGTCCGTCGATCCTGCGGGTCTTGCCGAGCGGGCCGCCCATCTCGACGATGACGTCCTTGTGCTTCTCGACCCAGCCGTGCCAGGCGGCCATGCCCTCGCGCTCTTTTGCCTTTCGCTCCGCCTCGGGCATCGCATGCCAGGCCTTCATCTTTTCGCCGTTCATGCTGCCGAGATAGACGGCGAGGAATTTGTGCTCAGTGCTCATAGATATCTCCTCTGGTTGATTGGTGAGAGAGTCGGGTAGCTGTCTCGTCTACTTTTTCAGATCGCCAAACCCGGCCACGGCCTCCTGCACTTCAGGCGAATAGTCGGCGATCTCCTGCACCTGCCGGATCTCGATGATTTCGTTCGGCGAAGCCGGACACTTCTTTGCCCAGGCGATCGCCTCGGCCCGCGAGGCGACCTCGATCATCCAATATCCGCCCAGGACTTCCTTGGCTTCAGTGAACGGGCCGTCCGTGACCATGGGCTCGCCGGTCGCAAACGAGACCCGCGCGCCCATCGAGGGCGGATGCAGGCCCTCGAGCGTGATCAGCACGCCTGCGTCCTTTAGCGCCTCGTTGTAACGCATCATCGCGGCGACACGCTCGGGATCGAGCTGGACGTCCGGTGGCGCAGTCTCGTAGCCGAGCGGGATCATCAGCATCATGAATCGCATGCAGTTCCTCACGATTGCGCGCGGAGGACGCCAGGCCTGCCGCGAATGACGAAAGATCCGCGGGCCATCCGACCCGCGCTCGGCTGTAAGACGAACGACCTCTGACTAGGCCGACACGGTTGGGGAAGTTTTTTTGGAAGCTGCGCGGCGGCCGCCGAAGCGGAAAACCTCCCGGCCAGACCCGGCACGCGGTCGACACGATCAGTCACCAGATGCCCCCGGATCAACCTTTGATCCGCGCTGTGCTTGACGATCGAAAAACGGTTGAACAATCAGTGCGTGTATGCCTAATTGAGTCCGTGGGGGCGAGGAAACAGCGAGGCAATTGCTCGCCGTTTGCCGCTGATTTGGAGCTGGGCGCTCCGATATTTGGGACGGGGGCATATGAAGTCGAAGATCGGGGCGCTGCCCCTTTTGCTTGTCGGATTTTTGTTGGCGAGTTGTGCGAGCCCACGTGGCCTCGACGAACCGGCCTTCCGGCTACCGCCGTTGAAGCCGGGCTTTGGCCGGGTCTACTTCACCCGGCCGGGTGAATTTGCAGGGTCGGCCGTTCAGCCCGAGATTCGAATGAACAATGAAGTCGTCGGCAGGTCCGTGCCCGGCGGGTTCACTTTTGTCGACCGCCCCCCGGGGAAATATGTCGTGACGACGGCGACCGAGGTCGAGAATGTCGTGACATTCCAACTCGCCGCCGGCGAGTCCAAGTACATCAAGACCGCCGTGACGCCCGGCATCCTCGTCGGCCATGTCACGCCGACGTTGGAATTCCCGGAACAGGGACAGTCCGACATCAACCGCCTCAGATATGTCGGTCCCAAACTCTGATCCCTTGCGCGGGGCCGGCTAAACTGTCATGCCGCGGGTTCGAGCAAAGGACCCCGTCATGACCGCCTCATCCGCCAAGGTCGCCCTCGTCACTGGAGCCGCGCGCGGCATCGGGCTTGCCACCGCGAAGAAGTTCCTGGCCGAGGGTTGGCGTGTGGCGCTGCTCGACATCGAGGGCGAGCTGCTCGGCCGGGCGGTCGCCGACATCGACCAAAGCGAGGCGACGCTGGCGCTGACCTGCGACGTCTCGGACGCAGCCGCGGTGAACGATGCGATGGAGGCGGTCGAGCGCCGGTTCGGCCGCCTGGATGCGCTCGTCAACAATGCCGGCATCGCGGTGTTCGCACCGCTGATGGAAACGTCCGAGACCGATTGGCGCCGCGTGCTCGAGGTCAACCTCACCGGCCCCTTCCTTTGCACCAAGGCGGCGGTGCCCTTGATGCGCGAAGGCAATGGCGGGGCCATCGTCAACATCACCTCGATCTCGGCGGTGCGCGCCTCGACGCTGCGCTCGGCCTACGGCACCAGCAAAGCGGGCCTTGCGCACCTCACCAAGCAGCTCGCGGTCGAGCTCGCCTCCCTTAACATCCGCGTCAACGCGGTCGCGCCGGGGCCGGTCGACACGGCGATGGCGAAGCAGGTGCACACCAAGGAGATCCGCGCCGACTATCACGACGCGATTCCGCTCAACCGCTACGGCCTGGAGGCGGAGCTTGCGGAAGCGATTTACTTCCTGTGTTCCGCGAATGCGAGCTACATCACCGGCCAAATTTTGGCCGTCGATGGCGGTTTCGATGCGGCAGGCATCGGCCTGCCGACGCTGCGCGGCCAAAGGCGGAACGGATAGGCGTAAGATTGTAGGGTGGGGAAAGGCGCGCAAGCGCCGTGCCCACCACATCGCAAAGGTGGGCACGCTACGCTTTGCCCACCCTACGAAACCGAGCTTGTGGAGGCCTCATGCGACGCGCTTTCGTCAAAGCCGTGATGCTTGCAGCGCTACTGCTCGCGACGACGCCCGCCGCCGCCGAGATCCGCATCATCCAGTCTCCGGGCGGACAGGTTGGGCCGTTCCTCGATCTGTTCGAGAAGGTGCGCGACAGCGGCGAGCGCGTGGTGATCGACGGTCCCTGCCTGTCTGCCTGCACGCTGGTGCTGAGCATCGTGCCGGGCGAGCGCATCTGCGTCACCAAGCGCGCCGTGCTCGGCTTCCATGCCGCCCGTTCGGTGGACCGGCGCGGGCGCTTCTATGCCGAGCCGGAAGCATCGGTCGCGGTGCTTGCAGCCTATCCCGGCCCGGTTCGCGACTGGATCAGCCGCCGTGGCGGCCTCACCTCGCGGCTGCTCCTGCTCAAGGGCCGTGATCTCGCCGCGATCTATCCACGCTGCCGCTGAAGGACACAACCGTCGTCCTTGACGGCACTTGGCTCATCCGAGACCATAAGGCAGGTTCCCTGGTGCTCGCGCCGTGAGCGCACCGGGGGCTCTCCGCCATCGCACCATAGCTGCCTTCGATGCTAAGGCCGACTTCAGTAGAGAGTCTGGATCACCGGCACCAGTTTCATGCTGGCGCAGATAAGCATTCCCCAAAGGGCAAAATTGATCTGTAGCGCCGCCGCCATCGGTCGCTCCCCTTGCAAGTGACGTCCACCCCAGTTTGTAGCTTTTATGAATCACCAATAACGATTCTAACGTGCAGATCACAGCCCAATATTGCGTCAATTGTTGTGCGGTGCGATCCGCATGGTTTCACGAAGCGGCCTCACTGCTCCCGCAAAGTGATGCGAATCGTAACGTTCGTCTCGGCCATGCCAGCCAGCTTGTTTGCCTTAAGTTCCATTTCTCCGATGCGATGCGAGTTTCCAATGTTGCGCTTGCGCATCGCGCACCGAGCTTCGGGTCCGGCATGATGCGACACGGCTTCATCTTGCTCATTTTCTGCACGGCGCTGCTTGGATGTGCAGTCGCGCCGGCACAGGAGCGTCGTCCGATCGCCTGGGATGGCCTCGGCCAAGATCCCAACAAGAGTTCGAACCGCACGCCTATCGCGAAGCGGCTCGCGACGACGCCCGCCGCCGCCGAGATCCGCATCATCCAGTCTCCGGGCGGACAGGTTGGGCCGTTCCTCGATCTGTTCGAGAAGGTGCGCGACAGCGGCGAGCGCGTGGTGATCGACGGTCCCTGCCTGTCTGCCTGCACGCTGGTGCTGAGCATCGTGCCGGGCGAGCGCATCTGCGTCACCAAGCGCGCCGTGCTCGGCTTCCATGCCGCCCGTTCGGTGGACCGGCGCGGGCGCTTCTATGCCGAGCCGGAAGCATCGGTCGCGGTGCTTGCAGCCTATCCCGGCCCGGTTCGCGACTGGATCAGCCGCCGTGGCGGCCTCACCTCGCGGCTGCTCCTGCTCAAGGGCCGTGATCTCGCCGCGATCTATCCACGCTGCCGCTGAAGGACACAACCGTCGTCCTTGACGGCACTTGGCTCATCCGAGACCATAAGGCAGGTTCCCTGGTGCTCGCGCCGTGAGCGCACCGGGGGCTCTCCGCCATCGCACCATAGCTGCCTTCGATGCTAAGGCCGACTTCAGTAGAGAGTCTGGATCACCGGCACCAGTTTCATGCTGGCGCAGATAAGCATTCCCCAAAGGGCAAAATTGATCTGTAGCGCCGCCGCCATCGGTCGCTCCCCTTGCAAGTGACGTCCACCCCAGTTTGTAGCTTTTATGAATCACCAATAACGATTCTAACGTGCAGATCACAGCCCAATATTGCGTCAATTGTTGTGCGGTGCGATCCGCATGGTTTCACGAAGCGGCCTCACTGCTCCCGCAAAGTGATGCGAATCGTAACGTTCGTCTCGGCCATGCCAGCCAGCTTGTTTGCCTTAAGTTCCATTTCTCCGATGCGATGCGAGTTTCCAATGTTGCGCTTGCGCATCGCGCACCGAGCTTCGGGTCCGGCATGATGCGACACGGCTTCATCTTGCTCATTTTCTGCACGGCGCTGCTTGGATGTGCAGTCGCGCCGGCACAGGAGCGTCGTCCGATCGCCTGGGATGGCCTCGGCCAAGATCCCAACAAGAGTTCGAACCGCACGCCTATCGCGAAGCGGCGCGCAACGACGCCCGCGCCCGCGGCGAGCGATCCCAATCAGGAGCGGGAACGCGTGCTGGGCACTTTGCGGCCCTACTCCGAGGCCTGGTGGGCGGTGCATGACGCGATCGAAGCCGAGCGCGACAAGCAGCTGGGCACCAAGCTCGTGATCTGTCCGAGCTGCGTTCAACCGCCGCCGCAAGGCGAAGACGTCACCGGCTCGATTCGCTGAGCGCGATCACGCACGCATCACATTCCTTCCGCCGGGCAGTTCACCATCCAGGGAATGCCGAACTTGTCGACGCACATGCCAAAGCCCTTGGCCCAGAACGTCTTGCTGAA
>RXJC01000056.1 GCA_003963435.1 Bradyrhizobiaceae bacterium | reverse complement strand
TCCAGAGTCCCTCCGCGGAGGCAGTCTGGATTGCTTCGCGGAGCCTGTCATCGGGCCGCGCGTCGCGCGGACCCGGTGGCTCGCAATGACGCGGAGAGAGCGTGCCCCACCCACCTCTCTCGTGCCCCGGACGCGGCGCAGCGTCCCTTCGACGGAGCGCTGCAGAGCCGGGGCCCATGTCGCGGCATTGTGTCGTGTCGCTCCGGGTGCCGGCGCTGCGCAGCGTCACTGCGTGCCGCAGCGCGTCCGGGACACGAAACTGCCCCTAATTCAACACCCGCTTGCTGTCAGGGCTGTCGAGCGAAAACGCCGGCACGTCGATCTCGAAGCGCTCGCCGCTTTCGGTGACCATCTGGTAGCGGCCGGTCATGAAGCCGGAGGCGGTCGAGAGCGGGACGCCGGAGGTGTATTCGAACCGCTCGCCGGGGGCCAGGATCGGCTGCTCGCCGACCACGCCCTCGCCCTTCACCTCCTGCTGGCGGCCGGAGGCGTCGGTGATGATCCAGTGCCGCGTCTTGAGCTGCACGGTCTCCTCGCCGGAATTGGTGATGACGATGGTGTAGGACCAGAAGTAGCGGGAGCGGTCAGCCGACGACTGCTCCGGAACAAAGTTCGGCTCGACGGTCACTTCGATGTGGCGGGTCACGGCGCGGTACATGGCTGCCACCATAGCGAAATCCGGCGCCGGAACCAAACGCCGCGGGTGGCTTTGACGACATCGTCCCGCCAGAATTCAAAGGGAAGGACACCGGCGAGGGCGACACCCGCAAAGGGACGCCCCCATGATCCCGCCGCTTTGCGAGATCGGAAGCGGACCGGTACACTCCTCCAGACGTCGCGATTTGCGGAAGGGTTTTTAGGCCCCGATGACCATTGCCGACCAAGTGACGGGATCGACGATCGCGGGAACCGCCAAGCCTGTGGACGTCAGCTCTGCCGACATCACGCCTGCCGACAGCAGGCCGGCGGAGGCAAGGCCGCGCACGTCCGCTCCGGCCATCACGCTGCCCGCCATCGGCGAGCGCGAGCTTCGGCTCGATCTGTTCCGCGGGCTCGCGCTGTGGCTGATCTTCATCGACCATCTGCCGCCGAGCCTCCTGACCTGGTTCACGATCCGTAATTACGGCTTCAGCGACGCCACCGAGATCTTCATCTTCATCTCCGGCTACACCGCCGCCTTCGTCTATGGCAGAGCCATGCTGGAGAGCGGCGTCGTCATCGCCACGGCGCGCATCCTGCGCCGGGTCTGGCAGATCTACGTCGCCCACGTCTTCCTGTTCACGATCTTCCTCGCCGAAATCTCCTATGTCGCGACCAGGTTCGAGAACCCGCTCTACACCGAGGAAATGGGGATCCTGGATTTCCTCAAGCAGCCCGACATCACCATCGTGCAGGCGCTGCTGCTGCGCTTCCGCCCCGTCAACATGGACGTGCTGCCGCTCTACATCGTGCTGATGCTGGCGCTGCCCCTGATCCTGTGGTCGATGAAATGGCGCCCCGACGTCACGCTCGGCCTCTCGGTGGTGCTCTACGCGGTGACCTGGGAATACGACCTTTACCTGTCGGCCTATCCGAACGGCTTCTGGGCCTTCAATCCCTTCGCCTGGCAATTGCTGTTCGTGTTCGGGGCATGGTGCGCGCTCGGAGGTGCGCGACGGATGTCGCACATCCTGGCCTCGCCCGTGACGATGTGGATCTCGATCGCCTATCTCGCGGCGGCGTTCTGCGTGACGCTGACCTGGTACCTGCCGCAGCTTTCCCACTTCATGCCGAAGCGGCTCGAGCAGTGGATGTATCCGATCGACAAGACCGATCTCGACGTGCTGCGCTTCACGCATTTCCTGGCGTTGGCCGCGCTCACCGTGCGCTTCCTGCCGCGGGAGTGGCCGGGCTTGAAATCGCGCTGGTTGCGACCATTGATTCTATGCGGCCAGCATTCCCTCGAGATCTTCTGTCTCGGCGTCTTCCTGGCCTTCGCCGGCCATTTCATTCTCGCCGAAGTCTCCGGCGGCCCAGCCATGCATGCGCTGATTAGCCTCTCTGGCATCCTGATCATGTGGGGCGTGGCCTGGGTGATTTCGTGGTACAAGCGCGTGGCTGACAAGAGCGGTGCGAAAACCAAAAACGCCGTCGGCAACGCCGATCTGGCGGGAGGGGGCTGATGAAGGCGAAGGTTCTCCTGAGCCTGATCCTGCTATGCGGTAGCTTCGCCGCGCCTGTGGCGCGCGCGGATGATGCTGCGCCTGCCGCGTCGCCCGCGCCCGCGCCGGCGGCGTGCGAGCTGCCGTCCTATCTGCTGGCTAGTGAAAGCCAGCTTCCCAAGGTCGCCGACGCCATCAAGGCCGGCAAGCCGCTCGAAATTCTGGTCGTCGGCAGCCGCTCGACCACGATTCCGTCCTCGGAAGGCAGCTCCTATCCGGCGCGCATGGAGGCCATCCTCAAGGAGAAGCTGCCGGCGTCCGAGGTGGTGCACGTCTCCGTAGAAATACAGAGCAAGAAGACGGCAGAGGAGACCGCGTCCATCTTCGTTAAGCTGATGGAAGCAAAAACGCCTACTTTGGTGATCTGGCAGACCGGGACCGTGGATGCTATCCGATCCATCGACCCCGATGAATTTCGCAGCGCTGTGACCGAGGGGGTTGTTGCGCTGCAAAAGGCAGGGGCTGACGTCGTCTTGATGAATCTGCAATACAGCCCGCGCACCGAAACCATGATCTCGGCGCAGCCGTTTCTCGATAATATGCGCGTGGTCGCTCAGGAGCATGACATTCCGCTGTTCGATCGTTTTGCGATCATGCGGCAGTGGAATGATCAGGGTCAGTTCGACCTGTTCAGCCCGTCCCGCGGGCCCGAACTGGCGAAGCAGGTTCATGATTGCCTTGGCCGGGCGTTGGCACGGTTCGTGATCGACGCTGCCCATCTGGAGCCGGCCCAGCAGCAAAATTGAGGTCTAGCGTTAATGAGTTCTCTCCGCCCTTTTTGCCTGACGGCATGGCTGGCCGCGCCTGCAGCCACGATGCTGTTGTTGCTGACGCCGGTCTCGCATGCGCAGGCGCAAAACACGCAGACGCAAGACACGCAGGCGCAAGCCGCACAGGCGACGCCGACGCCGGTGCAGTCGGCTGATCCCGCGCCCGCTTCACCTTCCCAGACGACGGTCGCGGCAAGGTCGCCCGAACAGCGCGGCATCACTTCGCGCGCCATCGACAAGGTGAAGGAGGTCGCCAAATCCGCCGCCGACATCTTCAGCCGTGTCCCTTGCCTGCCGCCGAAGGGCGGTGCGAAGGCAATGGGCTCGCTGCCGCATGTCGCGGGCAAGCTGGTCGCCGGCAAGCCCGTCGTCATCGTCGCGTTCGGCTCATCGTCGACTCAGGGCTTCGGCGCGAGCTCGCCGGAGTTCAACTATCCGAACCGCCTCGCTACGCAGCTGCGCCGGCACTATCCCACCGCCGACATCACCGTCGTCAACGCCGGCGTCGGCGGCGAGGACGCGCCCGAGATGCTGAAGCGCCTGCAGACGCAGGTGATCGACGCGCATCCGGACCTCGTGATCTGGCAGGTCGGCACCAACGCCGTGCTGCGCAATCTCGATCCCGGCGAGACCGCAAAGCTGGTCGAGGACGGCATCAGCCGCATCCAGGCCGCGGGCGACGCCGACATCGTGCTGGTCGATCCGCAATATTCGCCGGCCGTCAACCAGCGCAAGGAGAGCGCCGGCAAGATGGTGCAACTGCTCGGCAAGGTCGCCGAGCTCCGTCACGTCGGCATCTTCCCGCGCTTCGAGGTGATGCGCGACTGGCACGAGAAGCAGGCGATCCCGGTCGAGAGCTTCGTCATTGCCGACGGCCTGCACATGAACGATTGGGGCTACGCCTGCTTCGCCCAACTGCTCGGCGACGACATCATCCGCTCGGTGGGTCAGATCAAGCTGGGCGTCAACGTGCCCGCGGATGTGCGGACGTATCGGCCGATGTGAGGCGGTGCCGTAGGGTGGGCAAAGGCGCACAGCGCCGTGCCCACCATCGCTCAGTGATACGATGGTAGGAAGACGTGGGCACGCTTCGCTTTGCCCACCCTACAAGATCTCGGTCGCTTCACGCCTTCTCCAGCGCCGCGGTCAGATCCTCGATCAGATCATCGGCATGCTCCAGCCCCGCGGAGAAGCGGATAAACCCTTCGCCGATGCCGAGCGCGGCGCGGTCTTCCGGCTTCAGGCGCTGATGCGTCGTGGTGGCCGGATGGGTGACGAGGCTCTTGGCGTCGCCGAGATTGTTCGAGATCCGCGCAAGCTTCAATTCGTTGAGCACGCGGAACGCGGCCGCCTTGCCGCCCTTGACCTCGAAGCCGACCAGCGTCGAGCCGCCGCGCATCTGCTTTTTCACCAGCGCGGCCTGCGGGTGATCGGCGCGGCCCGGATAAACCAGCCGTGCGATCTTCGGATGGCTCGCCAGCACGTCGGCGATGCGCGAAGCCGTATCGGTCTGCGCGCGCACGCGCACGCCCAGCGTCTCCAGGCCCTTGAGCAGGACCCAGGCGTTGAACGGCGAGATCGACGGGCCGGTCTGGCGCATGAAATTGTGGATGTGCTCGGCGATGAAGGCTTCCGAGGACAGGATGATGCCGCCGAGGCAGCGGCCCTGGCCGTCGATATGCTTGGTCGCGGAATAGACCACGACGTCGGCGCCGAGCGCGAGCGGGCTCTGCCAGATCGGCGTTGCGAACACGTTGTCGACGACGAGGCGCGCGCCGCCCTTGTGCGCGATCTCGGCAATCGCCGGAATGTCGAGCACGTCGAGCGTCGGATTGGTGGGGCTCTCCAGGAAGAAGGTCTTGGTGTTCGGCCGCAGCGCGCGCTGCCATTGGTCGAGGTCGAGCCCGTCGACCAGCGTGGTCTCGATGCCGTAGCGCGGCAACAGGTCCTGCACGACGTAGAGGCACGAGCCGAACAGCGCGCGCGAGGCCACGACGTGATCGCCGGCCTTGAGCGGCGCCAGGATCGCGGTCGTCACCGCGGCCATGCCGGTCGCCGCCGAGCGGGCGGCCTCGGCGCCCTCGAGCTCGATCATGCGGCGCTCGAACATCGCGATGGTCGGGTTCGAATAGCGCGAATAGATGAAGCCCGGATCCTCGCCCTTGAACCGCGCCTCGCATTGCTCGGCGGTGTCGTAGACATAGCCCTGGGTCAGGAACAGCGCCTCCGACGTCTCGCCAAATTGCGAGCGCAGGGTGCCGGAATGGACCAGGCGGGTTTCGGGGCGATAGTTGGCAGGCGACTTCGACATAGGTACCTCCGACATGACCGTTTGACGTGAAAACGGTCACAAAAAAACCGGCCTGGACATGTCCACGGGCCGGGATCTCAGAGGTCCCCGGCCTGTTTAGCGACTTATTTAACGTGGCTGCAAGCCGGCCGGCTCAAATCACCACGGGATAAGTGATGCTCATATTCCGCAATGCCCTTTCCGTCAAGGCGTCCATCGGATAGCCGTAAAAGACCTGTATTTCCGGCGTGTCCGGATGCATTTGAGCCCTGATGAGGACCCCCGGTTGACGTTCACGGTCGCGCCCGACGCCAATGGTATCCTGCCCGACCGCATGATCGCGGCGATGGCGGAAGCGGGCCTGATCCTGCCCGCCTATGACTTCGTCGAGAGCCAGATCCAGCCGGCCAGCCTCGATCTGCGCCTCGGCGACATCGCTTATCGCGTCCGCGCCAGCTTCCTGCCCGGTCCCGGCGCCACCGTCGCCGAGCGCATCGACGAGTTGAAGCTGCACGAGTTCAGCCTCGCCGACGGTGCGGTGCTGGAGACCAACTGCGTTTACATCGTGCCGCTGCTCGAAAGTCTCGCGCTGCCGCCGGAGATCGTCGCGGCCGCCAACCCGAAGAGTTCGACCGGGCGGCTCGACGTCTTCACCCGCGTGATCGCGGACGGCACCCGTCGCTTCGACATGATCGGCGCCGGCTATCACGGTCCGCTCTATGCCGAGATCAGCCCGAAGACGTTTCCGGTGCTGGTGCGCGAGGGCTCGCGCCTCAGCCAGGTGCGCTTCCGCACCGGCGATGCCATCCTCAATGCCGACGAGCTCGATGCGCTGCACGCTGCCGAGCGCCTCGTCGACGTCGACGAGGCCGACCTGTCCGGGGGCGTTGCCGTCTCGGTCGATCTCTCGGGCGAGAAGGCGAATGGCTTCGTCGGCTACCGCGCCAAGCGGCACACCGGCGTTGTCGACGTCGACCGCCGCTCCGGCTATGCGGTGGAAGATTTCTGGGAGCCGATCGCGGCCCGTCCCGATGGCAACCTGATCCTCGATCCCGGCGAATTCTACATTCTCGCTTCCAAGGAAGCCGTGCAGGTGCCGCCCGATTATGCCGCGGAGATGGTGCCGTTCGATCCCCTGGTCGGCGAGTTCCGCGTGCACTACGCCGGATTCTTCGATCCCGGCTTCGGCTATGCCGGCGCGGGCGGACAAGGCGCGCGAGCCGTGCTGGAGGTGCGCTCGCGCGAAGTGCCGTTCATCCTCGAGCATGGCCAGATCGTCGGCCGCCTCGTCTACGAGAAGATGCTGGCCCGCCCCGACGCGATGTACGGCCAGCGCATCGGCTCCAACTACCAGGCTCAGGGCCTCAAACTATCGAAGCATTTCCGGGCGTAGCGCGATCCTGTAGCCCGGATGGAGCGCAAGCGTTATCCGGGGCAGTCTCACTTGTGGCACGATCCCGGATTGCGCTCCGCTCCATCCGGGCCACGAGGTGACGTCATGAGCAATCCATCCGAACTCGACGCGAGGATCGCCGAAAACGTCGCGGATGCGCTGATCTATTCGGATCGTTCCGGCACGATCATGCGCTGGAACGGGGCCGCGACGGCGCTGTTCGGCTTCTCCGCCGCGGAAGCGCTCGGCCAGAATCTCGATCTGATCATTCCCGAGCATCTGCGCGCTGCGCACTGGAAGGGGTTCAAGGCCGCGCTTGCGAGCGGCAGCATGAAGCTTGCGGGCAGACCGACGCTGACGCGCGCGCTGCACAAGAGCGGACGCAAGCTCTACATCGAGATGACCTTCGCCCTGGTGCGCGATTCCAGCGGCAACGTGCTGGGATCTGTTGCGATGGCGCGCGATGTCACCGAACGGGTCGAGCGCGAGCGCGCAGCCAAGGCGCCGCCGCAAACTTCGTGATGCGGAATTGAAGGGCGCTCGCGCAGGGCGCCCTGCATGGGCGTCATGTTGCCTGCCGTGGGGTGCAGTGACACACTCGATCGAAACAACGATCGGGAGCGAACATGACCGCCGCCTCAGACGCCGCGCAGCAAGCCCAATGGAAGCGCTGGCGTGCGGTCGCCGATCTCTATCACGCCTATTTCACCGGCCTCATCCTCACCGTCGTGACGCGGCGCGGCACGGCTGACG
>RXJC01000226.1 GCA_003963435.1 Bradyrhizobiaceae bacterium | reverse complement strand
TCGAGCGGCGGCGTCACCGTGACGAGGCCGAGCTGCTTCGACAGGGCCGCGATCAGGCGGCGCGGCACGAAGGCGACAAGGTCGGTCCGCGCGGCGACATGCAGCGCTTCGAGATAGCCTGACACCACCAGCGAGATGTGCCGCTCGATGCCTTTGGCGCGCAGCCAGGTGTCGATTAGATCTTCGGGCTGGCCGCGGATGATCACGCCGACATGGCGGGCCGCCAGGAACGTCTCGCGCCGCTTCAGTTTCGATAGCTGCGGATGGCCGCGGCGCACCGCCAGCGCGTCGCTGTCGGTGTAGAGCAACTGGCGGTGAAAGCCCTTGAAGGCGTTGCCGATCGAGATCACGAGGTCGATGGTGCGGGCGAACTCGGCGTGGAAGACCGCAGGTCCCCGCCACGGTACGACGTCGATGCGGACGTTGGGCGCGGCCCGCGTCACCTTCTCCATCAGCGGCGGCATGAGCAGCTCGACCGCGAGGTCCGGCATCATCAGGCGGAATTGCCGCTCGCTACGTGCCGCGTCGAAGTCGTCGGGCACGAACAGGCTGCGCACCTGATCGAGGGCCTGAGCGAGCGGCGCGCGCAGGGCCTGCGCTCGCGGCGTCAGCTCCATCCGCGCGCCGGTGCGCACCAAGAGCGGATCGCCAAAGATGTCGCGCAGGCGCTGCAGCGCGTGGCTCGTCGCTGGCTGCGACAACCCGATCCGCATGGCGGCACGGCTGACGCTGGTCTCGCGCAGGAGGGCGTCGAGGGCGATCAGCAAATTGAGGTCGAGCGAGGTCAAATTCATGAGATGAATAGATATCATATTCTCTATCGATTTGAAGAATTCTCATCCGGCCCTGATGATCTCCGTGTTCTCACCAACCGGAGATGTCGCCATGAGCACTGCTGCCAACAAGAAACTGATGCAGGACATTTTCGCCGCCGCCGCCAATCCCGATCCGGCCGCGCGCGATCGCGCCCTGTTCACCGCAAGCCTTGCCGAGGATGCCAAATGGGTGGTCACCGGCCAGTATTCCTGGTCGCGCACTTTCTCAGGCAAGCAATCGATCCTCAACGATCTGCACGGCTACGTGCGCACCCGCTTGCGCGATCGCACGCGCACGGTCGCGCACCGCTTCATCGCCGACGGCGATGTGGTCGTCGTGGAGGCCAAGGGTGACAACGTCACGCCCGAGGGGGTGCGCTACGACAACGACTATTGCCTCGTCTTTCGCCTCGAGGACGGCAAGATCAAGGAAATCCGCGAGTACTGCGACTCGATTCTGACCGAGCGGGCGCTGGGGCCGTTTCCGCAAGCACCCGTGAGGGCTGCGAGCTGATCGTCTTGGACCAGGTCGCGTTCACCGGCCGGCTCTTTCCGTTACGCCTCGCAATGTCTGTGCGGATGTGGCGGACGCTGGTCGACCTCGTGCGTGCCCGGCGACAATTGTCCCGGGCCCGATGCCAGCTCGCCGCCATGACCGATCGAGAGCTTCAGGACTGCGGGACCAGCCGCGCCGAGATTGCCTACCAACTGAAGAAGCCTATCCAGCGAAAATAGATCGATGATCGGAGGCGGCGTTGGCCGCGCCGCTTCCTGCTCGAAAAACTGCGGGAACCTTTGCAGCTCCTCGACGTTTTTCTCGGTTTCCGGGGCAATCGCGCCCCGAGAGCGGGCTTTCTGGGAATTGTATGCTGGTTGGGGCTTCGGACGTTACGACACATCAGGGCCTCAGCTTTGCCGGGCTCCGTGAACGCCTACGAGATGCGACATCGGATGCCCATCGCGAGCTCGATGCGCAATTGTCCGCGTTCGACCTGACCGCCTTTTCCGGTTATCGCCGCTTTCTTTGTGCCAGTGCTGGCGCCCTTCTTCCGCTCGAAACCGCGCTGGCGGAGGCCGGTGTGGATCACATCTTTCCGGACTGGCCGGAGCGGTCACGGCGCGCTGCCATTGCAGCCGATCTCGGGCGCCTGGGCGCAATTGCGGCGGCGACGGTATCCGTGCCGCCGCTCACGCGCAGCGGCGTGGTCGGCACCATGTACGTGCTGGAAGGCTCGCGCCTCGGCGCGAAATTTCTGCTGAAGACGGTCGCCGATGCGGCCGATCCGCGCATCAGTGCAGCCACGCTCTATCTTCGCCACGGGACAGGCAAGCGTCTCTGGCAAAGCTTCCTGTCAAAGCTCGAGAGCGAGGTCTGCGACGAAGGCGAGGCGATAGCGGCGGCGCGGGTCGCCTTCGCCGCGTTCGAGCAGGCGGCGGACCGCGCATGAACGAAGTCGTCAATCTCACCAATTGCGATCGCGAACCGATCCATATTCCGGGCAGCGTGCAGCCGTTCGGCTTCTTGCTCGCTGTGCTCTCGGATTTCACCATTTGCATGGCTTCCGACAATGTCGGCAGCTTTCTCGGAAGCGACGTTGCCGATCTGCTCCAGCGGCCGTTGTCGACCGTCATCTCCGAAGCCGCTGTCGAGACCATCCGCAGCCATGTCGACCATCTGAGCGGGCCGGATGCCACCGAGCGCCTGTTCGGTCTCGAACTCCAGGCCGGCAAGCCGCTTTACGATCTCTCGATCCACTTCTCCGGCGTCTACCTCGTCGTCGAGGCGGAGCCGAGTGTCCACGAGCCGGGCGTCAATTCGGGCGAGCTCGTGCGCCTGATGCTCGACCGGATCCGCAAGACGCGCGGCATGGGCGATCTCGCGCGCGAGGCGGCGCGCCAGCTCAAGGTGCTGACCGGCTTCGACCGGGTCATGGTCTACCAGTTTCACCCCGACGGATCGGGCGAAGTGATCGCCGAGACTGCGGAAGCCGGGCTCGAATCCTTCCTCGGCTTGCATTACCCGGCCTCCGACATTCCCCGGCAGGCCCGGATCCTCTATCAGCGCAACTGGCTACGCATCATTGCCGACATCAACTCCATGCCGGCTGCGCTGGTGTCTACCCCCACGCACAATGCCGGGCTGCTCGACCTTTCGATGAGCGTGCTGCGCTCGGTCTCGCCGATTCACATCGAATATCTGCGCAACATGGGCGTCGCCGCCTCGATGTCGGTGTCGATCCTGCGCGATGGCAAGCTGTGGGGCCTGTTCGCCTGCCATCATTATTCGCCGCGCTACATCTCGTTCGACAAGCGGACGGCGTCCGAGCTGTTCGGGCAGATGTTCTCCTGGATCGTCGAGGGGCGCGAACGCGAGGGCGACGTCGCCTATGAGGCCCGCGCCCACCAGATCCAGGAGCGGTTGATCGAGATGGCGGCCGCGCACGAGCACAGCCGCCGCGCGATCATCGACTTCCTCGGCGACTATCGCAGGATGATCGACTGCGACGGCGTCGCGGTGTGGTCCGACAACAAGATCGCGCTTCAGGGCGAGACGCCGACCGAGGACGAGGTCAAGGACCTCGTCGCCTTCATCAACCGGACCTCGCCGGGACGCATCTTTGCCAGCGCCGAGATCGCCAAGGTTTACGCCGCCGGCCAGGCGTTCCGCGACCGCGCCGCGGGGTTTCTCGCCATTCCGATCTCGCGAACGCCGCGCGATTGCCTGATCTTCTTCAGGCGCGAGGTCATTCGGTCCGTGAACTGGGCCGGCGCTCCCGACAAGGTCTACGACGAGGGTCCGAACGGCCCACGGCTGACGCCGCGCAAGAGTTTCGAGCTCTGGCAGGAGACGGTGGCGGGCCAGTCGAAACCGTGGTCGGCGGCCGACATCCGCATCGCCGAGAGCCTGCGCGTCACGCTGCTGGAAGTGATCCTGCAATTGTCCGACCTCGCCGCGCGCGAGCGCCGCGGTGCGCAGGAGCGGCAGGAGCTGATGATCGCCGAGCTCAATCACCGAGTCCGCAACATCCTCAGCCTGGTCCGCGCGCTGGTGGCACAGAGCAAGGACACCGCCGCGAGCGTGGAGGAGTTTGCCGGCGTTCTCGGCGGTCGCATCCAGGCCCTGGCCCGCGCCCACGACCAGATCACCAACCTGAACTGGGCGCCGGTGGCGCTGCGGACCCTCGTCGAATCCGAGGCCGGCGCCTATCTCGGGGCGCGCGCAGGCCGGGTGAAGATGGGCGGACCGGACGTCGCGCTCGATCCCAAGGCGTTTTCCACGCTCGCCCTCGTCGTGCACGAGATGATGACGAATTCCGCCAAATACGGCGCGCTCGCCGATTCCACCGGGAGTGTCGAGGTGGTCTGGCGCCTCGATCCCGCGTCGAGCCTCGTGATCGAATGGAAGGAAAGCGGCGGCCCGCCGGTGCAGCCACCCACGCGACGCGGCTTCGGCACCACGATCATCGAGCGGTCGGTGCCGTTCGATCTCAAGGGCGATGCCGAAATCCGCTTCGATCTGTTGGGTGTACAGGCGAAGTTCGTCATTCCCGCCAATTTCGTCGAACTGGTGCCGTCAATAGCAGGAGCCGCCATGCGCATCGAGGAACAGCAATCCAGCCGTCCCCGGCTGTCCGAGACGGCGCTGATCGTCGAAGACAATCTGATCATCGCGATGGCGGCGGAGGTCATCCTGCTCGACCTCGGCGCCCGCCATGTCGACACCGCCGCGAGCGTCGACCAAGCGCTGCGCTCGATCGAGCGTACGCGGCCGAGCTTCGCTCTGCTCGATCTCAACCTCGGCAGCGAGAGCAGCATCAAGGTGGCGCTCAAGCTGAAAGAGATCGGCGTGCCCTTTATCTTCGCAACCGGCTATGGCGAGCGCGCGCCGCTTCCGGCGGAGCTTGCCTCGGTGCCGGTCGTCCAGAAGCCGTACACGCTGGAAGTCGTCGAGCACGCACTCGGCAAGCTGCAGCAGGCCAGCGCCCAGTAAAGGTTCGCGTGCGACACTATGCATGCCGCTGCGGATTCTTGCAGGACTTCGCATAGCTGCCGATAAAATCAGCAGATCCAGTGTGCGCCGATGCGCGCGTGCGCGAAGAATTTGAAGGTTCAATTAACGAGTGTCCTCCATTGTGTCGCGGTGCAGCGTGGGTCGCAAGGGCGCGAGCCGCGGCTGCCGGGGTGGCCGGTGATGATTGCCGGAATCGTTCGGCCGCTCGAAGTGGAATGCATCTGGGTGGACAGTGGGAATGCCGAAGTTTCGTTTGCGGATCAGGGGACGCCTGTACGCAGGCTTCATGGCCTTGGTGGCGGTTGGTCTCGTGATGGCGGTGGTGGCCGTCTGGAATTTACGCTCCGTGCAGGATCAGGTCGCACGACAATCCGCACTTTCGGACAGCACGGCGAGGGTCTTGGAGATATCGACCCAGCTTCAGGCGATCCAGCGAGCCAATCTGCGCTACGTCTACGATGCCAACGAGCCTGCAATGAAAGAGGCGCAAGAGCGCGAGACCGCGGCGATCGAGCTGTTGCGGGTCGGCGCCAAGGGGACGCTCTCGGACGAGCGGCGCGCGCTGTACAACGGCCTGATCGACGACATCGGCAAGATGCGACGCCTGCGTGACAACCTCGGTGACGCCGTCAACGAAGCGAGAACGGGCAAGGCGACGTTGTTGCCGAGCGGCGAGGACCTCGCCGTCAAGATGAACAAGCTCGTCGACGTGGCGCGCGCGGCCGTCGACGAGGACACCGCGGCCCTCGTCGCCGACCTCGAATCCAGGATCCTGCTCGTTCGAATCGCAAACTGGCGCTTCCTCGCCTTGCGCGACATGCAGGGACCGGCGAATTTCCGGGCCAGCGTCGACAGGGCGGCACAACGGCTCGCGGCGCTTGAAAAGAGCCCGCAAGCCACGGAATTGCGATCCACGCTCGCGCCGGTGAAAACCGCGCTCGGTATCTACAAATCCGCGTTTGAGACGACCTCCGCCGCGATGCTCCAGGCCGACGAGATCTACCACAAGAACCTCGCGCCGCTCATCGTCGACAGCATCGGCAGGCTCAAGGCCGCGGAAACGACCCTGAAGAAGGACTATCAGGGCTCGCGCAGCCAGGCCGAAGCGGTGATCGCCGGCACGACGACCGTTCAGGAAATCGCCGGCGGCCTTGCCGTCCTGTTCGGCGGCATCGTCGCCTTCCTGATCGCCCGCAGCATCGTCGGCCCCCTGGCCTCGATGACGCGCGCAATGGGGCTGCTGGCCGGCGGCAATCTCGCGGTCGAGATCCCCGGTCGCGGCAAGGCCGACGAGATCGGCGACATGGCCAAGGCGATCCAGGTGTTCAAGGACAACATGATCGACACCGAGCGCATGCGCGCCGAGCAGGCCGAGCTCGAGGCGCGGCAAGCCGAAAGCCGCAAGAAGGACATGGTCAGGCTCGCCGACCAGTTCGAGCAGGCCGTCGGCGAGATCGTGAACACGGTGTCGTCGGCGTCGAATGAGCTCGAAGCCTCCGCCGGCACTTTGACCACGACCGCCTCGCGAGCGCAGAATTTGTCCACGGAGGTCGCCAGCGCCTCGCAGGAGGCTTCGGCCAACGTTCAGGCGGTTGCCTCGGCGACCGAGGAGCTGTCCTCCTCCGTGTCCGAGATCGCCCGCCAGGTGCAGGAATCCGCCCGCATCGCCGGCGAGGCCGTCGGTCAGGCGAGCCGGACCAACGCGCGCGTCGGCGAGCTCTCCAAGGCCGCCGCGCGGATCGGCGACGTGGTCGAGCTGATCAGCACCATCGCCGGCCAGACCAACCTGTTGGCACTGAACGCCACCATCGAGGCGGCGCGGGCCGGCGATGCCGGCCGCGGCTTTGCCGTGGTCGCCTCCGAGGTCAAGGCACTTGCTGAGCAGACCGCGAAAGCGACCGGTGAGATCGGCCAGCAGATCTCCAACATCCAGGCCGCCACCGAGCAATCCGTCGGCGCCATCCGAGAGATCAGCACCACTATCGAGCGGCTGTCGGAGATTTCCTCGACGGTCGCGGCCGCCGTGGAGCAGCAGGGCGCGGCGACGCAGGAGATTTCGCGCAACGTCCAGCAGGCCGCGCATGGTACGCAGCGGGTGTCGTCCAACATCGGCGACGTGCAGCGCGGCGCTTCCGACACTGGATCGGCCTCATCGCAGGTGCTGTCGGCGGCGCGCTCGCTGTCGGCCGACAGCAACCGGTTGAAGCAGGAAGTGGCCAAGTTCCTGAGTTCGGTTCACGCCGCCTGAGCGAAAGCGGATGTATCCTGCTGTATCGTCATTCCGGGGCGATGCGAAGCATCGAACCCGGAATCTCGAGATTCCGGGTTCGCCGCTCTGTGGCGCCCCGGAACGACTGCAAGAGCGTCAAGCGACCTTGGTCGTCATGTGCTTGAACATGTTGGCGCGCGCCTCGTCGTCCATCTCGGCCTTGAAGGTGAACTTGTCCTTCAGGGCGACCGCGCGCGCCGCCGCGGGGCGCGCCGAGATCTCGTCGACCAGCCGCTTCACGTTCGGGTAGCGCGCAAAGGCGTCGTCGCCGAGCTTGAACGGCAGCATCCGCGCCCAGCCCCACAGCGCCATGTCGACGATCGAATAGTCGTCGCCGACCATGTAGCGGCGGCCTTTGAGGTGAGCGTCGAGAATCTTGTAGTGGCGATCGGTCTCGTACTGGTAGCGGTTATGGGCGTAATCGTGGTTCTGATCCTTCGGCGCGAAATGCTTGAAGTGCACGGCCTGGCCCGAATAGGGGCCGACGCCGGTCGCGATGAACATCAGCCAGGACAGCGTCTCGCCGCGCATGCTGGCCGAGGGCAGGAACTTGCCGGTCTTCTCGGCGAGATAGAGCAGGATGGCGTTGGAATCGAACACGACCGTCCCATTGTCGTCGATCGCCGGCACCTTGCCGTTCGGATTGATCTTCAGATAGTCCGCCGCGAACTGCTCGCCCTTGCGGGTGTCGATCTTGACCGGCTCGTAGGGCAGGCCGGATTCTTCGAGGTAGAGCGCGACCTTGGTCGGGTTCGGCGAGCCGTTGAAATAGAATTTGAGCATCACTCATCTCCCCAGAGTTTCTTGCCAATGTCTCTTGCCAAGTGCGAACGCAGCGTCGTCGCCGCGGGACCGCCCTCTCTTGCCTGAACCTCCTTGGGGAGGGCAACCGGCTAGTTTGCCGGGCGGTATCTGCGCGGGACGCAGATCAGCCGGCGTAACAAAGGCCGATCGCCGCCGTAAGGACCATCGCCGCGCCGACCGCTTCCAGACGCAGCCCGAGCCGTGTGGCGAGATGCATGTCGCCGGCGCGCGCCGCGCGCTCCGATCCGCGCGCGTAGCCGTGAACGATGACGTCGTGATTGAAATTGTCGTGCGCCTCGTTGCTGCTGGCGAGCCCGACGGAGATCACGAGCACGCCGAACAGCGCGAGGCCGAAGAATCCGAGCAGGGCGATCAGGAACATCGGAAACATGCCGATCAGGAAGATCGGCAGCAGCGGCACCAACAGCAATGTC
>RXJC01000631.1 GCA_003963435.1 Bradyrhizobiaceae bacterium | reverse complement strand
AGATCTCGAACTGCGCCATCGCGGTGCCTTGCGGCGTTGCAAAGGGAATCTCGAAATTCCACTGCGGCACAGCGGGGTCGATCCGGTGCCCGGAAGCGTCGGTACGATCGGGAAGCGATGCGACCTGGAGCAAGGTCTGCCGCGCGATCGCGGCGTCGGTGTCGTCGAGCAGGCGGTGCACGGTCGCCGCCAGCGGCGTCTCCGGCGAGAGCGCGGGCGAGGCGACGGCTTGCGCAGACGGCAGCGCGCCACGGAACGGCGGCGGCGTCGTCCGCGCCGCTGCCTCGAAGATGTGGCCGTCCGGCACGGCCTTGTTGGAGCCCGGCAAATTGCCGGTCAGGCGCGGCAGGTTCTGCGCGGCCTCCTGCAGCAGGCTGGCGGCGAGGCCGGAGGACATGGTGCGCGGCGCCGCGGCCTGTGACGCGCCATTGGCGATGTCGGCGAGCACGGCGGCCGGATTGGCGCCGCGCGGCATTTGCGGCTGCTGGGCGATTTCGGGACCGGTCGATGGCAACGCAGCCTGCCCAGCCTCATTGGCGGGCTGAGCCGGCGCGGCGGCGACCTGCGGTGTCGTCGCAGTGCTGGCCGGAAGCGCTGCGGCTTGCGCCTGCGGTACAGCGGTCTCGATCGTGGCGAGCGTCTGGCGCAGCACCAGCAGCGCGGCCTTCAAATCCGGCGTCGCGCCTGCGGATGGCGTCGTGCCCGCAGCGAGCGAGGCTTCGAGGAACAGGCCGGATTTCTGGAAAGCGGATTCGATATCGCCACCGTCAAGGGCGGTGTCGAGCGGCGTCTGCTGCGCCAGCACGTCGAGCACCGCCTGCTTCAGCCCCGCCGGCAGATCGCTGCCGGAGACGACGGAGGCCAGATTGGCGAACAACGGCGCCTGGCTACCCTGTTTTGTGACGGCTTCGGCCGAGGCCGCTGTGACCGCAACCTGCTCCAACGGGGTCAGCGTGGCACGTGCCGCGCTCGCCGACGGGGCAAGCGGCGGGCTGTCCACTAGCGCGGCCGCACGCGGCGTCAGCGTGATCTGGTCGGCGGCCGCCTCCCCTGCCCCGCTCATCACGGCGAGGCGGATGATGCCGTCGTTCTGCGAGACCGCGAGCTGGAGATTCTGCCCCGGTGTCAGCGGCACCTCCGACATCACCTCCATCGAGAGGTTGGCGATCGCGATCCGCACCAGATTATCGGCCATCACGCTGACGACCCTGGCATCGACGACGCTGCCGGCCTGCAGCACGAGGTCGGGCGTCGTCGCATCAGCCACAGGGCTGGCGGCGCTGACGGGAAGGATGGACGTGACCGGCGTCGGCATCTCAAGGGGGCCCAAGGGAGCACAGGAGGAGCACGCCCTCACCCTAATGCCGGCGTCGTAAACCTCTCGTTAAGGACCTTCGGCTGCGAGCGCCTTTGCCGCCGCCAAGACCGTCACGGCGGCTTCGAAATCCCGCGCGCGGGTGGCCCGGCGTGCCGCGGCCTCCTCGTCAACGCCCCATTGCTCGATGTTCCAGTCCTCATCGACATGGGCGGCATCCCAGACCTGGCCGGCGTCGCGCACACCATGAGCCAGGGCCAGCGCGAGCAGCGCCGAGCCGGTCAGGGTCGTCACCATGTGGAGCGCGGCGACCGACCACGCATCGCCGGGCAGCGCGGCACGTGCGGCCCGAAGCGCCTCGTCCGGCTGCTTCACATGCATGACACCCTCGGACAGGATGAAATGCGCCCCCAGCGCCTCCGCGGCCCAGAACAGCACGGGATCCCAATGCGCGGCCTCACGGGCGACCAGACCCTCGGGATGCCCGGCGCGGTAGAATACCAGGTCGGACTCGAAATATTTCGCCAGGTCGTCGCTGACGAGCTCGACGCGATCCACCACACCCTCGACCACGCTGTTGGCGATCCGCGTCAGCGGCATGGTCACCGGGTCGATGCTCTCGCTCTGGGCCGCCCACTCCGCAGCCACGGCATCGGCAAGCTCGCGCGCAGGGATCACGACCTGGCGGCCCGAGGGCGTGCGGATCGGCTTGCCGTCGAGCGTGATGGCAAAGCCGCCCTCGGCATCCGTGACGCCGGCCTCCTTGTAGAAGCGCTTGCGCAGCGGCGTGCGCGCGGACGCGCGCGCCGATTCCCGCGGATCCGGCGGGGGCTGGGCTGCTGCTTCTTCGAACAATTCGCGCATGTGAGTTTTCGGTCCCGGTCGCTGAATGATAGGCTTTTAAGATAAGACTTGCGGCCGATAAAGCGAGCAGCGGGCAATGAGGGAACTTGCGGGAATTGCGGCCCTGTTCACCGGGCTTTGGCTGGCCGAGGCGGAGGCCGGTTTTCGCAGCCCGGAATCACTGGTCCGCAACGTCTATGCCCATTACGGCGACGGCGCGCCGGAGCTGTCCAAAGGACTGCCGCGCGATGCGGCCACTGCCCGGCAATTCTTCGACCCTCCCTTGCGCAAGGCCTGGAGTGCGCCGCGGGTCGAGCCCTACGATTTCCTGGTGCAAAGCCAGGGCTGGAAGCTCGGCCCTGTTACGATCGTGGTCGTCCGCAGGCAGTACGACAAGACCTATGTCGCGGCGAATTTCGACAATCGCGGCAGGGCCGTGACGCTGAACTTCATCCTGGTCAACGGTCCCGAGGGCTGGCTGATCACCGATATCGAGAGCCCGCATGACAGCTTGCGGATGTTCCTGGAGCAGTTCCGGAACTGAGGGTGTGAACGACTATGGTCTCCGCACCGGCAATGACGGGCTAGCAGCGCAACGACCTACTCCTCCGGCGCGTTCTCGATCGGGTCAAACCGGCTGGCATCCAGTCCGAGCAGATTCCACGACTGCTGCATGTGCGGCGGCAGCGGTGCGGTGGCGTCGATCACGCCGCCGCGCGGATGCGGAATGACGATGCGGCGCGCGAGCAGATGCAGCCGGTTCTGCAGGCCGCCCGGCAGCTGCCAGTTCTCGATGTTGAAATATTTGGGATCGCCGACGATGGGATGGCCGATATGGGCCATGTGGGCGCGCAGCTGGTGGGTGCGGCCCGTCACCGGCTTCAGCGACGCCCAGGTCAGCTTGTTGCCGGCGGTCTCGACCACCGCGTAATAGGTCACCGCGTGGCTCGCGCCCTCGTCACCATGCTGGGCGATGCGCATGATGGTGTCGTCCTCGCTCTCTTCCTTGGCGAGGAAGGTCGAGATGCGGCCCTGCTTCGGCTTCGGCAGGCCCGGCACCAGCGCCCAATAGACTTTTCGGGCCGACCGCGAGCGGAAGGCGCCAGTCAGATGCGAGGCGGCGAAACGCGTCTTGGCGACCAACAGGCAGCCCGACGTCTCGCGATCGATGCGGTGCACGAGGCGGGGCTTCTGGCCCTTGGCATCGCGCATCACCTCCAGCATCTGGTCGATGTGGCGCGTCATGCCCGAGCCGCCCTGCACGGCAAGGCCGGCGGGCTTGTTGAGGACGAGGACGTCGTCATCCTCGTAGATCGTCATGTCCTTGAGCGCCTTGAGCGTCTTCTGCGCAGCCTCCGACAGCTCGCCGACGACCTTCGGCGCGTCGAGCTTCAGCGGCGGGATGCGAACGCTCTGCCCCTCCTCCAGCCGGTCCTTGCTGTCGACGCGCTTGCCGTCGACGCGCAACTCGCCTTTGCGGACGACGCGCTGAATGTGGGAGAATGACAGGCCGGGAAAGCGCGCCTCGAGGAAACGGTCGACGCGCATGTTGTTCTCGTCGGCCGTCACGGTGACGGTCTGCACCTTGGTCGGCAGCAAGGCCTCGACGGGCTTCTCCGGCGCAGGCCTTTCCGCGGCGACTTTGGCCGGGCGCCGCTCGGTACGCTCAGGAGCACGCCGCTCGGCACGCTCACCGGCGAAGCGCGGCGGCTTGCCGCCGGGCTTCCCGCCCGACCGCGGCCCGGCCTTCTTTGCGCCACGCGCCTGATGCGGACGAGACTCGTCGCGCTCGTCACGCGAGCGCGGCTTTGGGTTCATTCTCTTGATGCGGCGGCTCATGCAGTCTTTCCAAGCTTTCGTGTCGACTGCGCATTGGCGCGGCGAGGCAGCGACGCAACCTGCGCGCCCACCTCCTTCTCGGCCAGCCGCAGCTCATATTGCTGTTGCAGGTTCATCCAGAATTGCGGGCTGGTGCCGAACCAATGACCCAGACGCAGCGCCGTGTCAGCGGTGATGCCGCGCTGTCCATTGATGATGCCGGTGATGCGATTCACCGGCACGTCGATCTGACGCGACAGCTCCGCGGCCGTGATGCCGAGTTCGCGCAGTTCTTCGGCGAGATGTTCACCGGGATGAATGGGTGTATGAGGCATGGGAATTCCCCCGCCGAGTAGCAAGGTTTACGCGTTACGTAAACCGTAAATGTACGCTCGCACGCGGCTTCGGCGTCTATTTCCCGCCCCGCTCCTTGCGCAACTTCGCCCAGTAGTCCAGCCGCTTCCTGATCTCGCGCTCGAAACCGCGCTCGGGAGGGTCGTAGAAGGTCTGGCGGCCCAGGGCTTCCGGGAAATAGTCCTGGCCGGAGAAGGCGTCGGGGGCGTCGTGGTCGTATTCGTAGGCTGCGCCGTAGCCCTCGGACTTCATCAGCTTGGTCGGGGAATTGAGGATGTGCTTCGGCGGCAGCAGCGAGCCGGCCTGTTTCGCGGTCTGCATTGCGGCCTTGAAGGCGGTGTAGACCGCGTTCGATTTCGGCGCGGTGGCGAGATAGACCACCGCTTGCGCGATGGCGAGCTCGCCCTCGGGATGGCCGAGGAAATCGAAGGCGTCCTTGGCCGCATTGGCGATGACGAGCGCCTGCGGATCGGCAAGGCCGATGTCCTCGACCGCCATGCGCACCACGCGTCGCGCCAGAAACAGCGGATCCTCGCCGGCATCCAGCATACGGCAGAGATAATACAGTGCGGCATCGGGATCGGAGCCGCGCACCGATTTATGCAGCGCCGAGATCAGGTTGTAGTGGCCATCGGCCGATTTGTCGTAGATCGGCGCCCGCCGTTGCAAAATGTCCTGCAACTGCGTGGCGTTGAAGATCTCGTCCGCCCGCGCCGAACGCCAGACCTCTTCGGCGAGCGTCAGCGACGCCCGGCCATCGCCGTCGGCCATACGCACCAGCACCGCCCTCGCCTCGTCATCAAGCGGCAGCTTCCTGCCCTCGACCGCTTCGGCATGCGCGAACAGCTTTTCGATCGCGGCCGCGTCGAGCGAGCGAAACACCAGGACGCGCGCGCGAGACAAAAGCGCCGCGTTGAGCTCGAAGGACGGGTTCTCGGTGGTGGCGCCGACCATGACCACCGTGCCGTCTTCCATGACGGGCAGAAAGGAATCCTGCTGGGCACGGTTGAACCTGTGCACCTCATCGACGAACAGAAGCGTGCCCTTGCCCATCTCGCGGCGGGCCCGCGCGGCGTCGAAGGCCTTCTTGAGGTCGGCGACGCCGGAGAACACCGCGGAGATCTGCTCGAAATGCAGATCGGTGGCATCAGCCAGAAGCCGCGCCACCGTGGTCTTGCCGGTGCCGGGCGGGCCCCAGAACACCAGCGAGCCCAGTGTGCGCGTCTCCAGCATGCGCGTCAGCGCGCCGTCGGGGCCGAGAATGTGATCCTGGCCGACGACCTCCGACAGGCTGCGCGGACGCAAGCGATCCGGCAGCGGATGCGGAGCCTCGTGGTCGAGCCCCGCCGCGGCGAAAAGCGTTGGCGTCTGCTGTGGTCGCTTCGGGCTCATCCGCTCAGCGTAACGTTGATCTGCTGGCCACCGCGCACCAGCGTGATGCGCCAGATCCTTGGGCGCTCGCCGGCGACCTTCTCGAGGTCGCCGGTCTTGCTGATCTTCTGGTTGTTGACCGCGAGGATGATGTCGCCTTTCTGGAAGCCGACATTGGCGGCCGCACTGTCGCTGCCGAGATCGGTGATCACGACGCCTTCTGTGTCGGCGTCCAGATGCAGCTCGTCGGCGACCGCCGGCGTGATGGTCGAGACCTTCGCGCCCTGGAACGGCGAGCGCGCGGTGACGACGAGCTCGTTGCGGCCTATGTCAGGGGCGGTCTCGAGCGCCACCGTCAGTTTGAGCGGCTTGCCGCCGCGCTGCAGGTCGATCTGCGCGGTGCCGCCGAGCGGCCGGGTGGCGAAGCGATAGTCGAAAGCGTTGGGATCATCGACGGTCTGGCCGTCGACCCCGGTGATGAGATCGGAGGATTTCAGGCCGGCCTTCGCCGCGGGGCCGTTCGGCACCACGCTCGCGACCAGCGCACCGGTCGGCGAGCGCAGGCCGAGGCTCTCGGCGATCTCCGGCGTCACCGCCTGCAATTTCGCCCCGAGCCACGGCCGCTTCACCGCCTTGCCGCCACTCTTCGCTGAAGCGACGACGACACGCACCATGTTGGCGGGGATTGCAAAGCCGATGCCTTGCGAGCCGCCGGAGCGCGAGTAGATCGCGGTGTTGATGCCGGCGAGCCGGCCGTTCATGTCGACCAGCGCGCCGCCTGAATTGCCGGGATTGATCGCCGCATCGGTCTGGATGAAAAACTGGTAGTCGGTGATGCCGACCTGCGTGCGCGCCAGCGCCGAGATGATGCCGTGGGTCACGGTCTGGCCGACGCCAAAGGGATTGCCAATCGCCAGCACGACGTCACCGACCAGCAATTCGTCGGAATTGGTGAATTCGAGCGCCGGAAACTTCTCTTTCGAATCCTTCAGGCGCAGCACGGCAAGATCGCTGCGGGAATCCTTCAGCACGATCTCGGCCTCGAACTCGCGCTTGTCCGACAGCGACACCTTCACCTGGTCCGCGCCTTCGATGACATGGACGTTGGTGACGACGAGACCGGACGTATCGACGATGACGCCGGAGCCGAGCGAGCGCTGCACCTGCTCCTGCTGCTGGCCCGGCACACCGAAGAAGCGGCGGAAGATCGGGTCGTCCAGCAGGGGGTTGCGGTTCTGCACCACCTTGGCGGCATAGACATTGACCACCGCCGGCTGAACCCGCTGCACGATCGGCGCATAGGACAGCCGCAGCTCGGCCGGCGAGGCCGGGACGCGGCGATCCTGCGCGGCGGCCAGATTGAAGTGGGCCGAAAAGCCTATGCACAATGCCGTGACGACGGCGGTCCAGGTCGATCGAAACATTCCTACCTCTTGGAAAAGACGACGGAATATAGGCGCGTTCGTTCCCCAATAGAAGGGTGCTGCGCGGCAATTCGGCCCCCTTTCCGGTGTGTCCAGAATGCAAGCTCAGCGCGCGAATCCGCAATTGGCCTGGGGGCCCGATTGGCATGATGCGCATCATCCCGCATTGTGGCGTCGCGTGGATTCGGTTGCTGCGAATTTGCATCAGCAGGAACCCGATTAGCGTCGTGGGGCAGTCATCAATCATACCTAGCCTTTCCGCAGCCACTTGGGGGAAGGTCGTGAGATCATGGAGGCGTGATGTGAGCAGGAGCAGAACTAGAATTGCAGCTACGGCAATTGGTCTTGCCGGTGTGCTGGCGGCCTCGCAGGCCCGGGCTCAATCGGCAAACAACAGCGAGCAGGAAATCGCGCTGCTGAAGCAGCAATTGAAATTGCTGGAGCAGAAGCTCGACAAGCTCCAGAGCCAGACCGCCGCAAACACGGCGGCTACCGCGAAAGCCAGGGCCGAAGCGAAAGCCGAGGCCAAAGCCGAAGCCCGGTCTGAGGCGAAGGCGGTCGTGGCCAATGCGAGTGCTGCGATCCCGCTCAAGGGACCGGCACCGGCATCCGGCGTAATCGTGACGATGCCCAATAACCGGCCCACCATCTGCACCGCAGACCAGGCCAATTGCGTCGCCATCACCAGCCGCGTTCACTGGGATGTCGGCGGCTACGGCTATCGCCCCAACACGGCGGCGACCGTGCCGCAGAAGCTCGACAGCGGTGAAAACGTCCGCCGCGCGCGCATCGGCGTCACCGGCAAATTCTTCAACGACTGGAACTTCGCGCTGGTCTACGATTTCGGCGGCTCCTCCGACGGATTTGGTGGGGCGGCTCCGGGATCGCTGCCCGGCGGCGGCGTCTCTGGCGTCGAGAACGCCTATCTCAGCTACACCGGCCTGAAACCGTTCGGGGGGCGGATGGCGATCGAGGCCGGCATCATGGACGTGCCCTACACCATGGACGAGGCTACGAGCTCCAACGACATCATGTTCATGGAGCGTGCGTCACCCGGCGTAATCGCCACCAACATCGCCGCCGGCGACTTCCGTTCCGCTGCCGGCACACGCTGGTACAACGACCAGCTCTGGATCGGCGGCTATGTCACGGGGCCGTCGACTGGCGCGATCCACTCCGCTTCGAGCGCTGCCCCCGCGGGCACGAGCGAGCAATATGGCGCCGTGGCTCGTGTTGCCGGCAATCCGGTCAGCGGCAAGGACTACTCAGTGCATATCGGCGCCGACGCGCAGTGGCTGATCCAGCCGCCGCGCAATCTCATCGCCAACACCCAGACGGTGACGCTCAGCGACCGCCCGGAACTGCGGCTTGACCCCACGACGCTGATCTCGACCGGCGCGATCGCGAATGCCTCCGGCGCGCAGGTCTACAGTGTCGAGGCGGCGGCGACCTATGGGCCGTTCATCGTTCAGGGCGAGTACTTCTGGTTCAATGTCGACCGCACCGCCAACACCGGTGTGCCGCTGGTTGGCGCGCCCAACCTGAAATTCCAGGGCGGTTACGCCCAGGCCGGCTACGTGCTGACAGGTGAGACCCACACCTACAACGCCGGAAACGCCGCCTATAACGGCGTCAAGCCGGCGCATCCGTTCTCGCTCGAAGGCGGCGGCTGGGGCGCCTGGGAGATCGCGGGACGCTTCTCGACGGTCGACCTCAACAATCAGCTGGGCACGGCGACCGGCATCGCCGGCGGCCGGCAGAACGTCTACACGCTGGCGCTCAACTGGTACGTCAACGGCAACGTCCGCTTCATGCTCGACTATTTGCACGGCACTGTGTCGAGACAAGCCTCGTCTGTTTCGACCGCCGACGCCGGCTCGAAGTTCGACGCGGTTGCGATGCGGACGCAGTTCGCGTTCTAAGCTTGCTGCGTCCGGGGCGCGCGCAAGCGCGAACCCGGGACGTGCTCGGGTTATGCCGCCCGCTTCGGCTTCTTCACCACGACGGGCTCCGGCGCGCAGGACAGGCGCTGTTGGTGGCTCTCGCCCCAGGCTTTGAGGATGTCGATCACCGGCTTGAGACTCTCGCCGAGCTCGGAGAGGCAATACTCCACCCGCGGCGGCACCTCGGCATAGACCTTGCGGATGATGAGCTTGTCCTCCTCCAGCGCGCGAAGCTGCTTGGTCAGCATGCGCTGGGTGACGCCGGGCATGCGGCGGCGCAGTTCGCCGAAGCGCTGGGTGCCGCTCTGCAAGTGATAGAGGATCACGCCCTTCCATTTGCCGTCGATCAGATCCAGCGTCGCCTCGACCGAGCAGCCGGGACGGCGGGCAAAATTGCGGCGTTTCATGCGTGTTTTCCCAATGGTATCCAAACAGGGACTATATCCCCGAATTTACAGTACTTGCCAAATCGGAGCCAGAGCGACAGTTAGGGCGGCAGGTGAGCACGCCATCTGAGGGAGACAAGCCATGAAGGCCGTCGGCTACAGGAAATCGCTTCCGATCGAGGACGCGGATGCCCTGATCGATTTCGAGACCGCAAAGCCCGAACCGAAAGGACGCGACATCCGCGTCGCCGTGAAGGCGATCTCGGCCAATCCAGTCGATTACAAGGTGCGCAAGCGCGCAGCGCCGCCCGAGGGCGAGACCAAGATTTTGGGCTATGACGCGGTCGGCGTGGTCGATGCGGTCGGGCCCGAGGTTACGTTGTTCAAGCCGGGCGACGAAGTGTTCTACGCCGGCTCGATCCTGCGCCAGGGCACCAATGCGGAATTCCATCTGGTTGACGAACGCATCGTCGGCAACAAACCGAAGAGCCTGTCGTTTGCGGAAGCCGCCGCTCTTCCCCTCACCTCCATCACCGCCTGGGAATTGCTGTTCGACCGGCTCGGCGCCGTGCCCGGCAAGAGCGTGGACCCGCGTACGCTGCTGATCACGGGCGGCGCCGGTGGCGTCGGCTCGATCCTGATCCAGCTTGCCCGTCGCCTCACCGGCCTCACGGTGCTCGCGACCGCGACGCGGCCGGAATCGCAGACATGGTGCCTCGATCTCGGCGCGCATGCGGTGATCGACCACGGCAAGCCCATGAAGGAGCAAATCGAGAAGCTCAAGCTGCCGCCGGTCGCGCTGGTTGCGAGCCTCACCTTCACCGACCAGCACTACAAGGCGATCGCGGAATTGATGGCGCCGCAGGGCCGGTTCGGCCTGATCGACGATCCCCCGGAATTTGTCATGAGCACCTTCAAGGGCAAGGCGATCTCGGTGCACTGGGAATC
>RXJC01000488.1 GCA_003963435.1 Bradyrhizobiaceae bacterium | reverse complement strand
CATCGAGCCCGCCGCCGCTGAGCTTTGCGCTCAACTGCAACGGCCGCCGCCAGGCGCCGGTCAGCTTGCCCTCGAACTGCGAGGCGCCCTCGCCTGGGGCCACGACGCGATCAAGCCCGAGCAGCGCCAGCAGCGCGCCAGCCTGCGGCGTCGAGACTTTCGAATCCAGCGTGAAGTCGCTGCTGCGGAGGCGCTCGAGGTCGATGCCGCCAATGGCGGCGGCCGGCGTCTGCGCCGTCAGCGTCGCGGTCGCCTTGAGCTGGGGCGCGTCGAGGTCGAGCACGGCGCGGGCATTGCCGCGGTCGGCATGCTCGGCATTCTTGTCGAGGCTGAGGTCGAGCTTGAGGCGCGTGGCGCCGGGCAGCGACGGGAGGGCATCGAAGCGCGCCCGCACCGCGGGCGCGAACGGCTCGAGCAGCGCGGTGAGCTCGCGCAGCGAATTGGCGGAAGACTTCAGCGCGAGCTTGCCGGTGACCTTGGCGCGGTCGAAGCTGCCGCTGGCCTCGGTGGTGACGCCGCCGGACTGGCCGAAACGCAGCTGCTCCAGCGACAGCGATGCGGGGCCGTAACTCAGCTTGGCAGCGAATGGCCGCAGCTCCTGGCCGGCAGAGATGGCGCGGCCGATGTCGAGCGAGAGCTTTGCCTCTTCCGGCCATTCGCCCTGCGGGCCGGCGAGCGCGCGCACGAAGCTCGCGGCGGCATCGAGGTCGAGCCGGTCGGCCTTGAGGTCGGCGTCGATCCGCGAGCCCTTGCTCGCGCCGGCTTGCACGAAGGCGATGCGACCCTCGACGGTGCCGCCATCGATGTCGGCCTTCAGCCTGTCCACGGCGAGATGGTTGGCGGCGACGGTGACGTCGCCGGCAAGGCGCAACGACCGCGTGCTGCGGCGGTTGATCTCGCTGCGGCCCTGGAGCCAGGCCACCAGCGCATCAGGATCGGAGGATTCGACGTTGAGACGACCGCTGAAACTGTCGGCGCCCGGTGTCGCGCCGTTGAGCGAAAGCTGCGTCATGCCGGGCGCGCGCAGCTCCAGCCGCTGGAAGGTCCAGGACCGGCCGTCGGTCTGAAGCTCGGTCGTGATGTTCTGCAGCGGACGGCCGCCGAGCATGACCTGGTCGGAGTTGAACTCGATCTGCGCCGGGATCGGGGCCTGCGGAATGGCGGCCAGCCCCGCCCGCAGCGCCGGCAGGATGCGCAGCGGCTCAGCATCGTCCTTGCCGGCGAGCTTGTCGGCATCGATCTGGCGCGCCGACAGCACCGCGCGCAGCAGCGGCGAGTCGCCAAACCGGAGGTCACCGACGCCGCCCAGCTTCAGCGCGTTGTCTTCAGGGCCGAAGCTGGCGTCGATCTGATCGAACTTGGCGCCGGCCGGATCGGCCTTGAGCCTGGTCGCGAGCTTCCACGGCGTCGGCCCCGCCTCGCCGGCCTTCTTCGGCGGCGGCACGGCCAGCGTCAGCGCGCCGTCGAATTTCGGCAGGCGGTTGTCGAAGGCGAGCACGCCTTCGAGATCGGCGAGGATGGCGCGCTCGCCGGGATCGATGTTGAGATGAAGACGGGTGGCGTTGCCGTCGGCGCTCGGACCGGAGGAGACGCGAAACGGATAGCGCACCCCGTTGGCGGTGAAAGCGCCGTCGCCGCGCACCGAGCCCGCGAGCGAGCGGACGTCGCCGGAAAAGGCGATGTCGTTCAGTTCCAGCGTCGAGCGGCTCGCGGCATTGTGCAGGGCGATGCGGCCGGTGAGATTGAGCCGCTCGATGGCGAGCGAGGCGAGGTTGAACGTGCCGCTCGCGGTGGAGAGCAGGTCGACCCGTCCCCGCGCGTCGAGGCCGAGATCGACCGCCATGCCGCCCACCGAAAGCTCGGTGGCGCGCCACTCGCCGCGCATCAGGGAGCTGAGGCTGAACTCGACGTCGAGCTTGTCGGCGCGCAGGCGGCCGAGATCGTTGTTGCCGCCGAAGGTGACCTGGCGCAGCCGCAGCGTCGGCGCCGGCAGCAGCCGCGCGTCGAGCTCGCCCGCGACCCGCACCGGCACGCCGATGATCTTGGCAGCTTCCGCCTCGAACTGGGGCCTGAACTGGTTCCAGTCGACGTAGTAAGGCCCGATCAGCGCGGCCAGCAGCGCAATGATGAAGGCAATCGCCAATCCGAGCAGCGTCGTCTGCACGGGTCTCCCCTCGGCCAAACCGGCACCCGGACCAAACCCTGGCCTTCATTGGACTTCAGGCGTGCCGGAACAGCCCCTTATATAGGGGGAAGTATGGCGAAGTCACAGCGACTGTTGCGCGCGGAGGTTAACGCTGGGGCGCCTCACCAGCTCGCCGGCAGCCGCTTGAGGCCGCGCAGCACGAAGGTCGGCCGCCATTCCGGGTTTTCGACATCGTCGATGCGCAGGTCCGGCAGCCGCCGCAGCAGCGTGGCAATGGCGATCTCGGCCTCGATACGCGCCAATTGGGCCCCCAGGCAGAAATGGATGCCGCCGCCGAACGACAGCGGCTTCACGTTCTGACGGGTGACGTCGAGCCGGTCCGGCCGGTCGGGATAGACCGCCGGATCGCGGTTGGCCGAGCCGAGCAGGCACAGCACGGTTTCGCCCTTGGGGATCCGCTTGCCGCCGAGATCGTCGATCTCCTCCAGCGCGACGCGCCCGGTCATCTGCACCGAGGAATCGTAGCGCAGGAATTCCTCGATCGCGCCCTCCATCAGCTCGGGGCGCGCCTTGAGCAGCGCGAGCTGGTCCGGGTTGCGGTGAAGCGCGAGCAGGCCGTTGCCGATCAAATTGACCGTGGTCTCGTGGCCGGCGCCGAACAACAGGATGATGTTGGCGGTCAGCTCCTCGTTGGTGAGCTTGTTGCCGTCCTCCTCGGCCTGCACCAGCTGGGTGGTGAGATCGTCGCCGGGATTCTTGCGGCGCAGCTCGAACAGCTGCTGGAAATACATCTGCGCCAACAGGTTGCCGTCGTTGCCCTTCTTGATCTCCTCCGGCGTGAGGGGCACGGGGTCGAGCAGCCGCCCGCCGTCGCGCGAGCTCTTGTAGAAGACCTCGCGATGGTCCTCGGGGATGCCGAGCATCTCGCAGATGATGGTGACCGGCAGGCGGAAGGCGAAGTCCTCGATCAGGTCCATGTGGCCGCGGTCGATCACGGCATCGATGGCCTGGTCGACGATCTCCTGGATGCGCGGCCGCATGTCCTCGACCCGGCGCGCGGTGAAGGCCTTCACGACCAGGCCGCGCAGGCGGGTGTGGTCCGGCGGATCGGCCTGCAACATCCAATGGCTCATGCTGCAGAACACCGGCTCGTCCATGATCTTGTCGCTGTAGCGGCGCTTGGAGCGCTCGACGAAATCCTTGCCGAAGCGCTTGTCGCGCATCACCAGGCTGACGTCGGCATGGCGGCTGGCGACGAACTGGCCAAACGGCGTCACATGGACCGGATCGACCGCGCGCAGCCGCTCGTAATGCGGATAGGGATCGCGGATGAAATCCGGCGACAGCGGGTTGAACAGCGGTGCGCCGCCGGCGCCTTGCACGTGCTCGTTCATGGTGACCTCAAATCGGTTGCCGCATGACACGAATACGACGAGCGCAGCCCCACCGCCCGGCGTAACCATCCCTGATTTTATCAACTCGATACATTGTTGTATCGAGTTGCATTCTGCCCTACCCTGCTCCGATGTCAAGGGTGAGAACCAGGCCGACCAGGGACGACACGCGCGACAAATTGTTCGAGGCCGCCGCGCGCGTGTTCGAGCAGGACGGCATCGGCGGCGCCAGCATCGAGGCGATCGCCGCGGCCGCCGGCTTCACCCGCGGCGCGTTCTATTCGAACTTCAGAAGCAAGGACGAGCTGATCATCGCCATGCTCGAGGACCACGTCGAGCAGTCGATCCGGCGCAACATGGACATCCTCGCCGAGCACGACAATCTCGACGATTTTATCGCCGCTTTGAAAGCGATGGACCGCACGCGGCAGGATCCGCTCGGCCGCTCGCCCCTGCTGCACATGGAGATGATCCTGTTCGTCGCGCGCGCCGAGAAGCGCCGGCCCGAGCTCGCCAAGCGCCTGCGCGCGCGGCGCAAGCTGGTCGCCGACATCGTCGAGGCGACGTTGAAGAGCAACGGACGCAACACCAGTCTGAACCCGCCATGGATGGCATCGGTGGTGCTGGCGCTGGAAGACGGTTTTCGGCTGCACCGTCTGATCGATCCCGAGACCACGCCGGCCGACAGCTTTTTGCGCGCGATCACGGATCTCAGGCGCAGGACGGGATTGGGGCCGGGTGAAGGCGCCTAAGCCGACTTCCTCACCGCATCGCGCCCCACCGCCGCCACCTCCAGCCGCGCCAGCATCGCCTTCGCCTGCTCGGCGCAGTGCTCGATCAGCCAGCGCTCGAACGCGACGGGGGCAAGCGCGGGGGCGTAGAGGAAGCCTTGCACGACATCGCAGCCGAGCTCGGCCAACGTCCTGCGCTGGCCCTCGGTCTCGACGCCTTCGGCGACCACGGTCATGCCGAGGCCCTGCCCGACCCGCACCACGGCGGTGGCGATCGCGAGCGCGCCTGCGTCCTTCTCGATGTCGCGCATGAAACTGCGGTCAATCTTCAGCTCGCGGATCGGCAGATGGGCGAGCCGGCTGAGGCTGGAATAGCCGGTGCCGAAATCGTCCACGGAGAGGCCGACGCCGAGCTGGCGGATCGCGTTCATCGTCTCCAGCGCGGCGACGCTGTCCTGCATGAACGCGCCCTCGGTGATCTCCAGCATCAAGGCGTCCGCCGGCAGGTCGTATTCGGCGAGGATGTCCTTCAGCCGCGCGGCCAGCGTGACGTTGCGGAAATTGATCGGCGACAGATTCACCGAGACGGAGGGGATATTGAGCCCGGCGCGGCGCCAGCTCGCCATCTGGCGGCAGGCCTCGCGCACCGACCACAGGCCGATCTGCTCGATCAGGCCGCACTCCTCGGCGAGCGGGATGAACTTTGCCGGCGAGACGTCGCCGAGCACGGCATCGCGCCAGCGCGCCAGCGCCTCGACGCCGTGGATGCCGCCGTCGCAGCTGCGGATCTGCGGCTGGTAGCTCAGGCTCAGCGTTCCCTCGGCGATGGCGCGGCGGAGCGCCGCAATCAGCGCCAACCGCTGCTCGGTGAGCCCGTTCATCTCGGCGCTGAAGAGGCGATGGGTCGAGCGTCCGGCCTGCTTGGCCATGTACATGGCGGCGTCGGCCTGCTGCATCAGCGTGTCGATGTCGGTGGCGTGATCGGGATAGAGGCTGATGCCGATGCTGGCCGACAGCGGCATCAGCTTCGACCCGAGCCGCAAGGGCGCGGCCAGCGCTTCGGTGATCCCGGCCGCGACGCGCTCGGCGGCCTGCGCGTTGCGCTGCGGCAGCAGGATGACGAATTCGTCGCCGCCGAGCCGGCCCAGCATGTCTTCGGGGCCGATCTGCTCGCGCAGGCGCTGGGCGAGCTGGACCAGCAGCTCGTCGCCGGCGGCGTGACCGAGCGTGTCGTTGACGTCCTTGAAATGATCGACGTCGAGGAAGGCCAGCGCGACATGGCTGCCGGTCGGGCAGGCATCGATCGCCGTGGTGATCAGGTGCCGCAGCTGCGCGCGGTTCGGCAGGCCGGTGAGGATGTCGTGATAGGCGAGCCGCGCGATCTCGGCGCGGGCTTCCTTGCGCTCGATCGCGAAGGCGCCGAGATTGACGCAGGCCTCGACGATGCGCCGGTGCCAGTTGCTCGGCGCGCGCGGTTCGCGGAAGTAGAAGGCGAAGGTCGCGATGACACGGCCGTCCTTGGACTTGATCGGCGTCGACCAGCAGGCGCGCAGGCCCACCCCCAATGGCATCTCCTTGTAAGGCTGCCAGCGCGGATCGGTCTCGAGATCGGTCGCCAGCACCGGCTCGCCGTAGAAGGCCGCGGTGCCGCAGGAGCCGACATTGGGGCCGATCGCGATGCCGTCGAGCGCGCGGGAATACTCCTCGGGCAGGCTCGGGCCGCCGAGCGGATGGATCAGGCCGGCGGCATCGACGTGGAGCAGCGAACAGACGACGTCGGGCGCGATCACCTCGACGCGGCGACAGAGCCGGTCGGCGATCTCACCGATCGGCACCTCGTCGGCGAGCGCGCTCATGATGAGCTGCTGGAGCGAACGCAGCTGCTTGGTCTCGGTGATATCGTCGAGCAGCGCGAAGATGTGCTTGACGCGGCCCTTGCTGTCGCGGAAGGCGTCGATCCGCGCATTGACCCAGATCTCCTCGCCGTTCTTGTCGTAGGCGAGCAGCTCGGCCTCGCCGCGGCGGCCGCCATGCATCAGGCGCTTGACCAGCTTTGCGATGGCCACCCGGTCGGTATGGCAGCCCGCGATCAGCGCGCCCGCACGGCGGCCTTCGGCCTCGGCGCTGGTGTAGCCGAACAGCGTCGTGAAGGCCGAATTGACGTAGACGATGTTCTGCTCGGTATCTGAGATGATCACCGCGCGGTTGGTCTGGTCGGAGACGGCGTGAAGAAGCCCGATTCTGACGCGGCGCTCGGCATCCGCGGTGACGTCGCGCGCGAACACGACGTGATGGGTCACGCCGCCGCTTGCGACCGACGAAAGCGCGATGGCCGCCCGGATCCGGCTGCCGTCGCACCTGACAAGGCTGATTTCGTCGTGGAATTCCTCGATCGGATCCACCTGGAGGCACTTCAGGGACAGAATTGCGGCATCGCGGCCGAGCACGTCGGTGCGCGCGAGTTTCCACAGCCGCTCCGCGCCGGCGTTGAAATGCGTGATGCGACGCGCGCCGTCGATGATGACGACGCCATCGTCGGCGCATTCCAGTGCAGCCAGCAGCACGTCCGGAGTTTCTGTCACGACACAATCAGAGGCAGACATCGTTGGACCCGGGGACATCGGGAAGAAGCGGCAATCGACCCGAAGCTAACGCTCCGATGGTGTCCAAGACGTTTTTGCCGTTCCCGCCGCGATCGCCAAGCGGCGACATGCTTAACATTCGGCGAAAGACGCGGAGGTAATGCGGTGCGTCCGGAACTCACTCTGCGGTTTGGCCCTGCAGCTTGGGCAACCGGCCGGCGACGGCCCGCACCTTTCCCGGCGATGCCTGCCAGATCGCGAGCGCCGACAATCCGCTCACGACCATGGCGATGAGGAAGGCGAGCGTGTAGTCGCCGGCGCGGTCATAGAGCAAGCCGGTCACCCATGGTCCTGCCGCACCGCCCGCCAGCGCCGCCAGCATGATGGTACCGAAGATGCTGCCCTGGTGCTTGCCCTGGAAGATCTCGAACACCACCGCGCCCATGATCGAGGTGAGGCCGTAGCCGAGCGCGCCTTGCGCGAACACCATGACGTAGACGAGCCAGAGCGACGGCTGATATTTCAAGGCGATCAGCGCCGCGAAGCAGATCACGAAACCCGCGCAGCTGATCGCCCAGACCCACTCCCGTCCGATGCGGTCGGAGACATGGCCCAGCACGATCTGGCCGGGAATGCCGAGCAGGCTGACGACGCCGAGCGCCCACACCGCGACGGAAGAGCTGAAGCCGATGTCGAGCAGGAACTTGGTTTGGTGCACCTGCACCGCGTACCAGATGTACAGGCCGGAGAAATAGCCGACCGCGATCCACCAGAAGCGCGCGGTCGCGACGGCGCGTTTCAGCGTCCAGTCGGTGTTGACCCAGGCGTGATCGACGACGTTGGAGACCGGTAGGGCGCCGCCCGCAGCCGGGGCAGCATCGCCGTCCGGTTCGAGACCGATGTCCTGCGGACGCTTGTGCAACAGCAGGTTCACCGGCGCCAGCACGGCCAGGATGAGCAGGCCCATCGCGGTGCAGGCGGTGCGCCAGCCGGTCTGCTCGATCATGTGCTGCACCCATGGCAGCAGCGTCACCGAACCGATGCCGACGCCGGCGAAAGCGATACCGATGGCAAAGCCCCGCTTGCGGATGAACCAGTTCGGCAGGAACAGCGACTGGCCGGAATAGCCGAGACACACCGAGCCGGCTCCGACCATGACGCCGATGGTGACATAGAGATGCCAGGGCGCGCTGGTGAGCGGCGCAAGCAGCAAGCCGCCGCCCATCAGCACGACCCCGAGCTCCATCACCGCGCGGGGACCGGCACGGTCCATCAGGCGGCCGATCAGCGGGCTGACCACGCCTGACACCACGAAGCCGAAGGAGAAGGCGCCGGCGGTGACGCCGCGCTCCCAGCCGAATTCGGAGATAATCGGCGGAAAGAACAGAGAGAAGGCGGTACGCGCGTTGACGCCGATGGCCATGGTGACGAAGGTCACGGCGACCACGACCCAGCCGTAGAAGAACGGAAGCCGCATGATGTGATTGTTTCACCCCTAGATGGTTCTACCGACCATCTGAGGTTGTCCGGGTCAAGCGATTTTCGCGTGATGCCCGCTGACCGGGATGCAGACGCTTCCACAACGTCATGGCCGGGCTTGTCCCGGCCATCCACGCCTTGCGGCGCGAGACAAAGAACGTGGAAGCCCGGGCATGACGACCTTTGTTCAAGGACCAAGAATTCAAGGACCAAGAAGGCAGTGCGCTCAGGCGGCGTCGCGCCTTGACGGTTTGACGGGTGCGTCGAACAGGATGCGCTCGATCGGGTGCGGACGGCCGAACAGATAGTCTTGCGCGAAATTGACGCCGAGCGCCTTCAGCCGCTCGTACTCCTCGCGGGTCTCGACGCCCTCGGCAGTGACCGACATGTCGAGCCCGCGCGCCAGGGTCACGATCGAGGAGATGATCGCGGAAGAGCGCGGCTGATGCGTGAGGTTGCGGATGAACGACTTGTCGATCTTGATCTTGTCGAACGGGAATGCCGTCAGATAGCTCAGCGACGAATAGCCGGTGCCGAAATCGTCGAGCGCGAGCTCAATGCCGAGCTGCTTCAAGCGCTGCATGAAAGCGAGGTTCTCGCTGCCGCGCTCAAGCAGCACGGATTCGGTGATCTCGATCTCCAGCCGCTGCGGGGACAAGCCCGAATCGGCGAGCGCCGCGCAGATCATTTCGAACAGCTCGGCCTCCTTGAACTGGATCGGCGACAAATTGACGGCGACCGCGAGATCGGACGGCCAGCCGGCCGCATCCGCGCAGGCGCGCCGCAGCACGAATTCGCCGAGCGGCACGATCAGCCCGGTCTCCTCCGCGAGCGAGATGAACTGGTCCGGCGGGATCAGGCCGCGGGTCGGATGCCGCCAGCGCACCAACGCCTCGAAGCCGCGTCGCGCGCCGCTGAGCGCGTCGATGAACGGCTGGTAATGCACCTCCAATTGGCACTGCGCGATGGCATCGCGCAGATCGCCCTCGAGCGTGTTGCGGGCTTCCAGCTCGGCCGACATCGCCTGGTCGTAGATGGTGAAGCAGTTGCGGCCCGCCGATTTGGAGCGATAGAGCGCGAGGTCCGCCTTCTTCAGCAACTGCTCCTGGTCGCTGCCGTGATCCGGCGCGACGGCGATGCCTATGCTGGTGCCGATCTCGACGCGGTGACCGGGCAGATGGAACGGTTCGGTCAAGAGCTTGGCGATCCGCGCCGCGAGCTCCATCGAGCAGGCGCGCTGGTCCTCGCCGGCCTCCTGGATGATGGCGAATTCGTCGCCGCCGAGCCGCGCCAGCACGTCGGTGGCGCGCACGGCGGATTTCAGCCGCTGTGCCACCTGGCGCAGCAGCGCATCGCCGGCGCCGTGGCCGAGGGAATCGTTGACGTTCTTGAACCGGTCGAGGTCGAGCATCAGGATCGAGAACGGCAGCCCCCGCACGCCCAGCTGGCTGTTCATCTCGTCGAGCCGGGTCAGGAAGAAGGCGCGGTTCGGCAATCCGGTCAGGATGTCGGTCTGAGCGAGTTCGAGCACCCGCCGGTTGGCCAGCGAGAGCCGCCGCGAGTTGCGGCTCGCGAGCATGAGATAGGTCGAGAGCGACAGCGTCAGCAGCATGCCGACGATCAGCACCGCGACGGCGCGATCATACGTCGTCTCCAGCGGACCGCCGGCGGTCGGCACCGCCCGCACCTGCCAATCGGTATCGCCGACCTTGAGGCTGCCCGACCAGTGCAGCGCCCGCGCGACATCCCGCATCGACTGCGGCGCCACGGCCGACGACGAATAATCCGGCAGCGTCTGCTCCAGGCTGACGATCTGTGCCGTGAAGGGCGGATAGACGTTCATGCTGACCGCGGGGCTTGCTCCCGTGGTCACGCGAATGGCCTGGACCAGCAGCGGCAGGTCGAAGATGCCGACCACGAAGCCGGCGAGATTGCGGCGCCGGTCCGCGACCGTCTCGCGCGACGTTCCCTTGGCGTAGACGGGAACGGCGACCAGGACGTCGGGCATGCGTCCCCCGTCGCTCGGTTCGAACAGGCGCGTGCGAAGGGCTGCGACCTTGTCGCCGTCGCGCGCGCGCTCCAGGACGGCGCGGCGCTCCGGAACCGTGGCGTAGTCCATGCCGTAGACCGACGAGGTCTTCGGCTGGGTCGAGTAGAACACCGGAAAATATTCGTCGCTCTGCGGCGCCGTCACGAAGCGCTCGCCCTGCAGCGATTTGATGCGATAGCCGGAGACTCCGTCGGTGATCGCCGCGGTCTCGTATTCGGTGCGCTCCTTGCGGTTGACGCGCGGCAGCCAGGCAATGCGCAGCATGCCGGGATGGCGTTCGAACAGGCGGGCGCTGAAGGTCTCGAATTCGCTGCGGGTGACTTCGTCGTTGGTCGATTCGAACAGCGTGCGCAGGGCGAGCAGCCGGGAGATGTACTCGCCCATGCCGTTCTGCACGACGATCGCTTCGGTTTCGGCCGCGTTCTCGAACTCGATCCTGTTGACGCGGT
>RXJC01000569.1:397-13225 GCA_003963435.1 Bradyrhizobiaceae bacterium | reverse complement strand
GCGATCACGCCGGGCTTGGCGCGGTCGATGAAATGCGGCATCACGCCCTTCGAGCCGTCCTTGCGCGTGGTCAGCGACACCGGCACCCAGGCCGCCGCGTTCGGCAGGCGGTCCTCGACATGCCCGCCGGCGGCTTCGGCCAGCCGCAGGCCGTCCCCGGTGTTGCCCGTCGGGCCCGGCGAAAAATGCTCGTTGCCGGTCGGCGAATGCGGAAACATCTTTTTGCGCCGTTCGACATCATGCGGAAACCCGCCGCAGGCGAGCACGACGCCCTGCCGCGCGCGGACGCGTACGTCGCGTCCCTCGCGCGAGACGATGGCGCCGGTGACAGCGCCGTTCTCGACCGTCAGCTCGCGCACCGGCGAGGACAGCCACATCGGAATTTTCAGGTCGAGCGCGGATTTGGCGAGGCGCCCGGCCAGCGCGTTGCCGTTGGTCAGGGTCATGCCGCGGCCATAGCGCAGCACGTCCATCAGGTGCCGCGACAGGCGCTTGGCGACATAGACCGCCGACGTCAGCGATTTCGTCACCCGCATGAAGTGGATGATCTCCTTGCCGCTTCCGAGCATCATGCCGAACACGGTGAGCTCGGGCAGCGGCATGCCGAGCGACTTGATGAGATCGCCGAGCTCGCGGCCGTCGAACGGACGCGTTACCATGGAGCGGCCGCCCTGCGCGCCGCCCGGTGCCTCCGCGTGATAGTCCGGAAACACCAGCGGCATGTCGAAGCGCAGCGCCGTCTGGGTGGTGAAGAAATCGACAGCCTCGGGCCCGGCCGAAAGAAATGCATCGACGCGTGCAGCATCAAAGTTGTTGCCGGCTTCGTGCCGCAGATAGGTGCGCGCCTGTTCCGGCGTCTCTTCGATGCCATAGGCCTTCGCCAGCGAGGTGCCGGGAATCCACAGCCAGCCGCCGGAACGGGCGGTGGTGCCGCCGAAGCGCGGCTCCTTCTCGACGACCAAGACGTCGAGGCCGCGATGGCGCGCGGTGATCGCGGCCGACATGCCGGAGCAACCCGATCCGGCGACGAGCACGTCGCACTCGTACGTCTCAATTGCGCTCTGCTCGTTGCCGGCCATCGCTCACCTCACTTCTTCAGCAGCGGACATTTGGATTCGGAGACCGGGCGGAAGGCGTCCTCGCCCTTCACGGTCTTGATGATGTCCAGATAATCCCACGGCTCCTTCGATTGCTCGGGCGATTTCACCCTGGCGAGGTACATGTCGCGGATGACGCGGCCGTCCTCGCGCAGCTTGCCGCCATGGACGAATGTATCCTCGATCGGCAGCTCGCGCATCTTGGCCATGACCTTGGCCGGATCGTCAGTGCCGGCGGCCTTGATGCCTTTCAGGTAATGCAGCACCGAGCCGTAGACGCCGGTCTGGATCATGGTCGGCATCACCTTGGTGCGCTCATAGAACTTCTTGGACCAAGCCCGGGTCGCCTCGTCCATGGCCCAGTAGGACGCCGTCGTCATGTAGGTGCCCTGCGCGGCTTTGAGGCCGATCGCGTGCACGTCGGTGTCGAACATCAGGAGGCCAACCAGCTTCTGGCCGCCCTGGACGAGACCGAACTCACCGGACTGCTTGATGGCGTTGTCGGTGTCCTGGCCGGCATTGGCGAAAGCGACGACGTCGGCTTTCGAGCTTTGTGCCTGCAGCGCGAAGGAGGAGAAGTCGGCAGTGTTGGTCGGATGCTTGACGCCGCCCAAGACCTTGCCGCCCATCTCGTTGATGAACCGGGTTGCGTCCTTCTCGAGCTGCTGTCCGAAGGCGTAATCGGCCGTGATGAAGTACCAGGACTTGCCGCCTTCCTTGATCACTGCGGACGCCGTCACCTTGGACAGCGCGTAGGTATCGTAGGTGAAGTGCACGGTGTTGGGGCTGCACAGCTCGTCGGTCAGGGAGCTCGCTCCGGGGCCGGAGAGCAGGGCGATCTTGTTGCGCTCGCGCACCATGTTGTGGACGGCGATCGCGATGCCGGAGTTTGGAATGTCGACGACGGCATCGACCTTGCCGTTGTCGAACCAGCCGCGCACGATCTGCACGCCGACGTCGGTCTTCATCTGGTGGTCGGCGCTGATGATCTCGATCGGCTTGCCGAGCACGGTCGGCCCGAACTCTTCTACCGCCATCTTTGCGGCTTCGACCGAGCCCGGCCCGGAATTGTCGCGGCCCCAGCTCGACAGGTCCGTCAGCACGCCGATCCGCACCGCATCGTCGGAGATTTGCGCGGTCGCCGCTGTGGTCATGGCAGCCGACGTCATGGCCGCGAGCATGGCGCAGGCCAGAAGCCCTCTCATGGTTGTTTCCTCTCTTTTATTGGCCGCATGGCGCGGCGGACTTGGTCGGGAGCAAATTAGATATAGGCGAATTAATTTGTCAATGATGAATGATGCCGCCGGTGGGGACGGCAAAGGAGAAGCGGAAATGCCTCAACGTCCGTTATTGCGAGCCAACGGGTCCGGGCGAAGCCCGGCCCGATGACAGGCTCCGCGAAGCAATCCAGAATCTCTCCGCAGAGGCAGTCTGGATTGCTTCGTCGCATCTGCGCAAAATTGCTGCGCAATTTTGTCGCTGAGCTCCTCGCAGCAATGACGGGGCTGGCGGCAGGTGGCTCCCCGAGGTGTCCGTGCCGTTCGCCGAGGGACACCCCAAATTTTTTTCGGTCGTCCCCCTTGAAAGCCATTGCCGATTTTCTAAGTCGTTTTTCGCCGCGAGAGCGGTGTGCCGGATGCCAGATCGGGTCCGGTACGGGCGCCGGGCCGGTCTTCGGATCCCGTCTGAGACCCTGTCCTGCGCTCCTTCGTATCCATCTTGCTCTCAGGAGGACTTGGTTATGAGGACCAGTTTCGACTTCGCGCCCCTGTGGCGTTCCACCATCGGCTTCGACCACCTGGCCGACCTCGTCGACAGCACGCTGCGCCAGGCGACCGAGGACAATTATCCCCCCTACAACATCGAACGCTCCGGCGAGGACCATTACCGGATCAGTCTTGCGGTGGCCGGCTTCGGCACCAGCGACATCACGGTGACGGCCGAACAGAACGCGCTGACGATCGAGGGCCGGAAACCCGAGACCGCTGCGCGCGAATATCTGTACCAGGGCATCGCCGCGCGGCCGTTCCGGCGTGTGTTCAACCTCGCCGACTATGTCCAGGTGAAGCAGGCCTCCTTCCAGGACGGCCTTCTGATCATTGACCTGGTCCGCGAGGTCCCGGAAGCGATGAAGCCGCGCCGGATTCCGATTGCGGGGGCCGCGCCTGCGGCAACACAGATCGAGCAGAAGAAAGCGGCTTAAGGCCTCGCTGCCGCGATCGACAAACATCAGCGTCAAGCGGGACGGTGGCGGCCAGCCGCCGCCGTCCAACGTCAACAAGCCCGTCCCTTGGAAAGGAGCATGAGGGGAGGTCAGACATGACCAATGTGAATACCAATACCGGCACTCTCAATCCGCTGTTTCATCCCGCATCCCACTACGACTCGCCTGCCGACGTTCTGAATGCGGCGGAGCTCTCTCCGCCGGAGAAGCGGATCATCCTGTCGTCCTGGGCGTCCGACATGTATGCGGTCGAATCCTGTCCCGGCCTGCGGGAGATCCCCGGGATGAGCCATACGGTCCGGCTCGCTGAGATCCTGACCGCCTTGCGCAAGCTCGACGGCGACAATGACAATGACGATCCGCCGCGCGGCGGCGGCGTGCCGATGCGGCTGCGGCGGCCCTGGGCCGCCGCCGAGGGGCGCAACCCATGATGCTCACCCAGACCGTTTTGGGACTCGTGCTGCTCGGCCAGGCGTCAGTGGTCTTCGCCGCTCCGTTCCTGGCGATGCAAGGCTGGCTCCTCGCGTCACACGACGGCGAGTGAATCCACTCCGTTCTTCGATATCCATACAAGGCGGCAGGAAAGATGATGAATGCTGTGCGTCCGCTCTTGCTGGCGATGCTGGTGCTGACGCTCACGGCGTCACAGCCTGCTGCCGGCCAAATCCCCGACATGAAGAACGGCGGCTCGGTGCCGACCCTGGCCCCGCTGGTGCGCCGGGTGACGCCCGCCGTGGTCAACATTTCCGTGCACGGCCGCGTGCGCGAGGACAATCCGCTCTATCGCGACCCGCTGTTCCGCGAGTTCTTCGACGTTCCCCGGCAGATCGAAAAGGAGGTCAGCGCGACCGGCTCCGGCGTGATCGTCGATGCCGAGCGCGGTTATGTGCTGACCAACAATCATGTGGTCGAAGGCACCTCCACGGTTCAGATCACGACCAAGGACGGCCGGCAGTTTTCCGCCAAGGTGGTCGGGCGCGATCCGCCGACCGACGTTGCCGTGCTCCAGGTCCAGAATCCGGTGGGCTTGAGGGCACTTCCCTTTGGCGACAGCGATGCGCTCGACGTCGGCGATTTCGTGCTAGCGATCGGCAATCCCTTCGGCCTCGGCCAGACCGTGACATCCGGCCTCGTCAGTGCGCTCGGCCGCACCGGTCTCGGCAAGCAGGGCTATGAGGATTTCATCCAGACCGATGCTGCGATCAATCCGGGCAATTCCGGCGGAGCGCTGGTCAGCCTGCGCGGCGAATTGGTCGGCATCAACTCGGCGATCATCTCGCCCGCCGGCGGCAATGTCGGCATCGGGTTTGCCATTCCGGTCAACATGGCGCGCAAGGTGATGGAGCAGATCATCGTGAGCGGCCGCGTCGAGCGCGGCCGCATCGGCATCTCGCTGAAGGATCTGCATCCGTCGCTCAACAAGGGGCTGACTCAAGGCGCGGTGATCGCTGAGATCGCCGCGGACTCGCCGGCTGAGAGGGCCGGCCTGCGCAAGGGTGATATCGTCACCGCAGCCGATGAGCGCCCGATCCGCACCGCCGCCCAGCTCCGCAACACGATCGGCCTTGCACGCGTCGGCGAGGAGGTGAGGCTCACTCTGCTACGCAACGGCGCGCCGCTCACCGCGACCGTGCGCGTCGCGCCGGCGAACCAATCGAGCAGTGCGCTCGCGGGGCCCAGTCGTCTCGTTCGCTAGATCCAGAGCAGGGGCTGTCTGCCGAAGGCGGGTGGCCCGCCCCTGCGATGATCAGCGATCGTAGGCTTTCCCGGCTCAGGCGGCGCGATAATCCGGCTCGCCTTGCAGGTCACGGATCAGCCGACGCTCGCGCTCGATGCGCTGGCGATAAAGCTCACGCTCAGACTCGGTCCTTGCGCTTGCAAGCAGAAGCTCGTAGTGGCCGATCACCTTCTCGCTGCCGCGAATGAGCAGCTCCCGCTGACGGTTCATCGCGCCACTCCCATCCTCTCGGCCGGCGCCCCCGTTGCGCGGAAGCTGACGGGGAATGTTGTCGCGCCCAGCCCATGCAGCGCAGACTTCTCTTCTGCCAGGCGTCTCTCGATGAATTGCCGCTCAAGCTGTGACAGCCTTGTCTTCAGCAGCCGTCGATAGCGGTGAATATTGTTGCGGTGCGCACGGATGCGGGCCAAATTCTCATCGAGCATCGTCGTCTCTCCAGACGGTCGCGTTGGATCCTTTGATTTTTTGGGGTGAGAAAGTGCTTCTCGGCGGGAAAAATATTCAGCGAGAAACGCGTGTCAAGATGTTCGAAGCTCGCGCCATGCCGGCCCTGTTGCTGACGCGCTGAAGATCGACTATCAGCGGGACCGGCGCGCCTGACGCGGCCCAATGATAAGGAAGGGAGCCCTTGAGATGAAACGGACCTCACCCACGCGACGCGATCTGCTCGCAGCCGCCGCGGTCGCGACCGCGGCAACCGTGGCAGACGTCGTTCCGGCTGCGGCGCAGGCCGGGCTCAAGCCGATCTTTGCGGTGCCGATGGTGACGATCCCGATCGTCGGCGAGAAAGAGGTGTTTCAGGTCCGGCGCATCTACTGCATCGGACGCAACTATGCGGCGCATGCGATCGAGCGTGGCTCGGATCCGAGCCGCGAGCCGCCGTTCTTCTTCCAGAAGCCGACGGACGCGATCCAGAACGTCGGAATCGGCGAGGTCGCCGACCATCACTATCCGTCGCTGACCAAGAACTATCATCACGAGGTCGAGCTGGTCGCCGCGCTGAAATCCGGCGGGACCAATATCCCGGTCGATAAGGCGCTCGACCACGTCTACGGCTACGCGCTCGGCCTCGACATGACCCGGCGCGATCTCCAGAACGGCATGGCCGCGGAGAAGAAGCCCTGGGAGATCGGCAAGAGCTTTGACCACGCCGCGGTGCTCGGCCCGATCCACCCGGCCAGCAAGACCGGCCATTTCGAGAAGGGCGCGATCTCGCTGGCGGTCAACGGAACGGTCAGGCAGAACTCGGATCTCAGCAAGATGATCTGGAGCGTGGCCGAGCAGATCGCAAAGCTGTCGGAAGCGTTCGAGCTGAAAGCCGGCGACATCATCTATTCCGGCACGCCGGAAAATGTCGGCCCCGTCGTGAAGGGCGACGTGCTGCTGTGCAAGCTCGAGGGTCTGCCCGACATGTCGATCAAGATCGTGTAGCTCTCGCGCCGCCACCGCAACCAGCGGTTGGCGGCGGAAGCTTGCGAGGGGGAGTTCCACGGGTCGATTGCCTTCTGTTGGCCGGCAAGCGAACCTCGTGCAGCCATATTTGAGAACGAGTGATTTCCCGCGAGGGAGGCGCTCCGATGACCAAAGCTGTGATCATTGCTGTCGTAATGCTGGCCTGTGTGCCCGCAAGTGCGGTTGCGCAGGAGCGCGCCGGCGATGCAGCGCTCGGCGCGGTCTCTGGCGCGGTCGTGCTGGGCCCGGTCGGAGCGGTCGCCGGAGCCTTGATCGGCTACACCGCGGGACCTTCGATCGCCCGGTCCTGGGGCGTGAGAGGTTCGCGCTCGGCAGGACACCGCTCGTCCCCGCGCCGCGCGGCTGCGAGCTCGCCGCGCACGCGTCAGGCCATGGAGGCCAACGGCCAGATGAGAGCTGCCGCCAATCCGGCTCCGCCGGTTCAAGCCGCGCCCGCCGCGCCGGCGCAGAGCGCGACGCCGCCCGTCCAAGGCTTCGACTGACACCTCAGCTTCAGCCAGACGCCCGGCTGTAGCCGTTCTGGCGCGGGTCTTGCGTCCTGCTTCCTAGGGCTGGCCGAGGATCTTCTTCGCGGCGCGAAGATGCGGCTTGTCGATCATCTGGCCGTCGAGTCGCAGCGTGCCGGAATTCGGATTGCTCGCGAACGCCGCGATCACCTTCTCGGCCCAGGCACGCTCGGCGTCCGTTGGCGCGAACGCGGCGTTGACGACATCAACGTGCTTGGGATGGATCAGCGCCTTGGCGGAAAAGCCGTCGCGGCGCGCGGCCCGCGTCTCCTGCTCGAGGCCGGCGAGATTGTCGATGTCGGTATAGACGGTGTCGATCGGCGCGACCTCAGCCGCGGCCGCCGCCATCAGGCAGAGATCGCGTGCGAGACGATAGGGGCTGTGGAACACGCCGCCGCTCGCTTTCTCGGTGGCGCCGAGCGAGGCCGAGAGGTCTTCCGCGCCCCACATCAGGCCGGCGAGACGAGGGGAGCAGCCTTTATAGCTGGCGAGACCGAAGATCGAGCTCGCCGTCTCCGTCGCCACGCAGACGATGCGGGTCGTGCCGACCCCGATGCCCGATGCTGCTTCCAGCGCCTCGAGCCAGGTCGCGACCCGGCGGACGTCGTCGCCGCCTTGCGATTTCGGCAGCACGATGCCGTCGGGCCTGCCGGGCAGCACCGCGGCGAGGTCGGCCAGCGTCATGCCGGTGTCGAGCGCGTTGACGCGGACATAGAGCTGGTGCGGGCCGGGTCGGCTCTTCAGCATCGCAAGCGTGAGCTCGCGCGCTTCCGGCTTCTTGTCGGTGACGACGGAATCCTCGAGGTCGATGATCAGCGCGTCGGCCTTGGCTTCGCTCGCCTTCTCGAATTTGCGCGGGGAATCGCCCGGCACGAACAGCATCGAACGCATCAGACCGGCCTCTTGTGCATCATCGCCATGCGACGGCATTTGCCGACGATCTCGTCGTTCTGGTTCAAGGCATGGTGCTCGAACTCGACGATGCCCGCTTTCGGGCGCGATTTGGATTCCCTCAACGAAAGCACCTTCGTGGTCGCCCGCAAGGTGTCGCCATGGAAGACCGGCTTTGGAAACGTGACGTCGGTCATGCCGAGATTGGCGACGGTGGTGCCCAGGGTCGTATCATAGACCGTCATGCCGATCATGATGCCGAGGGTGTAAAGGCTGTTGAAAATGCGCTGGCCGAACTCGGTCTTCTCCGCGAAATGGGCGTCGATGTGCAGCGGCTGCGGATTGAGCGTCAGCAGGCTGAACATGGTGTTGTCCATCTCCGTGACGGTCCGGGTCAGCGGATGCCTGAACTCCTGGCCTACGGAAAAGTCCTCGAAATAAAGTCCGGCCATCGCGGTTTCCTCCCTGCGAAATAACGGCGCGCTCCCAGCGTCAGGCCGCATGAGCCTATGCACCGCTGACACAGTTGACAGGCAAATTCACGTATCTGCACGCGGTTTTTCGAGCTAAGAACGCGGGCGAAGGCACGTCAGGGCGCAGCAAGCGCCACGGCCTTGAGTAGGGAACGCGAAGGGAGATGGCGCGGTCGCGGCTCCCGAGAAGGAGACCAAGACCATGGATTTCGCGCTCACCGATCAGCAGGAGGCCATTCGCGATGCCATCGCCAAGATCTGCGAAGGCTTCCCCGACGCCTATTGGCTGAAGAAGGACCACGACGGCGGCTTCCCGCACGATTTCCACAAGGCGCTGGCGGATGCCGGCTGGCTCGGAATCTGCGTGCCCGAGGAATATGGCGGCTCGGGTCTCGGCATCACCGAAGCTGCGATCATGATGCGCACCATCGCGGAATCCGGCGCCGGCATGTCCGGCGCCTCCGCGGTGCACATCAACGTGTTCGGGCTGAATCCCGTCGTGGTGTTCGGCACCGAGGAGCAGCGCAGGCGCATGTTGCCGCCGATGGTCGAGGGCCGCGAGAAGGCCTGCTTTGCCGTCACCGAGCCCAACACCGGCCTCAACACCACGCAATTGAAAACCCGCGCCGTCGCCAAGAACGACCGCTACATCGTCAACGGGCAGAAGGTATGGATTTCGACCGCGCAGGTCGCGCACAAGATCCTGCTGCTGGCGCGCACCACGCCGCTGGAGGAGGTGCGCTCGCCCACCCACGGCCTCAGCCTGTTCTATACCGACTTCGACCGCACCAGGATCAAGGTCCACGAGATCGAGAAGATGGGCCGCAAGATCGTCGATTCCAACGAGCTGTTCTTCGAGGACTTTGAAATTCCGATGGAGGACCGCATCGGCGAAGAGGGCAAGGGCTTTCAGTACATCCTCGAAGGCATGAACCCCGAGCGCATCCTGATCGCGGCGGAGGCCGTAGGCCTCGGAAAACTAGCGCTGTCGCGCGCGACCGAATATGCCAAGACGCGCGTCGTGTTCAACCGGCCGATCGGCAAGAATCAAGGCATCCAGCATCCGCTCGCAGTGAACTGGGTCGAGCTCGAAGCGGCGTGGCTGATGGTTATGCAGGCGGCCTGGCAATACGACAAGGGCCTGCCCTGCGGCGCCGGCGCGAACGCCGCGAAATATTTCGCGGGTGAAGCCGGATACCACGCCTGCGAGCAGGCCGTGATGACCCATGGTGGCTTCGGCTATGCCAAGGAGTTCCACGTCGAGCGCTATTTGCGCGAGGTGCTGATCCCGCGCATCGCGCCGGTCAGCCCGCAGCTCGCGCTCAGTTTTATCGCGGAAAAGGTGCTGGGGCTCGCCAAGTCGTACTAGGCTTGGCGCCAGGGAGGATCACCGGCCCACGTGCCAGCTCAGTTCATCATCGTGAGCGTCGGACGCTGGCTCTCACCGAGTCCGACGATCGCCGGAAGATCCGTCACCTCGCCTGCGATCATGTGCGACATGCCCCAGAACAGGTGGGCGAGGCGGGAGAACACCAGACGTTCGCGCTCGACGGGCAGGGTGCCTTCGGGGATGGTGACAGTCTCCAATCCGACCACCTTCTTGAAATCCGGCCAGATCGTCATCGACTGCGCGATCACGGAATAGCAGCGCGGATCCTCGTCGCTGTCGTCGGGCGTGGACGGCAGGCCTGGATATTGCGTCGGCGTGGCGTAGAACTTGTAGGCGCCGTAACCGAGCTGGAGCAGGAGTTTTTCGGGCACGGCGACGTCGGCGGCGAAGGAGACCAGCCGCGCCTCGCTCAGCACGTCCGCTTCGATCGCGCTGAGGTCCGATGCACGCAGCGCCGAGCAGAAGGCGAGATCGCGATTGTGCTCACGGAGCAGATTGGCCAGCGGCTGCTGCTGTTGCACTGTGTCGGTGAGCAGGATGATGGTCTTGAGCATCTTGAGGGGCCCTCAGGGGAAAAGCTGGCGTGCGGCCATGACCGCTTCGTCGGACGCGTGGCTGGCGAAGAAATCGTTGGCGATGCGCTGTCCCGGCGCGATCTCCAGGATGCGGTAGCGCGCCAGGCCAGCGGCCTCGCGCGCGGCACCGACGTCGTCCTGCCAGGCGCAGAGCGAGAGCTCGAGCCGGCCGTAACCGCCGCAATCGGCGGCATAGGCGCCGGTCACGGCCTCGACGGTCGCGGCGACCGCACCCGCGTCGCTGGCCGAGATATCGCGCAGGATCACGGCGATGCCCTTGCCGGTCTCAGCCTCTGAGGTCATCACCATGAAGGCGTCGCGGGCGCCGGTGCGGCCGGCACGGCGGGCCGTGCGCACGATGCTCGCAAAGCCGGGATCGGGACCAAGCTCCAGCGTCGTCGTCTGCTGGTCATGCAGGATCATCGCGCGCCGAGGTCGCCTTGCAGTGCATGATAGGACCGCGGCAGCCACACGGTGTCGAGCGGCACCTGCGACGAGGTCAGGCTCCAGGCCTGGTCCAGCAAATAGCCGTCCCAGATCGCGGGATAGGCGGCGGCGAGCTGTTGCCATGCACGGAGCAGCCGTTCCGCTTGTGCGGAGCGACCGAGATAGAGCGTCCGCGCCGACATCTCCCAGCGATTCCATTTGTGCAGGGCGACGTCGCAGCCGAGGAAGGAGGGCAGCACCGGCGCCCCGCGCAAGACCGCACCGGCATCGACGAACAGCAGTGGTTCGCGATATTCGTTCCACATCCGCACCATGAACTCCGCCTTCTCGAAGCAGAGCAGCCGGTCGTCGAGCTGGGTGTCGATCGGTTCGATGTGACAATCGAGCTGCAGGCGTTCGAGCGATTGGCGGAGACGGAGCGGCGCTGCCTGGTCGCCGCGGCGCGGATGGCAGGAGACGATGCGCGGCCGAGGGGGAGACGTATCGGCGGCTGCGAGGAATTTGGACCAGCCGATGCCGCCCCACCACATCTCGTGCGGACCGTCGGCGCCGCAGGGGCCGACGGTGCCGAACTCGGTCAGCTTGGACTTGAGGAAATCGAAGCCGGGATTCTCGCTTCTGGGAATGACGACGGCGCAGGCGGGATTGAGCGAACGGTACAACAGCTCGGCCGCCGCGCCACTCGGCGGCTCCTTCAGAATCATGACGCCGTTGTGCCGCCCGTCCGGCACGCCATCGAGCGAGGGCGCGCCGTACTGGCCGACCAGCCAGCGCAGGCGGTCGTGCTGGGCCCGCCCGAGCCGGATGCCGCCGGATTGCAGCACCTGATCAAGATTTGCCTGCGTCGCGTCCCGCAATTGCCCGCCCCCTCGTAAGCCCTGGGACTTCAACGGTCGGGGCGGCGCGATCAGGCGCACTATTTGGGGCCGGCCCCGAGCGGGGTGATCGCGACGGAGTAGATCGCGATCTCCTGCGTCATCGGGGCGGCCGGGATCAGCAGGCAGCCGTCTTCGGTGTCGGCGCGATAGTGCGAGCCGCGCTGCTGCACGCCGGCAAAAATCAGCCCGGCGGCCGCGACAGCGGTAACGTCCTGGCTCTCGGCGGCGTCACGAACGTCATCGCCCCGCTGCACGGTCACGCCGTGAAGCAGACCCTCAGGCGCGAATTTCGCCAGCGGCAGCGCGATCATGGTGACCGCCATGCGACGCGACAGCGGGATGCGCAGACGCAGCTCGCCGAGGCCGGTGCGGTGGACTGTCACCGCCTCCAGCGCTGCACCGCCATCGGCGCGGAACAGTCCGACCTGAACCGGGCCAGCGGCCCGTTCCTCAAAGACGTCCGCGGGCAGTCGGTTGGCGCCGAACAGCGCGTAGAGGTAATTGTAGGACGGCGACAGGCTCGCAAAACTGCCGGCGAGCCACATTGGCGGCGCGGCCGCCGTGCAGGCGGCCGAGAGACCGCGGGCGGTGATCTGGTTGCGCACGAACGGCCCGTCGAGCAGCGGTGCGAGCGCGTGGGTGCCGAGATTGACGTCGTGCTTCAACGCGCCGAGCAGCGCCAGCTCGTCATCGTCAGGCAGCAGCAGAAGCCGTGCCAGCGTCGCCGCGCACCAGCGCGCCGCGACATCGGGTACGGCATGGGGATCGAGGTCGTAGTCGCGCGCGACGTCTTTCGCGCTGCCCGCGAAAGCCAGCGCACCGGCCTGGATCTCCGCGGCAAGCGCCACCTGCTCCGGAGGACGCGGATTGATTTCGCGCAGCACCATGCCGCCGTCGTAATCCCGGACCGAGCCGTCGGCGGAGCAGCAAATCTGCTCCAGCAACGCGACGTTGCGGATCAGCATGCGCTTGACATGCGGGGTGACCACGAGGTCGGAGATGAAGCCCGCCGCGCTGTCTTCCCCGGCGATATCGTCGAAGGCGTCGTCGAGCGACATCAGATAGGCCCCGTGGAGACGGATCTTGATGCCTTCGAGGTCGAAGATGCGGCGCAGCGCCTTCTGCACGCTGCCGGA
>RXJC01000569.1:0-347 GCA_003963435.1 Bradyrhizobiaceae bacterium | reverse complement strand
CGCCTTCTGCACGCTGCCGGAATAGCCGAGATCGGCCAGCACGAGATCGGTGCAGTCGTCGAAGCCGGGGATGGCCTGGCGGAGATAGGCGAGCAGCCGGGCGCGCAGGCCCGCGGCGAGTGTGACGATCTCGGCAGGATCGACCAGTCCGGGCAGCGCCTCGGCGAGTTCCTCGCCGGAGGCGATGCCGTCCGGAAAGCCGGCAAAGAACGCCGCGACCTTTGGCGGCGTGATCTTCATCATGTCGTGGAAAGTCGGCGCGTCGATCTTGAGCACCTTGCCGAACAGATCGACGAGCGGCTGCATCGTATCGGCTGAGGCGATCAGGCTGACGCGCCGGTTGATCT